>JAYUHK010000170.1:0-18640 GCA_043767025.1 Saprospiraceae bacterium | reverse complement strand
ACTCGTCGGCTGCGCCAGACTCAAACAGTTTTCGCTTCGCCAGACGATATTTTTGCAAAAACTTGAATTTCTACAAGGCACGTCTGAAAATACAGTCACATCGAATAAAAAGCCGTCTGAAATTTTAGTAAAAAGATTTTTTGCGTAACGTGAGTTATTAAAATTTTCAAACTGCATAAACAAATTTTGATGATGCTTTGATATAAGCTGCTGATGCCCCAAAGATACCAGTAACGCTGGCTACATACTTGTGTACGAAAGTCGGCTGGGGATTTTGAAAACCGAATTTCTAAAAAAAAGTCAAAAATAATTTTTTCATATATTTCAAAAAAAATATTCAAAAAAATTATATTCGTATTAAAATATATTCATATATTTGCCTTCGGGAATAAGGAAAAACAAAATAGATATTTTATTTTGGACACTCTCCTCACTAAAAACGTTCCGAAAATACCTTACGTTACAAATATGGGCATCATCATTTCTCTCTTGAACCACAAAGGCGGTGTGGGCAAAACCACCAGCACCATCAACATCGGCGCAGGTCTTGTAGAGTTGGGCAAAAAAGTTCTCTTGCTCGACCTCGACCCGCAAGCCAATCTCACGCTTTCTCTTGGCATTCCACGCCAAAAGTACACCATCTACGAAGCCCTACGCGGCGAATCAGAACTCGTGCCGTACAGCGCGAAGCCGGGTTTAGATGTCGTTACCTCTTCGCTCGACTTGTCGGGCGCGGAAATGGAACTCGTCAATGAAGCTGGGCGCGAGTATCTCTTGCGCGAGCTGTTCGCTCCGATTGTGGAGGATTACGACTATATCCTTATCGACTGTCCGCCGTCGCTTGGCTTGCTGACGCTCAACGCGCTCACAAGCAGTAGGTTCGTGTATATTCCGCTTCAAACGGAGTTTTTGGCACTGCAAGGTTTGGCGAAAATCAAACAAGTAATTGACAAAGTCAAATTCAGGCTCAATAAAAATCTCGAAATCGGCGGCGTAATCGCTACCATGTACGACTCTCGGCGCGTCCTCAACCGCGACGTGGTAGAAACGATACACAAATATTTTGAGGAAAAAGTTTTCAAAACCTATATTCGCGACAATGTGGCGTTGGCGGAAGCTCCTGCACAGCGCAAAGATATTTTTGGCTATGCTCCCAAAAGTATCGGCGCGGACGATTATTTTGAACTTTGCAAAGAAATCATCGCACGGACAGAAGGCGTGACGGTCTAAAGAGCGAAGAGGAAATAAAATACTCAATTTTTCAAATAAATTCAATCCATGACAAGGCATTTTTGAAGTCCAGCGCAGCGCGTTGAAACGAAAAAACAATGCAGTGATAGTTTGTAATTTGGTAGAGATAATGGGTAATTTGTGTCAGACGCATTTTTGAAAATGCGTGAGAAAAGTAATTGTCTGCTGCGAAAAATCGCAAATACAACATAAAAGCCACCTTAAAAAAGATATAGTTTTGAGCAAGAAGAAATTTTCAAACGGTTTAGACAGTCTATTCGGCGGTTCGGCGGCAGGCGGGACAGACGTGATAGACGCGTCGGCTGTGTTTTTGGGCAAGCCCAAAAATGCGCCCAAACTGGTATCCGCAGCTCTTACGGCGGATACTGCGGCGGGCATTGCTCCGTCGCCGCCAGTGCGTCGCTCGTCGGCACTCAAAAATTTTGCGTCTGATTTGGAGTCGCTTTTGCAAGACGCGTTTCAGGAAAGTTTGGACGAGCAGCTGCGCAATAAGCCGGTGCAGCAGCAAAACGAATCTATGCTAATCAAAAAGCCGGTGCTGCGCAAACCAATAAGCGGCTTGGATTTTATCATTCGCGAAACAATCTCGGGGACGCATTTAGAGATGCACGAAGGGTTGCAGAAAAGAATTACGCTCGCTTTTGACCACGAAAAATTAGAAAAACTAAAGTCTATCGCTCGGATAGAAAAAGCCTTTTTGAAAGACATCGTCAGCCAGTTGGTCGCCGAATATATCGAAAACTACGAACAACTAAAAGGGCAAGTAAATTAGAAAAGTGTCAATAAAAGCGTAATTTTGCCACCGAATATAAAAAAGTAGTTTTTATTGACACCTACGCATCACAGCAATACCTATCCAATTACCCAGATTTGTGACATAGTTGGGGGTAAGTTTTTGAACGGATTTATCCATAATCTGTTCATAGAACACTTGTTGTTGGACAGCCGCCAGTTGGTGTTTCCTTCCGAAACGCTGTTCTTTTCGCTGGTGGGGGCGAACCAAAATGGTCACGATTACATCGAGCCTTTGTACGAAAAAGGAGTTCGCAACTTCGTAGTGTCGCAAGAAATAGCGTACAAAAAATTTCCAAGTTCCAATTTTATTATCGTAAAAAACACGACCGACGCGCTGCAACAGTTGGCAACGCACCATCGTCGAATGTTTTCCAATCTGCCCGTCATCGGCATTACGGGGAGCAATGGAAAAACCATTGTCAAAGAGTGGCTTTTCCGGCTGCTACAGTCCGACTTTAATATAGTCCGAAGTCCCAAAAGTTACAACTCGCAGATAGGAGTGCCGCTTTCGGTGTGGCAAATTTCCGCCCAACATACGCTCGGCATTTTTGAAGCAGGTATCTCCAAAATAGACGAAATGCGCCGCATCGCTCCTCTGATTGACTGCCAGACGGGTATTTTTACCAACATCGGCGCAGCGCACAGCGAAGGTTTTTCGTCGAATAAAGAAAAAATATACGAAAAATTGGATTTGTTCCAAATGTCACAAATTTTGATTTTTTGTGTAGATTATTTGGAAATAACAGAAGCTATCCATGACAAATTTCCAGACAAAAAGCTGTTTTCATGGTCGCAAAAAGGGAACAAAAAAGCAGACTTGAGTGTTCACACTATCCATTCAGAAATCCATATTACCACGATTAGCGCGATTTTTAGGGAAAAAGAAATAGCCATACAAATTCCTTTTTCGGACTTACCGTCCATCGAAAATGCTTGTCATTGCTGGGCTTTGATGCTTTGCTACGGCTACGCTAACGATATTATCCGACATCGAATATCACAGCTCGAGCCTGTCGCAATGCGCCTCGAACTCAAATCGGGCATCAATGGCTGCTTACTCATCAACGACAGCTACAACTCCGACCTTACGTCGCTCACGGCAGCACTTAATTTTATGGAGCAACAAAATACATTGTCACAAAAAACAATTATTCTGTCTGATATTTTAGAAAGCGGTTGGAGCAAAACAAAACTTTACGCCGCCGTGACAAAATTATTGAGCCAAAAAAATATTACTCGGTTGATAGGAATTGGGAAAGAAATAAAAGCGATTGCGCCCAAGCTGCCCAACGAAGTATCAAGTGTTTTTTTTGATTCGACAGAAGATTTTTTGGCACAAATAAAAAATTCAGATTTCCAGCAAGAAACTATTTTGCTCAAAGGCGCGCGCATCTTTGCTTTCGAGCGCATCGCCAATCGGCTGTCACAAAAAGCACATAAAACTATTTTAGAAATAAATCTGAACGCGCTCATAGAAAACCTGCAAGTTTATCGCAGCCGCCTCCAACCGCGCACGCGTGTGATGGCGATGATAAAAGCGTCAGCTTACGGAAGTGGCAGCCACGAAGTCGGTCGCTTGCTGGAAAGTCAGCGAATTAGCTACCTCGCGGTAGCCTACGCGGACGAGGGAATTGAGCTTCGACAAGCCGGAATTTCGCTTCCAATCTTGGTGCTGAATCCCGAAGAAGAAAGTTTTGATGCCATACTTCGCTACCGTTTAGAACCCGAAATCTATAGCCTTACACTACTCAAACATTTTATTGCTGCCGTAAAAGACAGTCACGAAACTGTAAATATTCACCTAAAATTGGATACGGGAATGAAGCGTTTGGGGTTTGAGCAGTCGGACATCGAGAAGCTGACACTTACTTTGGCGCAGTATCCGCAGCTTCGAGTTCAGTCTATTTTTTCGCACTTGGCGGCGAGTGAGAATCCGTTGCACGATGAATTTACGCACCAGCAGGCTCAAAATTTTACAAACCTCTACGAACAAATTTGCAAGCAAATCGGTTATTATCCGCTTCGGCATTTGCTCAATTCGGGCGGTATTGTTCGGTTTCCGCAATATCATTTCGAGATGGTTCGTTTAGGAATCGGGCTGTACGGCATTGACAGCAGCGCCGAAATCCAGCCGCTTTTGAAGGTCGTAAGCAGTCTAAAAGCCACCGTTTCGCAACTCAAAACCTTGGCGGCAGGCGAGTCCGTCGGCTACGGCAGAAGCGGTCGCGCCCAACAAGCGATGCGCATAGCGACGCTCAGCGTCGGCTACGCGGACGGTTTGTTGCGAGCTGCGGGCAACGGTAATTTTAGCGTCCAAGTCGGCGGCGGTCGCGCGCCCACAATCGGCAACGTGTGTATGGATATGTGTATGATAGACGTGACGCAGCTGCCGCAGGTGCAAGAGGGCGACGAGGCGACGATATTTGGCGAAAGTCCGAGCGTGACGGAACTTGCGAATGCACTCAACACCATTCCGTATGAGATTTTTACGACGCTTTCGGAGCGCGTAAAACGAGTATATTTTCAAGAATAAGGAACGAAGAAATAAGTCACAATTTTTTTAAATAAAAATATTTTTATGATACAAAGACCAACGCCTGCCGAACACGCTGCGTACTTTCAAAAATACATTGATCTCGTGCCAGACGGGGATTTTATGGAAGTTTTTGGAGAAAATTTGCGCCAGTTTGCAGGTTTTTTTCATCAAATTCCGGCGGATAAAATTGATTTTTCTTATGCCGAAGGCAAATGGACGATTAAGGAAGTCGTGATGCACTTGATTGATACAGAGCGCATTATGGCGTATCGGGCGATGACATTTCTCCGCAACGACCTTTGCAACCTGCCGAGTTGCGACGAAGACCTCTACGCCGCAAACGCAGATGTGACGAACCGCTCGTTGGAAAGTCTAATAACTGAATTTTCGCTTTTGAGGCAGTCACATTTTTATTTATTTCAAAATATTTCTGATGCTGCCGCGCAGCGAGTTGGTACGGTCAATAATCGTTCAATTTCGCCGCAAGCGTTGGCATACATTATGATAGGTCACGTTTTGCACCACATCAAAATCGTAGAGGAGCGATATTTGTAAAGAAGAATAAAAAATTTCAATGAAATTATATCGTCACGATGTAGCTAATTTTTTGTCAAAAGTCACCGTCCGCCGCGCATGGAATGTGCTGTCGCTTTACGCGTCCTATCAGCTCACGAAATGGGTGCGCCGACCGATTCAGTGGGGACTGCCGATGACGATTTCGATAGAGCCTACTACCGCCTGCAACCTTCGGTGCCCAGAGTGTCCGAGCGGCTTGCGGGCTTTCACGCGTCCGACAGGCAACCTAAAAGAGGATTTTTTTAAGAAAACGATCGACGAACTCCAGTCACATTTGTTGTATCTTATTTTTTATTTTCAAGGCGAACCTTACATCAATCCAAAATTTTTGGAGATGGTCGCCTACGCTCGCAGTCGTGGCATTTATACGATTACGTCCACCAACGGACATTTTTTGAACGACGAAAATGCCCGCAAAACCATAGAATCTGGCTTGGATAGGTTGATTATTTCGGTAGATGGCACTACGCAAGAAGTTTACGAAAGCTATCGGATAGAAGGCAAACTCGACCATGTGCTGCAAGGCGCGCGCAATGTCGTGAAGTGGAAAAAAGAATTGAACTCTGTCACGCCACACATCATTTTTCAATTTTTAGTCGTCCGACCCAACGAGCATCAAATTCCCGATATTTACCGTCTGGCAGAAGAAATCGGCGTGGACGAAGTGAAGCTAAAAACCGCCCAAGTGTATGAATACGAAAACGGTAACGCGCTTATCCCTACCATAGACCAGTTCTCTCGATACCGAAAAAAAGACGACGGAACGTATGTCACAAAAAATGAATTATTGAACCATTGTTGGAAACTTTGGCACGCTTGCGTCATCACTTGGGACGGCTTGGTGGTGCCGTGTTGCTTCGATAAAGACGCACTTCACAGGCTCGGCGACCTCAAAAAAACGTCTTTCAAGCAACTTTGGCAAGGCGAAGCCTATCGGAATTTTCGCCAACTCCTGCTCAAAGGGCGCGACGAAATTGATATTTGTACCAACTGCACCGAAGGCTGCAAGGTTTGGGCGAATTGAAGCTAAGTTCATGCACTTAAATATATGACATTTAATATTCGACATAATTTGTTGATTTTCAATAGTTTATGACGACTCAAAACTCAAAACTAAAAACTTATAACTACTTAATTAAATTTGATATATTCCACAGGATTGACGGGTTTTCCTTTGTGCCAAAGCTCAAAATGCAGGTGCGGTCCGTTGGTCAGTTCGCCCGTGTTGCCGATGATGGCGAGTGCTTCGCCCGCCTTGACGCTGCTGCCCACTTTTTTGAGCAGCAGAGAATTGTGTTTGTAAAAAGTCACCACATTGTTGGTGTGTTGGACGGCAATCGTGTTGCCGAAGTCCAGTGTCCAATCCGAAGAAATCACAAAACCGTCCATCACGGACTTGACGGGCGTGTTGTGTGGCGCAATCACATCTACCGCGGGGTGTCCCTTGAGGTCAAAACCTTTGCTCAATTCGCCGACCAACGGGCTGACAAAAAACATCTGCGAAAGCGGCATATCGCGGGGCGATACGTTGGTTGGGGGCGTTTCCCCGGCATTGTTGCTGCTTGTTCTTTGCCCTTGATTTATTTCGGTCGCTTTACGCAACATTTCGTCCTCTTGGATACGTTCAACGTTCAGGAGGCTGTCGGGCAGCTCCACTTTTTCGCGCGGCACATCTTTTTCTGTTTCTAAATCGCCAACCAGCACTTTTTTGAAACTTTCGGAATAGGTTTTGTTAGCTTGTAATTGTAGCTCCATTTCATCTACCTTTTGCGAAAGCGTCGCTACTGCCCTCAGCTGGCTTGCGTCGCCGTAGCCGGGGATATATCTTTTGAGCGGCGTGTTGATGATGAGCAGCGTAACGCCGAGCGCGACGGCTACTACCAGCGTGCTGACAGCCACATAAACGTTGAGCAATGAGAGCTTGTAAGAGCCGACTTCCTCGAAGGTTTCGTGGTTCATGACTACCAAACGATAGGTTATTTTGAGTCGCTCCATGAGCGGTTTTTTGCCGTCTGCGTTGTCTTCGGTTGCCATAATTTATTGTTAAGAATTATAAGAAAGTAAAATAAAAAGTTCAAATAAAAGTTTTAGGAATGAAGAAAAAATAAGATACTCCAATTTTTAAAATAAATTGAAACAATATCAAGGCATTTTTGAGGCGCAACGCGGGGCGTTGGAACGAAAAAATAGCGCATTGATTGATTTTAATTTGGCAAAAAAAATGAGTAGTTTATTTTAGACACATTCATCGGGAATAGAGTTTGAAAAATGGAATTGAGCGTCCACAAAAATAATTATGTTTTGGCGGATATTCTATTTTTCAATTTCAATATTACTAAAAAATTCATTTTAAAAAAAATATATACAGTTTTGAAACGTATTCAACGATTATTTATTTTGACTGCCGCCGTCGCGTTGCTGTCAGCTTGTGCTACTCAAAAAAAACGCAGCGAAGCGTCGTGGATAAAAAAGTTTTATCACAACACGACCGCTTACTACAACGGCTACTTCAATGCAAATGTACTGCTAAATGAAACATTAGACAACTACAATGGACTGCATCAAGACAATTATAACAAAATTCTTGATGTTTATCCATATTTAGATGTCGATAATCCGATGGCGGACGCTCAAAAAATGGACAAAGCCATCGAAAAAGTATCCGTCGTAGCCAGTTTGCACCCCATCAGCCACTGGGTGCCGGATTGTTATTTGATGATGGCAAAATGTCAATACCTGAAACACGACTTTGAGACGGCGGAAGAAACTTTGCAGTATTTCAAAGAAACTTTCAAGCCCGGCACTGATCGCAAAACGGTCGCACAAGTGCGTAAAGAAGTCAAAAAAATGCAGGAAATTGCAAAAATAGAAGAAAAAGAAAAGAAAATAGACGAAAAAGAGAAAAAAGAAACCGAAAAAGAAACCGCTAAAAAACTCAAAGAAAAAGAAAAAGAACAGCGCACCGCAGCGCGCGAAGAAGCCAAAAAACAAAAAGAACGCGAGCGCGAGCAACGCGATAAAGACCGCAAAAAAGGCAAAAAGAAAGTCGTAACGGGTGGCGAAGCACTGCCTAAAATCGTCGCACCTGACACGACGGCAACCAAAAAAATAACTCCAATCGTCAAGCCAGAACCCAAAAAGGAAGAACCGAAGAAAGAAGAACCCAAAAAAGAGGAAGAGGAAACCGTCGCTCCCATAAAGCCACAAGCGGTGGACGTAAATGCGTCGCCGACCAAATATTATTTTACGCATCGCCCTTGCTATCAGGAAGGTCTGCTTTGGCTCGCCCGCACGTACGTCGAGCGACAACGCTACGAAAATGCCCAATCTATCCTCGACCAACTCGAAAAAGACAGCCGCACTTTCACCGATGTCCGCTCCGGAATCGCAGTGGCGCAGGCGCATTTATTTTTGAAACAAAAAAACTACGGCATGGCGGTAGCACCGCTCCGTGCAGCCATCGAGTACGCCAATCGAAAACGCGAAAAAGCTCGTTATTACTTTATCTTGGGTCAAATATTTCAGCAACAAAACAAAGGCGATGAGGCTTATGCCGCTTTTGAGCGCGCCTACCATTTCAGCACTGAATACATTATGGACTTTAATGCCAAATTAAATTTGGTTCAAAATGCCTATGTGAACGGCAAAGCGTCTATCGAGCAAGTAACTGCCGACTTACAAAAAATGCTTCGCGACATCAAAAACGAAGACTTTAAAGACCAAATTTATTTTACCCTCGCCAATATCGCCATCAAAGCGAATGATAAAACTGCCGCCATAGACAATCTAAAACTTTCATTGGCAAGTAATAAAAACAACAAGCAACAGCGCATCGAATCCTATCTATTGCTCGCAAGACTGTATTACAAAGACGATAAATTTATTTTTGCAAAAAATTATTACGACAGTACGCTCCAAGTTATTACAAAATTGGACGACCGATACGACGAGGTTAATCGCTTCGCAAACAGCTTGACGGACGTAGCAAAAAATCTGCTCATCATTCAGGAGCAGGACAGTCTGTTGCAAATTGCGAACCTGTCGCCGAAAGATAAGCGCGAGCTGGCTTCTAAAATAAAAAAAGAACGGGACGAAGAGCAGCGCAAAATCGCCGCCGTCGAAGCCGCCAAAAATGCCGCCAAAAATCCAACACTCGCTGGAGCAATCAAGCGGAGTGATTTTTTTGCCTACGACCCCAACCTCGTCCGCTCAGGAAAGCGCGACTTTGAGAAAAGTTGGGGCAGCGACCGCAAGTTGGAGGACAACTGGCGACGCTCCAACCGCCGAAGCCTTACGTCTGTGGATACCCCAGAGGCTACCACCGCCGCAGACGCAGTCGCTGACATCGACGTAAGCACAATTTTCAAAGATATTCCAGACTCGCCCGAAAAAATCGCCATCGCCAACGATAAACTGATGAATGCTATGTTTGCACTGGGCGGACTTTATCGCGACCGCCTCAAAAACAACGAAAAAACAGTCGAAGTATTGGAGAAAATGCTGCTGCGATACCCAACTACCAGACACGAGTTGGACTCGTGGTATTATCTTTATTTGGCACACACAGACTTAAAAAATCCGCGCAAAGCGCAGGAATATTATGATAAAATTGTTAAAAAATATCCGACTACGACTTACGCGCGGATTCTGCAAGACCCCAACTATCTGAAAGATACCCAAAACGAAGAGCGAAAGCTCAACCAATATTATGACGCGACCTATGCAATGTTTCAGAAAGGTCAGTTCAAGGCAGCCAAAGATCGGACTTGGGAGGCGGAGTCTATGTTTCCTGCCGAAAAAAATACGTTGAGGGCAAAGTTTGCCTTGCTCCGCGCGATGTGTGTAGGCAATACGGACGGAAAAGGGGCTTATATTATTTCGTTGAAAGAAGTAGTTGCCAAATATCCAGAATCTGCCGAACAGAAAAGAGCGAAAGAAATATTGCGTGTCTTGGAAGGCGAAGACACTACGGCGGTGCCGGGAATGGCGAAAGGTGGCGCACCCACCAATCCCGAACAGACTTATCTGGCAGAAGATAATTCCGTCCATTACGTCGTCGTCGTGCTGGGCGGCGAGAACCCGTCCGAAAAGCTAACCGATGCGCAGTCGGCAGTCGGCGACTACAACCGTCAGAACCACAAGCTCGACCAGCTCAAAGTTTCCAACGCCATCATCGGCGGCGAGACGGGTACGCCCGTCATCGTTGTCCGTAAATTCGATAACAAAGAAGCCGCCATGCGCTACTACAACGGGGCGACCAAGCAGAAAAATTTTATGCCCCGCAGTATTGCTTACGAGTTATTTGCGGTGACACAAAACAATTATCGCAAAATAATCACGATGAAAACAGTAGATGCCTACCGTGATTTTTTCAAAAATAATTACTTGGAGGAACACTAAAACCCAAATAGCAACCGCAGCGCGGTTGCTATTTGGGTTGGTTCTTCGCATTGCGCTTTATAATTTTATGAAATTAAATTGGGGAGAAAGTATTTGTAATCAATGCCCAACCGCATCTCGCCCGCCCTAAATTTTTCAATTTGTACCATTTTATTTTTTATAAAGGTAAAATAAGATTTTCGTTATTTTACTTTACGCGTCGAAAGTAAAATAACGAAAATCTTATTTTACTTTCATTTCGCTTACTGTCTATGAACAACGAAAAGTAAAGCCTGTGCCAAGAAGAAAAAGGTTAATCTGGCGGGCTTGAGCCGCCGTTGTATTTGACGAACAAAAAAATACCGACGAGCAATAAAAATACCAACACTGCGCTCAACACCAATCGCTGGCGTTCTTGGCGTTCTTCGGTGCGTCGGGTGCGATTGAGTGGTGTGTCGGCGGTCGTGTCCTCGATGAGTTGGTATTCAAAAGTCTGATTGTTGGACAGAATTTTTATTTTGAGCAATTCATTTTCTACCAAAAAAGAATACTCACGGTCGCCAAAAATATTAAAATCTATGAGTACAATCTCCTCATCGCAATAAATCATCAAATGCCCCGTATCCGCTCCGTGCGCCACGCCCAGCAGATGATTTTTGCCCTGCTCGTCCCGATATGTCCATTGCCGCTGATTCAAGACAGTTTTATGATTTTGGAAATAGGAATGTGTTTAAAGAAGGAAGAAAAATTATGGTACTTTATCTTTTATTCCCTTCTAAAAAATAAAAAAGCATTTACATTTGCAAATCTACATAAAAAAAATATATCTTTGCACTCGCTTCCGCGAAAAATCTGCCCTTTGCGGCAGGTATGGTCCTATAGCTCAGTTGGTTAGTAGCACCTGACTCATAATCAGGGGGTCCTAGGTTCAAGTCCTAGTGGGACCACCAACGTCTTACAAAACACTCGTAAGTTTCTGGCTTGTGAGTGTTTTTTGTTTGTCTTTGAGTTCGATGGAGAGTTGTCCGAGTGGTTTAAGGAGCACGCCTGGAAAGTGTGTGTACTTCAAAAGGGTACCGAGAGTTCGAATCTCTCACTCTCCGCATTTCAGTTTCAAAAAAAGTCACGTCCAACGAGTTGGGTATGACTTTTTTTTATTTAAGTTTTTACACTTAAAATAGATGACATTTAGTATTCGATATAATTCGTTGATTTTCAATAGTTTATGACGACTCAAAATTAAAAACTAAAAACTTATAACTACTTATTTATAAAAAAACCACCCTTTTCCGCCTCATTTAGAACTTTACCTTTACTTTTACGCAGCAGATAGCATTTTTATTAAAAAAAAAAATTGAGCCTCAATCCGTCTTTTTATGCAAATCATTCGCCAGAGTATCGCCGAAAGCATCAGAGTAAAACAACTTTTACTGTCCGATGAAATATTACTAAAAACCATTCAAGACGTTGCCGAAGCCGCCACGCAAGTATTTCGGGCTGATGGCAAAATTTTATTTTGTGGCAACGGCGGAAGTGCAGGCGATGCCCAGCACATCGCCGCCGAGCTTTCGGGAAGATTTTACTTGGACAGAAAACCGCTCTATGCGGAAGCTCTGCACGTCAATTCGTCCTATCTGACAGCAGTAGCCAACGATTATTCTTTCGACGAAGTTTATGCCCGAATGGTGGAAGCAGCAGGGCGCAAGGGCGATATGTTGGTCGGTATTTCTACTTCTGGCAACTCCCCAAATGTGCTGCGCGCACTGCAAAAAGCACACGAAATAGGACTAAAAACGGTCGGGCTGACAGGTGCAGCAGGCGGAAAAATGAACAATTATTGTGATTTTTTGATTAACATTCCATCTTCCGACACTCCGCGCATTCAGGAGTCGCATATTTTGGTGGGGCATATTTTGTGCCAGATGATTGAAAGCGCGCTTTTTGGGAAGTAGCGAATAAAGAAAAAATTATGACAAAAAAAACAGATGTTTTGATATTGGGTTCGGGAATTGCTGGACTGACTTTGGCAATAAAAACAGCGCAGCAGCGTCCCGACTTGAAGATTTTGGTGCTTACCAAGACTGTGGAGGGCGAAAGCAACACTCGGTACGCGCAGGGTGGGGTAGCGGCGGTTTGGGATTTTGAGAAAGATTCTTACCAAAAACACGTCGCCGACACGCTGGACGCAGGCGACGGACTTTGTAAGAAAGAAATCGTCGAAATCGTGGTAAAAGAAGGTCCCGCCAGAGTCCAAGAGATCATCGAGTGGGGCGCACGGTTTGATAAAGACAAAAGCCACGCCTACGACCTCGCCCGCGAAGGCGGACACTCGGAGCATCGAATACTGCACTACAAAGACCTGACGGGTTGGGAAATGCAACGGACGCTGATGGAAGAAGCCGCTCGATACGACAATATCACGGTGCTGGAACATTATTTTGCGGTAGATTTGATTACTCAACACCACTTGGGCTACAACATCACACGAGTCACGCCCAACATCGAGTGTTACGGAACGTATGCTTTTGATAAAAAAACAGGTGCGATTGACTCATTGCTCGCCCGAGTAACTGTCGTGGCGACCGGTGGTGCGGGGCAAGTATATCGCAACACTACCAATCCTGTCATCGCTTCGGGCGACGGGATAGCGATGGTCTATCGGGCAAAAGGCAGAGTGGAAAATATGGAATTTGTACAATTTCACCCAACCGCGCTCTACAATCCCGCAGGCGAAAATCCCGACTTTTTGGTATCCGAAGCCGTCAGAGGTTTTGGTGGCATCTTAAAAACTCGCGACGGACAGGAGTTTATGCAAAAATACGATGCGCGAAAATCACTTGCGCCGCGCGACATCGTGGCGCGGGCGATTGACAACGAAATGAAAACTCGGGGCGACGACTTCGTGTGTTTGGACTGCCGCCATCTCGAAAAAGAGTCTTTTTTGACACATTTTCCGACCATCTACGAAAAATGTGTCAGCATCGGGATAGACCCTATGAAAGACATGATTCCTGTGGTGCCAGCTTGCCACTATATGTGCGGCGGTATTCAGACCGATGCGATAGGAAAATCCAGCATCAACGGCTTGTACGCCTGCGGCGAATGTACTTGCACGGGGCTGCACGGAGCCAACCGCTTGGCATCTAATTCGCTGCTCGAAGCGATGGTTTTTGCGCACCGCATTCACGGAGATATTTTAGAAAAAATAGACGCTGTAAAGCACATTGACGGTATTCCCGACTGGGACGCAACCGGCACGACCGACCCGAAAGAAATGGTGTTGATAACCCAAAGCCTGAAAGAACTGAAAGAGGTAATGAGCAGCTACGTCGGCATCGTGCGCTCCAATGTGCGCCTAAAAAGAGCCTCCGACCGCTTGTTTTTGCTGTACCAAGAAACCGAAGACCTCTACAACACCACCACGCTTTCGCCCCAACTCTGTGAGCTGCGCAATTTGATAACGATGGGCTACCTGATTACGCGCTCGGCTTCGATGCGCAAGGAAAGTCGCGGACTGCACTTTACTACCGACTACCCCAACGAGCTGCCGTTTGTGGACTTATCATTGCTCTGACCTAAAAAAGATGCGAGCCGCTATCGGGAATTATTCCGTAGCGGCTCGCATCAATTAATAACAAAACAACATACAATCTAATAACTATCTTAAATCTTCGACGACGAATTTTTCTACAAAAGTGTCGCCAGATGATAAATTAATGCTGCGGAGAAAATAAACGCCGTTGGTGAAGCGATTTTCGATAAAAGTCTGAAAATTTTCGTCTTCTATTGTCGCTCTTTCGGAGTAAATAGTTTGTCCGTTTAGGTTTAGGACATCAAATTGGAAATCTCCTTTTCCAATTCCTTTCAGTGCAATTTTTACGTCGGTGCTTACGGGATTTGGGAACACGAAAATCTGTCCTGCATTTTTGGAGAAAAATATAGGTACGATTCGGCTTTCAGAATATTTTCCGTCGAAATCCACCTGCCTCATTCGATAATAATTGTAACCTACGAATGGTTTTTCGTCTATCAGGTTGTAAACAGTCGTCGTGTTGCTGTTGCCTCTGCCGGCTACTGGAAGCCCGATGGCTTTGAAGTCACGTCCGTCGTTGCTGCGTTCTACTACGAAGTAGCTGTTGTTTCTTTCGCTTGCAGTTACCCATTTTACTTCAACTTGCTGTTCGCCTTTTTTGACTACCTCAAAACTTACCAATTCGATAGGCAGCGGACCGAGTGGTGCTAAACCAAAATCTACATTTATCACGTCTGCATTCGCCATCGTGACGGGTAGGGTAGTGATGGTAGTATTTTCCCAAGATGCTGGCAAGACGGTGAGCGGGCTTGTGGTATTGTTGGTGCTAAAAGTCATCGTAAAGTTACCATTCGGCACACCCGAAGGGAACTGATAGAAGCCTGTGATTGGGTCCACCGTCGCTACGGCATAGACTTGTCCTGTGAGCGCATTGACCAACTTTGCATAAAGTGTGATGCCGATTCCGTTGTCGCCAGTGTTAAGTATTCCATTTTTGTTGTAGTCATAATACACATGACCGCTGACGGTATTGAAAAGTTTCAAAAAATAATTGCTTGTAGCATCAACCGCTACCGAGCCAGCGACCAAGCCTGCGGCAGCATACTTGATGCTGATGCCGGGACCAACTGTTTGGAGTGGATTGGTAGAAAGGTCGAATTTATATATTTTCTGTCTTCCCAAAGCGTATAGATTCCCGTCGGAAGCCATTGCAAGACTGTAATAAACATCGGAAGCAGAAAAGGCACCTGGCGGTGTTGGCATTACGCCAAGCTGCACAGTAGCTGCGCTTCCTCCGTAGCCCGGATTGTTAGTATCCCAAATTGCGGTATTCGGATTTACTTTGAAAAAGCGACCCAATCCATCTGTAAAATACAATAGACCGTCGCCTGCCATAACTACGTCACCGTTGGGGTCAATAGTAACATTATTTCCGCTTGCATCTTTTAGTTGTGCATTGACCGACTGACCTGTGGCGATGCTGGAGCGACGCAAAAACCCACTGCCTGCTACCGTAGGCGTGACCGTGTGAACGCTGTAAAGGTAGTTGCCGTCTTGACTGATGCACATACGCGGACCGATGATGGTCATATTTGTTGTTTGCGGTATTTCGTTTACAGTCGGCGGATTGCTGATAGTTCTAATATTGCCCGGCGTACCCGTAGGGTCTTGTGGTGCTTCGGAAAAGTAGAACTTACTGCCGTCGGGGCTGATGCCGAGAGCAACATTGTAGCCACTGATGCCAATTTTTACGGGAGTCAGCGTTCCAGTCAGTACGTTGAGCGAAAATATCCCGCTTGATGGAGCTAATTCGTAATCTGCTATGCTAACATAGACGGATTGTGCGGAGAGTGGCGTGGCGAAAAGCAAAATAGCGCAGCCGAGTTGTAATAATTGAAAAAATTTACGTTTCATAAGTAATTAATGTTTTTTCTTGTTGTAGTTAAAAGAATTGTATTAAAAAGATTGTTATTTACAGAATATAGCGACTCTACCACTTGTTGCGCAGGCATCAAATGGTAAAAAATAGTATTTTTGTGTTTTAGAAAAAATCCAAGCGGTCAGTCTTTGAAGAGTAACTCTGCAAAAATATTTGACAACAATAGATGTATAGAAGTGTATTAGCCTAAAAGAACTATGATTCTGCGACACTCACCGCAGAAGCACGAGCCGCAATCAAAGCGACTCAAAAGACGTAGGAGGAGGAATTAGTCGTACTCTCGAAAGAATACATAAATAATGGTGCAAATTTAAGACCAAATAATAGATGTTGCAACATTTATTAGCATTATTATTGAATGTCACAATTTAAAAATATAATGTTTTTTATTCCAAAAAATTAAAAATACATTTTTAAAATATACTTAAAAGCGATATAAAACACGTTAAGTTACTTATTTTGATTATTTTATAAATACGTTTTTTTAATAATTTATAATTTGAGAAAAAATATCATTGGTCAGATATAATCAAAAAAAAAATATATTTTGACCCTATTTTGGACAAAATTTATGTTTTTATTAACAAAATAAATTTTTTGACGTATAAAAAGTTGCTCTAAATTGTCACTCCAATTTACATTTTCTGATAATAATACAATCTATCCCAAAAATATTGTTGCGAGCGTCCTATTTTTTATATAGTTTTGTGTTTTATTTCTTCACCAGCTTCTCTATTTTGAGTACCGAATTACTGATTATTGTTTTTTTAATCATCTTGAATGGCATCTTTTCGATGTCAGAGATTTCCATACTATCGTCCCGAAAAATTCGCCTCAAACGAAAAGTTCAGAGCGGTAGCAAAGGCGCGCAAGTCGCGCTCGAACTGGCAGACGAACCCAACCGTTTTCTTTCGACGGTGCAGGTAGGTATTACGTTCATCGGCGTTTTTACGGGCGTTTATGGCGGTACGACGGTCGCCGGAAAGGTAGAGCCGTTTTTCCAAAAAATCCCGATGCTCGCCGAGTACAGTGGCGCGTTGAGCTTGGGCATGGTCACGTTAGTTACCACTTATCTTACGTTGGTTTTCGGCGAGTTAGTTCCGAAACGCATCGGCTTGCAGCGTCCCGAAACCATCGCCTCCGCGCTGGCACCCCTGATGAAAGGCACGTCGAAAGTTGCGGGTCCGTTTGTTTGGCTTTTGAGCAACTCTACGGACTTGATTTTGAGGCTTTTGGGAATGAATAAAATATTGGACTCCATCGTGTCGGAAGAAGAAATAAAAGCCATCATCGAGGAAAGCGCGGCGGGCGGCGTGATAGACGTGACGGAGCAAAAAATGGTGGAGCAAGTGTTCCGAATGTCCGACCACACCGTCAATCAGATTATGACTTCTCGGATAGACCTTGTTTGGTTGGACGTTTCTGACGCTTGGGAAGATAATCTGAAACTCATCAAAGAAAATCCTTTTGGAAATTTTTTGGTCTGCAACGAAGAGATGGACACCGTCGTCGGAGTGCTGCACGTCCGCGACTTGATGACCAACTACGACGACGACAAAAACGACCACACCGACCTGCGCAAAATCGTCCGCGAGCCGATTTATGTCCCCGAAACCATGCGTCCGTTCAAACTTTTGGAGCTGTTCAAAGAAAAAAACTTTCATTTTGCCGTCGTTATCGACGAATTTGGTACCACGCAGGGCATCATCACGATGAATGATATTTTGCAAGACATTGCGCTGCTTTCGCCCGGCTCTGACGAAAACACCAATCCTCAAATCATCAAACGCGACGACGGCTCTTATTTTATCGACGGAATGTTGAATAAAAATGAGCTTCGCGACTTTCTGGAAGTCAGCGAACTGATGGACGAGGACGAAAATTACTACACCACTGCCGCCGGATTTTTGATGTACAGCCTCAAACACGTCCCCAAAGCAGGCGAACATTTTGTATGGGAAAAAATTGACTTTGAAGTCGCAGATATGGACGGAAACAGAATAGACAAAATTATAGTAAAGTTTTTGGACGAAGACAGTTGAAATAAGGCAACTTAAACAGTTTTTCATTTTTAGTCAGATAAATAATTGCTAACCAATTATTTACAACTACTGTACCGTACTATTTTTTTTGAGGCAATAAAAAGTCATTATCAAAGAATAAAAATTGAAAAAATTGCAAAATACTCTAATTAAGTTTTGTTTATACTCGTATTTGGTTTTGAAATGGTTTCTTACGAAATCTAATCCACAACCAAATTATGATGGTCGTGATGAAATTATTCGACAAATATGGGTTTATACTGGTCAAAATTCGCTCGAAATTCTTCGCTAATTGCTTTCTATTCTTTACACTCCTCTGTGCGTTTTAATGATTTTTTTTACCTCTTTTTCCTCCAATCCTGCTATTAAAGCGATCGTTTTTAAGTCGTATTGATTGTCGAAACAGCGGAGGACTACCTCTGTATTTATTTTTTCAATGCCTTTTTCGATGCCTTTTTCAATGCCGCGTTTTTCGCCTTTCTCAAGACCTTGTTTTTCGCCTTTCTCGATTAACATATCGTAGGTACTCATAATTTTATTTTTAGTGCTTGAAGGAATATTTTTGATAGTTTCAACGATTTCTGCTGCCG
>JAYUHK010000169.1:0-19603 GCA_043767025.1 Saprospiraceae bacterium | reverse complement strand
CAACGCCGGAGCTGCAGTAGGTATCGCTCCTACTCCATTCGCTGCGTCCGCAGCACTCGTGTGGTAAGTTATCGTACAAGTTGGGCATGAAGGATTTATGGTAGCTAATGCAGTTGTCAAATCAAACATTCCGATACTGCCGCCCGGCACCATTGAGCAAGACTGCAAACACGCAGGTACTGCAACTGGTGATGGATTCACGATGACTTGAATGACCGCATAAGGCTCACAACTGCCCGCCATGTACTGTAAAGTAGCGGCAGGTAGTGTCGGATTGAGCCGCACTACAATATAATATGTACCCGCCGCGCTGAACGGAAGGCTGGTTCCCGAACCCTGATATACTACCGTAGTACCGTTTCCAGTTGCCGTGCCGAGAATACCCGCAGGGGCTCCGTAGGCAGCAGCAGCAGTCGTTGGCAAAGTTGTAAAATATACCCACTGTACACCATTTACGGTCGTAACCGTAGTAGCTGCTGAAAACTGACTTGGATTTTGTCCCTGACAGATTGTCTGAAGTGAACTTGGCATATTTACCGTTGGGCAGCACTGGTTAGCTGGTGCGCAAACGATACTGAAAGAAGTGTCTTTGGTAGCACAACCGCGCTCATCTATACCAGATACTTTGAACTTGTAAGGTCCGCCTGGACATGATAGGTTGTACAACGTAGTAGAATTCGTAATTGAAGGCGTATAAGGAGCTGCTGCACCCGCACCATTCATTACAGTCCACGTATATGCAGTAGTACCCGCATTTATTATCTGTGATGTATCTTGAAGCTGGATGCTAAAGTTATTCAATGTTCCTGTAATAACAGAATAGAGATCCTTAACTTGAATACCCCAGTTGCCCGAAAGAGGGCAGCCTGCCAAACCATTGAAACCGCCCTGCGGCAGATAAGTACCCGCTGGTACCACAGCACCATTCGCACCCGGTGCAGCAGATGAAAGAACTGTAGCTGCATTTAAACTAAAACACATCTGGTTACCCGCTACAAAGTCAGATGACCACCCTGCCGGCGCGCTATTGGGAGGGGTCGAGTCAAATAGTTTGGTAGCACATGTACCCACTCCTGCAGCACTAACGCTTCCGCCTGGAGCCACCAACCATACGGCAAGGTCTTCTGCATACGTGTGAGTCAAGCTAACGCAGACTTTATAAATATTAATAGCTCCCTGCACTGTGGTGTGCGTGAATCCCGGACAGCCTGAAATATTCACCGTAGAGGTAACACCCGCGCCACCTGCAGAACCAGCAGGACACACATAAGCTGGCGCGGCACCACCACAACCGTCAGGAATAGCTAATCCCAAGGAAGGAGCACTCGATACAGGAGAGCAAATAGCTGCATTTATCTGTAGCGTACGCATTTTAATATCAAACATATCACCAGAGCAGTAAGCACCAGCTACCTGTACACTGGTATCAGGAAGGATGCACCACTTCAAAGCTGGCTGTACGATAAGTTCTTTCATTATATCACAGGCTGCACCGCAAGCTGTTCCAGAAGGGTCTTTGACCGTAATCACATAAACGCCTGGGGGAACAGTAGCCGTACCGCTCAACTGAGCGGCTGACAAAGCTGGAGAAGAGCTAATAATATAACCTCCAGTGTTTCCTGGAGCCGCGCCACCCCCTGCAGCTGAATAATCTAATGTATCAGGGTCTGGGCTACCACCCTTTACTTTTATTGTGATTCTACCCAATCCATCTGATGGGCATGTTTCATTCAGAGAAGTCGCTAACATTTTCATAGGTGCTGCATCTGAATAGAACTTAATACAGCTTTCTGATTTAGTACCATTACACTGGTCTTCAAATCTCACACATATTGTGGAAACTCTGTGAACCGACCCGTCTGGAAACGACATCGTAGTAACTCCCGGCTGAGCGAATGGGTCTAAATTAGAAATAGGATTAGCAGGAGATATTGGTGACGGTGTGCCAACGTTATTGACAAAAGGTCCAAACTGTGCTGTGTAATTATTCGGATACGCAAGACCCGTATTCGGAGGGCACTGCGCGAATGGCGGTGCGCTCATTGTACACACCGGATAAGTCACATTCGTATTCGGGTTGTAAGGTATTCCGTTGGTGGTTATATAAATGGTACCATCTGTGTAGCTTGTAACTGGACTACCATAAGTCTTGATACCGCCGCAGCCGATTGGGGCTTGGAATGTTACGTTTGCCATATCCCTACAGTTCACACCTATTACGTTGGGACCTTTGACCGTAGCACTTGTCAGTGCTATGTCTGTAGCGATAGTACCAGAGCCTGTTCCTACGCCACCAGCTCCAAAGCTGGTAAAAGGTCCTGTGCTTGTCACAGCTCCACAAGCAGCGGCGTTAGTTGTGCTTGGTCGCATATATGAATTACTGGAATAATTACCGTTGCCACCAGGACAACTGACTCCAGAGACCGTTAAGATAGGCTTTGTAATTTGGTTCAGAACACCTGGAACGCTTACAGTGCCTACTGCACTTGCAAAAGACTCACAAATTAATTGCCAGTTGCCGCAAGAAATAGCACTCATAACAGTTTGAGTGGAACCGGCAGCTACCGGACTCGCCAAAGTAGCCGGAGGTTGATTGACTATCATCTGCCACAAGTAAAAATCATAGGTTACTCCCGCACAAAGAGCCGCTGAAAAAGTAAGACCAGCAGCACCAGCGGCATTTGCGCCTGCAACGCTCCATGTCCTGCGAGGTAAGCCACCTACATTTTCAGCCAGTGCTGCACTGAAACACGTAGATACTTTGGGTGCCATACAGTCGAGATTACTTCCTGCTGGTGCAGTACCTACTATATAGTCACCTCCGTCCGAAAACTGGTTTTTATCACATGGAGGAAAATTACCATAATAAGATCCAGTCCCATATTCACCAAGCAATCCATTGGGTGCGGGCGAAGAATGGGAGTAAAACCCTACATAATATATTAAGGACTGGTTTGGTCCGAGTACAGTAGCAGTTGGTGCCCAGTTGACGGTCACGGCTGTTTGAGTACCCAATCCGTTTCCTAAGGGAGTGACCGAGCCAGTACTGATGGCTGTGGTAGCTCCGAGGGTCGCAGTGACTCCCGTAGGAGTGGTACACTGCGCATTTACTTCGTAGTTGGTGAAGACAAATGCTAATAAAAACATTGCAGCCGTCAAGATTGATTTGTGGCGACAACGCAATAAATAATCTTTATAAATATGATTCATAAAATTTAATTTTTTTTACAGTTGAAAATTTTGGTTACTGCCGAATAAGAGAAAAATAACAAATGACGCATCAATAGCTCACTTATATTCCTCCTAATTCGTTGTAATAATATTCCTACAAAAAATAGGGTTAAATCTGCTTTTTAGGAATGTCCATTCTATACAGTCTTGTAGGCTGCTCAGCTTTCGCTGGTGGCGGTGTAGAAACAGCACTGCTCTTTGCCTGTGGAGAAGGAGTGTCGCTGCGCAAGTAACCCTTGAGTGCTTCGGCACGGCTTGACTCACTGTAACTCTGGTCTGCTAATATTTTGTCTGCGAAGACAAGATAATTGGCGTCAGAGAGCAACAAGCGACTGTCTAATCCAGTGCTTTCGACTTCTTGAAGTCCTTTTCGGAGCGTCATCGTTTCTTCCTGTGAACGAGAAGAATTTTGTTTGACCTGATAAAGTTGTATCAACTTTTCTTTGTAGTACGCAGCGTTGTGCGTAGGGGGAGCATTTTGGGCATTTCCTACCTGACATAGGAAAGCACAAAGAAGTACGACCCAACAGGATCGAAAAGCGGTTGTGTTTACTGCTTTCTTCATGTGATTAAAATTTGGTTAAAGTAAAATAAATAAAATTCGTAAAATATCCTGTGTGCCAAACAGATTATGTATCTGGCAAAATAAAATCCTATGTACTATATGTGTAAGTAGCCCAAAATATAACTGTGTGTAAGGGGACTATTTCTAACTTAAGGTGTAATTCGCGTTTTTATAAAACTGTGACTTTCAATGAGCGCAAAATTAAGAAAACTAATTCTAATCTCCAACATTTTACTGCAAAATATTATTAAAAAACAATGTTACTATCGAATATTAATATATTGCAAAAACGAACTTACAGAGTTTTTTAATATTTATAGACTGAAAATCAAGCAATTACGATGAACTACTGTATAAATTTATGTCTGAAATGTCACAAAAATAAAAATAAAAAATTTAACTATCATTTCAACGACATAACAAGTAATCCACTTTTCTAATTAAATCAAAGGGTTTAATATTTGTGATTATTAATTTTGTACTTTTGGGGAAAGTTTCTTTGTTTTAATTCTTAATCACAAAGCAAAGGTAAAAAGAAATTTTATAAGCTGCAAACAAATATGAATTTTTTTTTAAAAAAATTCATATTTGTGACAAACCACACAAAATACCAACAGTACCTGTGAAGCGTTTTAAGAAAAAAGAAGTGTATTGGAATTTTAAGTTTTTGGAAATCAATTAGTTATGCAGACGTAACAAATATTAAACGGCTCATCAAGCATTGAAGCAGTACAAAATAATTTTTCAAAAAATTATTCTTGAAATTTCAAAGTTTCCAAATATTTCATCAAATCGTCTATTTGCCAAGCATCTGCTACGGCGTAGCTGCCGATGTGCGTGCGCCGAAGGCTGCCGAGATAGCCGCCGCTCCCAACCGCTTTTCCAAAGTCATTCGCCAACGAGCGAATGTACGTCCCCTTGCTGGTCGTAGTGCGGAACTCAATATTGGGCGTATTAATATTCGTCAGTTCAAAGTCATAAATGGTTACTTCGCGCGAAGGGAGGCTTATCGCATCGCCGCGACGGGCGAGGTCGTAAGCGCGTTTGCCGTCCACTTTTATGGCGGAAAATATCGGAGGAAACTGCTGTATAGTGCCGACAAATTTTTGTCGCGCCGACTCGAGCAGTTCGTCGTCAATATGGTCAGTCGGAAAAGTCTGGTCTATTTCGGTTTCTAAATCAAACGAAGGGCGGCTCGCTCCCAGCACGATGCTGCCGGTATATACTTTGGCTTGGGCTTGTATTTCTTCTATTCTTTTGGTGTAAGCTCCCGTGCAGACCACCAGCAATCCTGTCGCCATAGGGTCGAGCGTGCCTGCGTGTCCGATTTTTAGCTTGGGGGCTTGGAGGGCGAATTTACATTTAGATTTTATTTTATTGACTACGTCAAAAGAAGTCCAGTCGAGTGGTTTGTCTATCAGCAAGATACTGGCGGTCAGAAGTTCCTGCCTCGAGGGAGGGTTGTCGTTCATATTGAAGATTAAAAATTAAATTTTGTGAAATGCAATCAGTATAATAATGGTGAGGGCAAGGACGATTCGATAAATCCCGAACCATCGGAAGCCGTATTTTACCAAAAAATTAACTAAAAACTTCATAGCGGCGAGTGCTACTATAAAGGCGATAAAACTACCCAAACCCAGCGTGATGAGATGTTCAGAAAGATGGCTATCGCCAGATTTGAGCATTTTAAGTAATTTGTAGCCAGTGGCGGCGAGCATGGTCGGCACGGCGAGAAAAAATGAAAACTCGGCGGCAGCTCGCATATTGAGTTTTTGGGTCAATCCACCCACAATAGTAGCAGCGGAGCGCGAAACGCCCGGAAGTGCAATGGCGATAATTTGGAAAAGCCCAATAAAAAAAGACTCTTTTCGAGTAGGTTCTTCTTTTCCCAATACGATATTTTTGCTAAATATTTTATCTATAAACAGTAAAAAAATACCACCCAAAAGCAGGTTGATAGCGACTACAAGCGGACTCTCCAAAAGTTTATCCACCGCATCTTTGATAAGAAAACCAACCGCGATACCCGGCAAAAAAGCAATGAACAGCTTGACGCAAAATTCCGTATTTTTCAAAAATCTCTGGTAGTACAGCACCACGACGGCAAGGATAGCTCCCAACTGAATGATGACGGTAAAATTTTTGACAAACGCGTCTTGTTCAATCCCCATCAGAGAAGACGCGATGACCATGTGTCCAGTGGAGGAAATGGGCAAAAACTCGGTGACACCTTCGATGAGCGCGAGCAGGATTACTTGAAAAATATTCATTCGGTGACGGGTTCGGTACTGGTTTTTTGGGTCTTGAAGATGGCGAAAATCGCTACTCCCAAGCCAGCAAGTATCACGATTGGAGCAAGTGTGATGCGGGTAAAGCTGTAGATAACTGCGGGATCCCAAGTGTTGGGGTCGGTCATTCTGCCGCCCATCATAAGCAACATTCCGAGCAAAATCAAGCCTACCGAAATGCCCAATAATTTAAAATTTTCTGGTCCAAAAAGCAGCGGCTCTTTGGGCGTAGCAACTTTTACTTTGGCGCGATTGGCGATGGCGGCGGCGGCAGAAGTCGGAGCAGCAGCGGCAGCACTCGCAGGTGATTTTTTTTGTGGAAAAGTCTTACTCATTATTGTATTTTAAAATCGTTGTGATAAACTAATTTTTCTCGTAAGGAATGTGTCTAAATACTTGTGCATAATTACTTTCGTTTAAAATCCCGAAGGGATTAAATGTTTATAAAACACAAACGCCTATATATCTGCGACCCCTTCGGGGTCGGACGCGATGTACCCATATATTTTTCTATAAATGTTTGATGCCTTTGGCATCAGGTTGTTCTGCGACCCCTGCGGGGTCGGACGCGATGTACCATATATTTTTCTATAAATGTTTGATGCCTTTGGCATCAGGTTGTAAAACTGTTTTTTACTTATTATAAAATACTCATTTTTTTAAATAAGTTCTTACACTTGAATAGATGACATTTAATATTAGACATAATTCGTTGATTTTCAATAGCTTATGATGACTCAAAATTAAAAACTAAAAACTTATAACTACTTAAACTAAAATACTTTATTTTCTCTTCATTCCTTAATTATTTTTTGGGACAATTTTCTTTTCGGAAAACCAATGCGTCAGCATACTCAAAAGTATCAAAAAAGCCAGCAATATCAAGTATTCGATGGTAGTTTGTATATCTATTTTTTGAAAAATATCTAAAAACGTGAGCAGCGCAGTCATAATCCCTGTCACGGAAGCCGCCCAAAATCCACGCTTGAAGCCCTGCGAATCCACAAAATACTCATGGATTCGGTGCAAATATTTTTCTTGCGCAATCTTGACCGCCGCCGCAAAGATGAGCAAAAAAACAAGCATCAGCATCAAAAAACCATATTTTTTTAGGTCTGTCGCCGTCTGGTCGAGTGCCGCTTGGTTGTGATAAACGCTATCTACTGCGTCGCTGAGCTGCAAACTTCGCTGTAAATCTTCCATCGTTTGCGCATTCTGAAAGTCAGAATTTACTTGAAACGTCAAAATATCTCGCAAAGGATTCGGCAAATCTTCATTGGCTCCGATGTCTGCGCCGAGTTCGTCGCGAAGCATTGCCGCAGCGTCTTTCTTGGTCGTAAAAGCTATCGTTTCCTTTCGCACGCAGCCGATGGACTGCAAAAGCGCACGCAGCGAATCCAACTGTTTGCTTTCTACACCGTCTTTCAACTCCACAAGCACCCGATGTTGTGACTTGACTAATAGAAAATTTTGTACCGAAAAAAAGCCGACCGTCAGCAGCAAACCGATAATAGAAAAAATAATGACCACGCCCAAGTGAGCAAAAAAATGAAGCGGCGGCTTTTGTCTGTTTGTTACGGTCATCTCTGATTTTTATTTTCGTTTCAGTTTGCAAATGTAGAGAAAAAATATAAATTAGCTACTATTGCGGAGCAAGAATGTAATAAAATTTGAGTTTTGAGGAACTAATTACCTTTTCATGCGTTGAATTGTGGCTTGAAGCATTTTGAAATCTTGCTCAATCAACACAATTTTAAGTTATCACAAATATTTTTTTCTATGAATCTGCCCAATACATTAGGCGAACTGAAACTGTCGGGGTATCAACCCAAGTCTATCAAAGACGAATTAAGAGCTAATTTAATCAAAAAACTGCGGAATAAAGAAAAAGTTTTCGACGGAATTTTAGGTTTCGATACTACCGTTTTGCCCGATATTGAGCGGGCAATTCTCTCTCGACACAATATTTTATTGCTCGGTTTGCGCGGGCAAGCAAAAACCAGACTTGCACGTTTGCTCATACACTTGCTCGACGAATATACGCCGATAGTGGAAGGCAGCGAACTCAACGACGACCCAATGCAGCCGCTTTCGCGATTTGCGATTGACCTAATAAAAGAAAAAGGCGACGCTACTCCTGTCACATGGCTGCACAAAAGCGATCGATATGTCGAAAAATTGGCGACACCCGACGTGAATGTAGCCGACCTAATCGGCGACGTGGACCCCATCAAGGCAGCAGCGATGCGCCTCCCCTACTCTGACGAGCGCGTGATTCACTTCGGATTGGTGCCGCGCTCCCACCGTTGTATTTTTGTCATCAACGAGTTGCCCGATTTGCAGGCGCGGATTCAGGTTTCTTTGTTCAATATTTTGCAAGAAGGCGACATTCAGATAAGGGGTTTCAAACTCCGAATGCCGCTTGACATTCAGTTTCTGTTTACCGCCAACCCCGAAGATTATACCAATCGAGGAAGCATTATCACACCGCTCAAAGACCGAATCGAAAGCCAGATTTTGACCCACTATCCAGTGTCTATTGAGATTGCGCAGCAAATTACGGAGCAAGAGGCACGCCTTGCACCCGCTCAAAGAGCGCAGGTATCAGTGTCCGAAGTCCTGAAAGTGGTCTTGGAACAAATATCTTTTGAGGCGCGCGAAAGCGAATTAATCGACGAAAAAAGTGGTGTTTCGGCGCGTTTGAGTATCTCTGGCTACGAAAATTTGGTCAGCACCGCCGAGCGGCGAATGTTGATAAACAGTGAGCCGAAGACCGCCGCGCGCATCATGGATTTTTGGGGAGTCGTCCCCGCCATCACTGGAAAAGTCGAACTTGTCTATGAAGGCGAGCAAGAAGGTCCATATATGGTAGCGATGAGCCTCACCAATGCGGCTATTCGCGAAGTCTTTTTGGACTATTTTCCGAACCCAGAAAAACTAAAAAAAGGACAACAAAAAGACCCTTACGGAACGATTAAGGCTTGGTTTTCGGACGGCAACACGATAGAAATATTGAACGACAGTCCCGACAATACCTATCGCAAGGAATTGGATAAGGTGGTAGGACTCGGCAAATTGATAGACTCTTTGGATACCATCGAAGAAGCTGACCGCTACGTTTTTATGGAATTGGCACTGCACGGATTGGCAGAATTTCAGATTGTGGGAAAAGAATTTGTGGAGTCAAAATTTACTTTCGGAGATTTATTGGCAAATCTAATGGAAGACGACGACGATGACGACGACAGCGACGATACTGATTTCAAAAATCTTTTTGACCGCAACTAATGCAGTGGGATTCTGTTCAGACTTTGAACTGCGGCGGGCGTTTGTTGAGCCTCCAATATCCTATCGTGATGGGAATATTGAATGTCACGCCCGACTCTTTTTTTGACGGTTCTAAATATAGCTCCATAGATGCCGCCCTTCGGCAAGCTGAAAAAATGCTTTCCGAAGGTGCGAGCATCATTGATGTAGGCGGAATGTCCTCTCGTCCAAATGCAGAACTCCTTGATAGTCAGTCGGAAATGGAGCGTGTGCTGCCTGTGTTGGAGGCAATATCGAGGGAGTTCCCTGCGGCTATTTTTTCGATAGACACCTTTCGGGCGGACGTAGCAAAGGCGAGTTTTGAGGCTGGCGCAACGATAATCAACGATATTTCGGGAGGAAATTTGGATAAAAATATGTTCTCGTTGGTTGCCGAGTTGGGCGTTCCGTATATTTTGATGCACATGAAAGGAACTCCACAAACGATGCAGCAAAACACTGACTACCAAGACGTTGCGTTAGAAATTTTAGATTTTTTTATCCAAAAAATCGGCGAACTTCGCGCCCTGAACGTAAAAGATATAGTAGTAGATGTTGGGTTCGGATTTGGTAAAAATTTGTCACAAAATTACGAGTTACTGCAAAAATTACACGTTTTTAAGCTGTTAGAAGTGCCGATACTGGCAGGACTTTCGCGAAAATCTATGATTTATAAGGTGCTGGAAACTACTCCACAAAACGCACTCAACGGAACGACTGCCCTCAATATGATCGCTCTTCAGCAAGGCGCAAAAATCCTCCGCGTACACGATGCTTTGGAGGCAATGCAGACCATAAAATTATTTAATCAGCTAAATTTGTGATATTTTGATGATAATATTTTTATTTTCCTGTGTAGTAACATAAAATGTATTAGTTTTGCTTTAGGAATGCGTCTAAAAGAAACTACTTATTTTTTCTTCATTCCTTATTATTTCACTTTTTTTTAAACAAAATAATTGATATGAAGCAAATTCTTACCTCAATTTTTGTGTGCATCGCTTTTTTTGCAATGTCACAATCTCCAGTTGTTATTTCAGAAATTATGTACAATCCGCCCGAAAGTGGCAACGATTCTCTCGAATACATCGAAATTTACAACCCCAATACCACAGCTATCAATGTCGGAGGTTACTACTTTTCGCAGGGAATTATAGATACTTTTCCGAGTCCAACCAATATTCCGGCGGGCGGTTATTTTGTGGTCGCCAAGAGCGCGACCGCAATGAATACTATTTTCAACATCAATGTCCGCCAATGGACTTCGGGTTCGTTGAGCAACACAGGCGAGCTGATCGAACTCAAAAATGCCACAGGAGTCCGCGTAGATACTGTGAATTATAGTAGGTCTGCTCCTTGGGACAGCATCGCAAACGGAACGGGTCCGTCACTCGAACTCTGCAACTGGATGCTCGACAATGCCCTGCCGTCGAGCTGGAAAGCCAGCACGAAAGCGACTGGAAAAATTATCAACGGCAAAGAAATAAAAGGAACGCCCGGCGCAGCGAATGTCGTCACCTGCGGAAATCCGCCCAATGATACGAGTTATGTGACAGTGCAAAACTTTACTTTTACGCCAGCCGACATCACTATCAATGTAGGAAAAACCGTAAAATGGACGAACAACGGCGGCTTTCACAACATCAACGGTTCGCAAGCCGTTTATCCCTCCAACCCTGAAAGTTTCGGCAACGGTGGCGCATCAAATATGGCTTGGACATTCTCCAAAACATTCACAATCGCAGGCTTTTATACGTACCAGTGCGACCCGCACGCAGGCTCCGGAATGATAGGTCATGTCACTGTGCTGCCCAACACTCCGCCGCCAACTATTTACCCAATCGCCTCAATATCAGCTATTTCTACCAACAACGCAAATGGTGTGGTGGACAGTTTGAACAAAAAATTTGAAATCAGAGGCATCGTCTATGGCGTGAATTTGAGAGCTTCCGCAACTGGTTTACAATTCACATTGATTGATACTTTGAACAACGGAATTGCCATTTTTAAAAATAATAATACCTTCGGATACAGTGTGAAAGAAGGCGATAAAATAATTGTTCGCGGACAAATCCAGCAGCCCAGAGGTCTTATTGAGATGGTACCCGACACGATTTTACCAGTCGTTTCTACCAATAATTCTTTGTTTTCTCCTACTGTTGTGACTTCGCTGACAGAAGCCACCGAATCTCAATTAGTTCGCATCAATAATCTTACTTTGCTCAATCCGTCCCAATGGAGCAACGCAGGAGCAGGGTTTGTACTTGATGTCACAAATGGCACACAAAATTTTAAAATGCGCATCGACAACGACGTAAATATTTTTGGGACAGCACCGCCGCCCGGCAGATTTAATGCCATCGGAATCGGCAGCCAAAATGACACGGTTGCGCCATTTGACAAAGGATATTTTTTCCTACCACGCTACAAAGCAGACATTATCCTCATCGACTCCACGCCGACGATTACCAACTATCCGTTTTATTCTATCGCGCAAGTAACTGGAACTAACACTACGACCGGCGTGGCGGACTCCCTCGATGTCCCTTGCGAACTGCGAGCGACCGTCTATGGTGTAAATTTGAGAGCTTCTACGATAGGTTCGCAGTTTTTTATCGGCGACGGCACAAAAGGGATAGGCGTATTTTCTTCTGCAAAAACTTTCAATTACACGGTGACAGAAAAAGATAAAATCGTGGTGCGCGGAAGAATCGGTCAATTCAACGGATTTACGCAAATCGTAGCAGATACCATCTTTAAAGTATCCGCCAACAATCCGCTCGTAACGCCAACCAATGTCACACAATTAGGCGAAAATACAGAATCTCAACTCGTCAAAATCCCAACAATTTTATATTTGGTCAATCCCGCACAATGGACGACTGGCACCGGAAACGGCGGCTTTACGGTACAAGCTACCGACGGCACCAACGTATATCCGATAAGGATTGACAACGATGTGGACTTATACAATGCAGCCTCGCCGGGGACTAATTCCTTCCGAGTCACAGGTATGGGTTCGCAGTCAGACAACAGCAGTCCTTACACTTCTGGCTACCAATTAATGCCGCGATATGCTGCGGACTTGGATATAATCACTGTCACAAACGATGCTTATTTAGAAGATAAAATTCGTATTTATCCAAACCCTACGCAGGGCGACCTAATCATAAACACAGATATTATTTTTAGCAAAATATTGGTTTATAACGTGTTGGGGCAGGAAGTTGCCAACTTTTCTCCTCAAAACACACAACTGAAATTAGACACGTCCAAATATCCAAACGGTATTTATAAAATGACTTTTTTGAAAGATGAAAAATCGTTTACGACTACTTTTGTGAAACAATAAAGTTGTTTTTAACGTTCAAGCGCAGATGCGAGCCAAGAAGTATTTTTGGCTCGCATCTTGTTTTTTGAATTAATCGTATTTTTGAATGTCAGCAAAAACAACTATTGGAATTGCTCTTTCGGGCGGCGGTCCGCGCGGCGTGGCTCACGTGGGCGCACTGCAAGCTCTGGCAGAAAACGGTATCGTGGCGGACGTGGTGGCAGGCACGAGCGCAGGTGCTATCGTCGGCGCGCTGCACTGTGCGGGCAAAACAACAGACGAAATGCTCGATTTTGCGAAGCAATTCACGCTGTATAAATTTCTAAAATTTGGTTTTCCACACGGCGGAGTGATGACTTTGAAAGCTTTGAAAGACAAATTGCTGCTGCTAATTCCAGAAAATAGTTTTGAAAAATTAGAAAAACCACTTCACGTTGTGGTCACCAATCTGAATATCGGAGAAGAAGAAATCGTGAGCAGTGGCAAGCTAATTGACTTTATTATCGCTTCGAGCGCGGTGCCTTTGGTCTTCGAGTCCGTCGAAATCAACGGAATTAACTACGCCGACGGCGGCTTGATGAATAATTTACCAGCCAACGTTTTGCACCCAATTTGTGACATGGTAATTGGTATCAATGTGATGCCGCACATCAACGTGAGCAGCGAGAATTTGAATAGCTTGATGGGCGTAGGAATGAGGACTTTTGATTTAGCCATTTGGAGCAACACAAAATTTAGTATTCCCTACTGCGATGTGGTGATAGAACCGAAAGCATTAGCCGGAATCAATATGTTCAACACCGACAAACTCGATTTTTTTTACGAAGTCGGATACAACGAAGCGTTGAAACATATTGACCAAATAAAAATGTATTTAAAATAAAAAATTATGGAAGATAGAGAAGATTGGTTGCCCGACGAAGAGGAAACGAACTCCGGCGACGACCTGTATGAGCATCACAGAATCGTGTGCGACAAAGGGCAAACGCAGATTCGGATAGACAAGTTTTTGATGGACAGATTGATGCGCATTTCTCGAAATAAAGTTCAAAACGCCTGTCACGCAGGCGCGGTTTTGGTGAACGACAAACCCATCAAACCCAACTATAAAGTGCGTCCATTGGACGTGATTACGATAGTTTTGGCGCACCCGCCGTCCACGAGTGGTGTGGTTGCGGAAGAAATACCGCTCGATATTCGCTACGAAGACGACGATATTATTGTGCTTTACAAGCAGCCGGGATTGGTCGTGCATCCGGGTTTGGGCGTAAAATCTGGTACTTTGGTCAACGGAATTGCGCATTATTTGCAAAATAAACAACTCCCCGTGATGGAAGGCAACGAGCCTGACCGTCCGGGTTTGGTGCATCGGATTGACAAAGATACGTCGGGGCTGATGGTGATGGCAAAAAACGATTATGCGATGACTTTTATGGCAAAACAATTTTTTGACCACAGCATAAAACGAACTTATCAAGCACTTATTTGGGGGCAACCCGACGAAGCGGAAGCCACTATCACAGGCAATCTGGGGCGAAATCCTAAAAATAGAATGCAAATGACCGTCTTTCCAGACGGCGACGAGGGCAAACACGCAGTCACTCATTACAAGATTTTGGAGGCAATGTACTATGTCAGTTTGGTCGAATGTACGCTCGAAACAGGGCGGACGCACCAGATTCGGGCGCACATGAAGTACCTCGGTCACCCGCTTTTTTCGGACGCGCGCTATGGCGGCGATGACATCGTGAAAGGAACTGTATTCACGAAATACAAACAATTTGTTCAAAATTGTTTCAAAATCATGCCTCGCCAAGCTCTGCACGCCAAGTCGCTCGGTTTCGTGCACCCTACCACGAAGCAGGAAATGTTTTTTGACACCGAGCTGCCCGAAGATTTTCGGCAACTTTTAGACAAATGGCGCAACTATCTCAACAGCCGAAAACAGTTGATGGACGAAGCGTAGCTCAAATGAAAAAATGAAACAACGATTTTTTTTTAAAAAAATAGCTCAAAAAAGTATGATTTGTGTTGCGCTACAAATCGTAATGCTGTTGTTTTTAATTGAAAAATCTGCCTCGCAAAATTTTGAAAATTTAGCGCAACTAATTGAGAATCAAAAAGGTAAATATAATCTTTCCGAGTTAAGTGTAGCGATTGTTTCGCCAGATAGTTTGCTGTATTCGTATGGCAGCGAGGCGCAATATCAGATTGATAAATTTCAGGAACCGTTGGTTTCGTTGGCAGTTTTACGACTGGCAAACGACGGACTTTTGCAGTTGGATAGACCGCTCGAATATTATTTGCCTTGGTTTTCGCTGCGCGACAAAGTGGCAGCAAAATCCGTTACTGTCCGAAATTTACTCAATCAAACGGCTGGATTTGCGCCCGAATGTGGCTACGAATATCCTAAAAACAAAACTGAATGGGAGCAATTTTTAAAACATATTGAGTTAAAAAATGAGCCAGGCGATGAGTTTTTGGCTTCTCAACTCAACTTTGAATTGTTGGGATTTTTGGTCGCCGAGTTGAGTGGGACGACTTTTGAAAATTTTGTGGCAACTAATATTTTTCAAAAAGTAGGTATGAAGAATACTAATTTTGAATTTGGTCAAAGTTTAGCACCCAACCAATTTTTGTTTGGCTTGCTAAAAATGAATACAGCTCCTACTCCCAACCAGTTGAACACCTCCGCCGCCGATTTGGGTCTGTTTTTGTCTTGCCTACTCAAAGACGGAGCTTGTCCTTCGAGAGATACTTTGCTCAAAAAAAATCTTTTGCGGCAATATTTTACTCCAAAATACGCGCACTATTCGATGGGTTGGAAACTCTCGGGGCGCAACGGCGGCAACTTTTTTCAGTACCAACATTTTGGTAAAAGTGATGCTGCTTTTTTGGGTTTGCTGCCCGAACAAAAATTAGCTATCGTATTGATTAGCAATACCAACACAGTCACAGCTTGCCCCGAAATCGCAGAAAACATTTTAAATTTTATCGAAAAAAAACCACACGACAGCTTTTTTTTGAAAGAATTTTATGTCCGAATTAGTATTTTATTGCTATTTTTGTGGACTTTTATAGAGTTCTGTGGGCGGCTGAAACTTTGGCAGCGTTACGAATTTAAAATAAAAATTAAATTTAAATTTAGAATAATATTTGGATTATTTATTGGATTATTGATAAATATTCTATTTCTTTATTTAGTACCTTTGTTTATTGCTGTGCCGATTCACGCACTTATTGAGTGGCAACCCGATATGGGTTACGCGTTGGTCGTCGGCGCAGGACTTGGGATATTGAGTGCTTTTGTTTTAGTTTTTGTGCGAAGCAACTCCTGAAAATATTATAAGAATTTCAAAAAAAATAAAAAAAAATTGATGAAAAATATCACAGTAATTGGAGCTGGCGCGATGGGCAACGGCATCGCTCACGTCTTCGCTATGAACGGATTTTTGGTGAATATCGCCGATATTTCACAAGCGGCTTTGGACAAAGGCGTGGCTACTATTTCCTCCAACTTGGACCGAATGTTGAAAAAAGAAGCCATCACTTTGGAACAAAAAAACGCCACAATCGCCAATATTCAAACCCATACTTCGCTCCAAGAAGCTGTAAAAAACGCTGATTTGGTCGTCGAAGCCGCTACCGAAAACATCGAACTTAAACTCAAAATTTTTACACAATTAGATGAATTTGCTCCCCAAAACTGTATTTTAGCAAGCAATACATCGTCTATTTCGATTACCAAAATAGCAGCTGTCACGAAGCGCGCAGAAAATGTAATCGGTATGCACTTTATGAACCCCGTTCCTGTCATGAAATTGGTGGAAGTAATCCGTGGCTATGCGACTTCGGACGAAGTGACCAACTCGGTTATGTCGCTGTCGCAAAAACTCGGAAAGTCGCCCGTAGAAGTCAATGATTATCCAGGGTTCGTGGCAAACAGAATCCTGATGCCGATGATAAACGAAGCTATTTACACGTTTTATGAAGGCGTGGCGGGCATAGCAGAGATTGATACGGTCATGAAACTCGGCATGGCGCACCCAATGGGACCGCTCCAATTAGCTGATTTTATTGGGTTGGACGTGTGTTTGTCCATCTTGCGCGTCCTACACGAAGGGTTCGGAAACCCGAAATACGCGCCCTGCCCGCTCTTGGTCAATATGGTGACGGCTGGCAAATTAGGCAACAAATCGGGCGAAGGTTTTTACCTGCACTCCCCCGAAAATAAGACTTTGACCGTCCGTAAAAGTAATAGAATGGTTGGTTAGAAATGGCAGAGCGAATAGAAATGTCTTCAAGTTATCTTGATGTAAAAATTTGTGTTTTTTAGATTTTTAAATTAAAACCTTGACTATGTATTGCAAATTTTTTGTACTACTCAAACCCTCTAACAGTTTCTAAAATTCGCTACTCGCTTCTCTATAAACGCCGCCGCGCCCTCTCTAAAATCCTCACTCTCGGCGGTTTTGCCAAAAGATTGTACCTCAAAGTCAAAGCCTTCGACCGTTTTGTCAAAAAACGCATTCACCGCAGCGATGCACTGCGCGACGGCTATCGGACCTTTGGCAGCAATTTTTTCAATCAATTCTACCGCTTTCGCAACCTCCTCCCCTACCGGAACGACGTGATTGACCAAGCCCAACTGCAAGGCTTCGGAGGCAGAAAGTAGGTCGGCGGTAAGCAAAAGTTCCATCGCTTTCGTTTTTCCGATGAACTGAATCAGGCGTTGCGTGCCGCCGTAGCCGGGGATAATGCCAAGATTGACTTCGGGCTGCCCAAATTTTGACCGCTCGGTCGCCACTCGCAAATGGCAAGCCATCGCCAACTCGCAGCCGCCGCCGAGCGCAAAGCCGTTGATGGCAGCTACGACGGGCTTCGAGAATCGCTCAATGAGAAAAAAAGTGTCTTGTCCATACTTCGAGAGTGCGGTTGCCGAGTTTTGGTCGAGCGCGAGAAACTCCTTAATGTCCGCGCCCGCCACAAACGCTTTGTCGCCCGCTCCTTTGATTACGATGCCTTTTAGGTCGTTCCGCAAAGGCGCGTCTTCGGTAAAAAAATGGTTCAACTCCCTGAAAGTCAGTTGATTAAGTGCGTTCAAGGCTTTTTCGCGATTGATAGTTAGGAGCAAAATTCCGTCCGCACGTTGCTCGATGAGAATATTTTGGTAGTCCATAAAAAAGAAAAAATTATATTTTTGTAGAAATTATTTGCGCAAAAATAACGCTTTTCGGAGGCTTCTTGTGTTACCTTCGCCATAATTATTTTTCTTCGTTCCAAACATCGAAATTCCAAGCAGCACCATGTTTTTTTCTGTCATAATTTGTACTTTTCGTAGAGCGGAGTCGCTTCGCCAAACGCTCCAAACGGTTGTCAATCAATCATTTAAGTCCTCTGATTTTGAAATAATTGTCGCCGACAACAACAGCCGCGATGCGACGGCGGCGGTCGTGCAGCATTTTGTGGATAATTATCCGCGTCACAGCATCAAATATTGTTTAGAGACTCGACAAGGAGGTTCTTTTGCGCGCAACGCTGGCGCAAAATTAGCGGCAGGCGAAATCCTTATTTTCTTTGACGACGATGTATTGGTCGCCGAAAATTACCTGCAAAGTGCGGCTGATTTTTTTCTAAAAAACACAGATGTCGGAGCGGTCGGGGGCAAAATTGTACCCAAATATTTGCCGCACGGCGTACCGCCCGACTGGATGCACAGCTTGATGGAGTCACTGGCGGGAAAATTTGATATTGGTAATCATGTCACAATATTAGATAAAAAATTTCCTTTTGAGGGGAATGTTGCGTACCGAAGAGCAGATTTTGAAGCGGTCGGAGGTTTTGACGCTGCCATAGCGGGCGTGATAGACGAAAAAAGAGTGTCTGGTGAAGGTAAAGATTTGATTTTTAGAGTTCGCAAGTCGGGCAAAAAAATTGCTTATCACCCCGAAATGCAAGTATTTCACTGTGTGAACAGCGATGAGTTGAGTGCGCGCTTCGACAATATTACGACTGGTATCGGTAGAGGAGAATTTGCACGTCTAAAAAAGTCACAAAATCCAACTTTATTTATTTTTATAAAAAAATTGGAATACCTCGCCAAACTTTGGTTTGTCCGTGTGATAGGTATTTTTTTACCAAAATTGCAAGCCACTCAGTTAGTCCGTTTCCGAAAAAATGTCTTGCTTGGGTTTGGAGAAGATATTGCAAAATAAAAACGACCACTCACTGACAAGTCAGTAGCGGTCGCTTTTGATATGGAAAATAACTTGAAAAATTCTTTAGGAACGCGTCCAAAATAAACTACTTATTTTTTCCTCATTCTTTATTTTGTGACAGCGCACTTTATTTAGCGACTTCCTCGGTAGCAGTTACTATTTCTGAATTGTCTGCTGCTATCGGCACTTCATTGATGAATTGTTCGTCAATAATATTGCGAGCGAAAAGTAATTTTTTGCTCCAATAAGACGATTCTGTGATATTTTCTACGATTACACCGCGTGAAGAAGTGCTGTGACACACCACCAAGCCGTTTTCGTCGTTGCTCACTACGAGCGAAACGTGGCTGATACCGCCGCGTTTGCTACCAAAAAACACCAAGTCGCCTGGGCGCGCCATCTCCAAAGTGATATGTTCGCCTTCGTTGGCTTGAGTGCGCGAGCAGTTGCTGATGTTTAAATTAAATTGGTTGAATAAGAAATTAGTAAATCCCGAGCAGTCGAAGCCGCCGTTGTCGGGAGTTTTGCTTGCTGAAATATAGCGCAAGCCGACCCATTCTTTTGCGTAATTCACGATGTCGTTGCGCAAATTGCTGTAATTGGCTACTCTTGGAGCGGGTTTCATGTTGTAATTTTCCACTGTGAGGCTTGATGCAGATGC
>JAYUHK010000168.1:0-13821 GCA_043767025.1 Saprospiraceae bacterium | reverse complement strand
TACACTTAAATAGATGACCTTTAATATTCGACATAATTCGTTGATTTTCAATAGTTTATGATGACTCAAAATTAAAAACTAAAAACTTATAACTACTTAACACGAATTATTCAATCAAAATTTCGTCTGCAAAAATCCAAGATTTTCCGCCTGCGCCAATGTGCCACTCGGGAACTTTTCCGCGATTGCGGGCGACGACTTTTAGAAAACGCGCCGATACGTTGGTAGGAATTGAAAAAGTCTGAAATATTTGTCCTTCTTTTTGCTCTGAAATTTGATTTTTTAGTGCCGAAATTTGCTGAAATTGTTGTCCATCGTTGGAGTCAAAAAAAGTAACTTCGGTCGGCAAAAAAATCCAAGATTTGATGTCTTGCAAGCAACTCAAACCTATTTTTTTGATTTTTTGAGCGCCTCCCAAATCAACGACAGCCTCCAAATCAATGCCCTCAAATCCCTGCCAGCCGGGAATCCTGAAATCACCGCCACCCCGAATCCCGTCCACCAACGCTTGTTTTCCTTCTGCGGCGTATTGTGGCGCAAACGAACTCAACACTAACACTTTTGTATTGCTGTTAATTTTGGTAAAAACAGAAATTCCCGTCTTGGAGTCGCTCAAAGAAGGAATTTTACCGATGCATCGGAGCGTTGTCGTCTTATCAATCCAAAAAGGCGCAGAATATAATTTGGCATTTTGTGCGCTTGGGTCAGAGCCGTCTGTCGTAAAATAAATCGATGTTTCTCGGTTTGCTTTACCAAGTTCGACGCACATCGAATCTTTAAAAATATGTTTTCCGTTTTTCACAAATGGTTGAGGGACAATTAGTTCTGTTTCGATACCCAAAGTCGGCACATCGTTTTCGCCAATTCCCCACACTTGAGTTCGCTTGTCAGACATCTCAAAAACCAACTCGCCACCTGCCGCCAAGTCGTTGTGGTAGAAAAAAGATTTTTGGTAACTTTTTCCATTGAGCGCAGCTTGATTGATGTAAAAATTCTTCTCCGAAATATTATTCGCTTTTATGATAAATTTTTTGTCGTTTTCCAAATGAATGGTAACTTTTGAAAACATGGGCGTACCTATCACATACATCGGACTGCCCGGACAAGCTGGATAAAACCCCATCGCAGACATTACATACCACGCAGACATTTGTCCGCAGTCTTCATTTCCAATCAATCCGTCGGGTTGGTCGGTGTATAAATGATTCAAAATGTAGTGAATTTTCTCCTCCGACTTCCAAGGATGGTGCAAAAAATTATAAATATAAGCAATGTGGTGACTGGGTTCGTTGCCATGTGCGTATTGACCAATCAAGCCTGTGATATCCGCCTGCTCGCGCCCAAAAGTAGCCGTAGAAGCCGCAAAAAGACTATCCAATTTTTCGTCTAAACCGCCCTGCCCACCGAGCAAAGTAGTCCAGCCCAACACGTCGTGCATCGCACTAAAACCATACTGCCAAGCGTTGGCTTCGGTGTAATTAAAGTTCACTTCCGACGGTAAAAAAGGCGCAAAAAAGGTATTGTTTGCTCGCCCACGAAAAAGCCCGCTTTCGGGGTCAAATAGGTTTTTATAATTTTGCGCACGCCTATTGTAAAACGCAAAAACTTTGTCCTTTCCCATATTTTTTGCCATTTGAGAGATACACCAATCGTCGTAAGCGTACTCCAAAGTCTTCGATACAGACTCTGACTCTTGGTCAAAAGGAATGTAATCGTTTGATTTGTAGGGTTTTAAACCAAAATCATCTTGGTCGGCACTGTGCTGCATGGCTGCAAGAGCTTTTTCTGCATCAAAATTTTTGATACCCTTCGCATAAGCGTCGGCGATGACCGAAACGGCGTGGTAGCCAATCATACAATTTGTTTCGTTGGCAGCCAACTCCCAAACTGGTAGCTTTCCGCCCTGCTCATATTGCGCCAAAAAAGTCTTCACAAAATCGGTCACTCTGCTTGGCTCCAAAATGGTGTAAAGCGGGTGCGCAGCTCGGTAAGTATCCCAAAGAGAAAACACAGAATATTGTGTGTGGTCGGTAGCTTGGTGAATCTTTTTATCCATGCCACGATACTTTCCGTCCACGTCCTGAAAAACGTTTGGGACGACCATTGTGTGGTATAAAGCTGTATAAAAAATCGTGTTTTGTGACAAACTTCCACCTTCTACTTCTATTTTTTTCAAAGCCGTATTCCACGTTTCGCTTGCTTCGTTTCGAGTTCGGTCAAAATCCCAATGTGGAATTTCTTTCGCCAAATTTTGTTTTGCGCCCGCAATGCTGACTGCTGAAATTCCGGCTCGCACCAAAATCTGTTTGTCTTTTTGAGTAGAAAAACTAACTGCGAATATTCTACCTAAACTATCACTTTTTGTGACATGGATAGATTTTGAAAATTGCGCTACAAAATAAATGTGTTGCTCTTGCGCCCACTCTTTTGACACCCGAAAACCCTCTACCGTACTGTCATTTACCAAAGTCAATCTGGCATCTAAAACCTTATCTCGGTGGTTGAGGTCAATGACGATATTGCCTGAATCCACAGAATTTGGAAATGTGTAGCGATGAAAACCCGCTCTCACAGTCGCCGTCAATTCTGCCGTCACGCCCAAATCATCGAGCAAGGTTTTGTAATATCCAGCCTTTGCGATTTCATTTTTTTTAGAAAAATGAGCGCGATAGCCTGCGCCGCCGTCCGCACCGTTCCGAATAGTTGGCGCGCCGACGGTTGGCATCAAAAGCACGTCGCCATAGTCTGTGATGCCCGTCCCACTCAAATGCGTATGGCTGAATCCATAGACCAAACTATCCGAAAAATGATAGCCCCCACAGCCGTCCCAACCGCTCAAACGGGTGTCAGGACTGAGCTGAACCATTCCAAAAGGCAGCGTTGCGCCGGGATAAGTATGACCATGTCCGCCCGTCCCAATGAACGGATTGACAAACTCGACGGGGCGTTTGACGGCAGCAGCTACCTTTGGCGAAGCCACTTGGCAAGCAAAAAATTGGGCAGCTGTAAAAAGCAAAAGAAAAAAATTACGAAGAATCATAGCAAATTGTGGTGTGGTAAGCAAAATATTTTTCTACCTTTAAAGGTAAAAAAAAAATCCAGTTTATGCAACGTATTTCCGTTTTTCTATTCAAAATCGGCGTTTGGTTTTTTGGGCTTATCCCTTTTTGGGTGTTGTATCGCCTTTCAGATTTATTATATTTTATTTTTTTATATGTAATAAAATACAGATATAAAGTGATAAAAAATAATTTGGAAAAATCATTTCCAGAAAAGAACGAAACAGATATCAAAAAATTAATAAAAAATTTTTATACCAACTTATGTGACATTTTGTTGGAAGGTATTAAGGGACTGACGATGAGCGAACAGACACTTCTCAAGCGGTATAAATTTATTGACACGCCCGAATTTAGAAAGATGATGGCAGAGCCGCGCTCTATAATTTTTAGTGGCGGACACTATACGAATTGGGAATGGTTGATAATTACTCCTCGTTTTGGGCTGCGTCAGCCTGTGGTGGGAGTTTATAAGGCAATAAAAAATCCTTACATGAATACCTTTATGTTGCAACGACGCACGCGCTTCGGTATCGTAGGTGTGGCGATGGAAGAAACCCGCCAAGTAGTACAAAATTTTGCGAATCAGCAGGCAAGTTTTATTCTAATCGGCGACCAGTCGCCGTCCAATTTGAGGACTGCGCACCGAGTTCGGTTCTTGAACCAAGAAACTGCATGGCTGCCCGGAGTGGGAAGTATCGCCCAGAAAATGGATTTTCCTGTTTATTACAACGATGTCTATCGAGTGCGGCGCGGTTTTTATGAGGTAAAAGTAGCTTTGATTTGCGACAATCCGACAGAAATAGCGGATTCTGAAATTACAAAACTGTATGTCACAAAATTGGAAGAAATTATACAAAAAAATCCAGCTAACTGGCTATGGTCACACAAAAGATGGAAACACAATCTGGAATAAGTGTTCCATATTGCTCACTTTCTTAACTTGTTCATTCCGGCGTAATAAATCAAAATCCACGTAGAATCCATGTAGGCAAACTTTCGCTCCATTGCGTAAGTGCTGTCATTTTTGAAGATGACTTCGCGCATAAATTCGGGGGACACGACGCTCAAAGTACGGTGATAATCCATATCTTTGTCCATTTCTTGCAAGGAATGTTGCATTCGCCAGCCCGCTTTTTGGTGGTAAAAAGTACCTCCTGCAAACACCGTGCTGTCTGCACCCGACGGCAAGCCCTCCAACGGAAAACTAATGTGCGCCACCTGAAACAAACTATCCGAGTGAAATTTTTGGTAAAAATCTTCAAAAGCAGCAACCCTCAATTCTTGCTCCGAATTAGTTTGCAAATTGACAGTTTTGTTTTTACACGATGTCACAAAGAGTAAAAAAATAGTCAAAAAAATAAGATTTTTTTGAGCTAAAAAGTTGTTATTTTTCGATTGCATAGACTAAAATAAATTCATTTCTTTTTTCAAAAAAAATATGATATTGAGCAGAAAAAGTATCATTCTCTACTCGCCCGTCACACTCACCAAAAGGAACTGTGTATAAAAAAGGTGTCACAAAAATATGTTTCCGAAAGTCCAATCCGCGCCGCCCGTATGCTTTGTAAAGACACTCTTTGGCTCCCCAAAAAACGTGAAGATGCTCCAAATATTGTCCGTCTTTGCTCAACGAATTTATTTCTTCGGGACGCATAAATTTTGGCGCAATGCGCTCTATTTTTTTCGTAACTCGCTGAATATCAATTCCAATACATTTTTTAGAGATAATTACGGCTACTTGATTTTGAGAATGACTCAATGAAATATGCTGGCTCGAACCTTCCAAATATGGCTTTCCGTGTTCATCTTTCAGGCATACTTGGCGGTCATTTTCGTTGCCCAAAAGCTCGTGAAGCAGCCAGCGACTTGCCAACCATTCTATTTTTTTTCGGTCACGAAGCATCGAAATTTCTATTAATTCCGACGGCTTGAGAATTAATTTTTTTACAAAAAAATCATCCGACTCGTGGATTTCCCAAAGTGCGAAAGTGAATTGCGGCGACGAAAAATGGTGAATTAATGGCATCTTGGCAAAAATAATCACTTCTTTATCAAATACAGCAGTTTTATTGGACTAATTTTGTGCAATATTTTATTTCAAAAAAAGTTTAGGTGATAAAAGTAACAAAAATTGCGCACTGGATTGGACATCAGGGAGCGGTTTTCGCCTTGACGAAGGGCGAAAATCCGCATAAAATCTTGTCGGGAGCAGGCGACGGCTGGGTGGTAGAATGGGATTTGGCGCAGTCCGAAGCACCCGGAAAACTCATAGCAAAAGCCGAAACCAGCATTTATTCCCTTTTGCAGATACCCGACGAGCGGCGGTTGGTGGTAGGCAATCGGGACGGCGGCGTGCATTGGATTGACCTTGACGAGCCTCATCGAACACAAAATATTGCGCAGCAAAAAAAAGGTATTTTTTCTATACAACTATTTGACAATCAATTATTTACAGCAGGCGGCGATGGTCTGTTGAGCCGTTGGAACGTAGCAAAAGGTCGTGCTACAGAGAGTATTCAGCTTTCTAACTCGGCATTGCGGAGCATGAATTTTTGTCCGCAACGCAACGAAATCGCCGTCGGGGCGAGCGACGGAAATATTTATTTGTTGGATAAAACGACATTGGGGGTGAATAAAATCATTCAGTCGGCGCATCAAAGTTCTATTTTCGCGTTGCAATTTTCCAAAAATAAAAATATTTTAGTTTCAGGCGGACGCGACGCACAACTGAAAAGTTGGAATTCAGAGGATAATTACAAAGAAATTTCGGCGCAATCTGCACATTGGTTCACCATTAATAGTATCGTATTTCACCCAAAAGGGCATATTTTTGCGACAGCAAGCCGCGATAAAATGATAAAAATTTGGGACGCAGAGAATTTTGAACTCTTAAAAGTAATAGAACCCATTCGTGACGGCGGACATAAACGCTCCGTAAATACGCTTTTTTGGTCGGAGTACGACGATTTGCTCGTGTCGGGCAGCGATGATTTTACGCTCATGGTTTGGAAAATAGAGTTGTGAAGTAGCGACAGAAGACTTATCTTTAGGCGTTTTTAAAAATTTAATTTATGCAAGTAACGTCGGATATTCTACAAAAAACATCGAATTTTGTAGGCGATTTTTTTAAAAAACATATTTCTTCGGAGTATGTTTTTCACGACTTTCAGCACACGCTGAACGTCGTGCAAGCTGTCCAAGAGCTGGGAGAATACTGTCATTTGGGGGAAGATGACTGCGAAATACTCGAAATAGCGGCGTGGTTTCACGATACGGGCTACGACCAAGGCGCGGACGGACACGAGGTGCGCAGTGCGGAATATGCTCTAAAATTTTTGGCAGAAAATCACTTCCCAAACGAAAAAATTGCACAGATTGAGGGTTGTATTGCCGCCACTCGCCTTGCCGCCAAAGCCAATAATTTGCTCGAAGAAATAATTTGCGATGCCGATTTGAGTCATCTCGGAAAAAAAAATTATTGGGAAAAATGTGACAGGCTTCGACAAGAGATACTGGCAACCAAGCAGCACAAAATGTCCGAATTGGAGTGGATAGATTTTGAGTTGGATTTTATGAATCAACACCAATACTACACTGTGGCGGCGCGCGACTTGTACGGAAAAAGAAAAAATAAACATCTCAAAAGGTTGCAAAAAGACCGCGCAGAAGCAGCTCCAAGCCTGTCACAAAAGTCGGTGACAATAGAAGATTATAAGAAAGAGGACAAACTCGGCAGAGGCGTAGAAACCATGTTTCGCACCACCTATCGGACGCATATTAGTTTGAGCTCTACGGCGGATAACAAAGCGCATATTATGTTGAGTATCAATACGATAGTAATTTCGTTGCTCATCGGAGGCTTTGAGAAAAAATTTGCTGGGCAGCCGAAATTCATCGCCCCAACCATTATTTTACTCACTGTTTGTTTGCTTTCGATGATATTTGCGACGCTCTCTACGCGCCCAAAAATCACAGAAGGACGGGTCACAAAAGAAGATATTTTGCGCAGAAAAGGCAATTTATTGTTCTTCGGTAATTTCTTTAATATGAAGCTCGACGAGTTCCATTGGGGCATGATGGAGATGATGAAAGACGATGATTATCTGTACAGCAGCATGACGCGCGACCTCTATTTTTTGGGAGTCGTGTTGTCAAAAAAATATAAATATTTGAGTTATTGTTACAGTATTTTTATGTACGGTTTGATAGTTTCGGTGCTTGCATTTGCGATTGCTTTCGCCTTTTAAGCTGACATCGGAGCGTGTTTGATGGGATAACAAAACCCTTGAGACAGGGTATTTTATTTTTTGTCAGATTTATCGCTCGACTTTCAGATTTTAGAAATTTCTTACGTTTTATTCCGTAATTTTGCAGCAGAATAAAACCATAAGAATTTACAATGCAATCGCCTACACCTTACCAACCCAAAAACAAAATTCGCCTTGTCACCGCCGCCTCGCTCTTCGACGGTCACGATGCCGCCATTAATATCATGCGCCGTATTTTACAGAGTTCGGGCGCAGAAATTATCCATCTTGGACACAACCGCAGCGTCCGCGAAATCGTAGAAACCGCCATTCAGGAGGACGTGCAGGGCATCGCACTCACTTCCTATCAAGGCGGACATACCGAATTTTTGAAATATATGTACGACCTTTTGAAGGAAAAAGGCGCGGGACACATCAAGATTTTCGGCGGCGGCGGCGGCACTATTTTGCCCTCGGAAATCGCCGAACTGCACGCCTATGGCATCAGCCGAATCTACTCTCCCGACGACGGGCGGACGATGGGCTTGCAAGGAATGATCAACGATTTGCTGCAACAATGCGACACAGACCCTACTCGACAGCTGCCGCAAAAGAAAGGGCAAACCCAAAATACCAACGACTCTTTCGCGATTGACGAAAAAAAAGACTTCGTTTTAGATGAACATCGCTTGGCGCAAAAAGAACATCTTTACATCGCGCGGCTCATCTCTATCGCCGAAAATCATCAGGATTATTACCAACAAAAAATAAAACCAGTTTTGGCTCAAAAACTCCTTCCTGTCGAAAAAGGACAAGGCGGAGTTTTGGGCATCACAGGAACGGGCGGCTCCGGCAAGTCGAGCCTCGTAGATGAGTTGGTGCGGCGTTTTTTGATGGATTTTGAAAAAAAAACCATCGCTATCGTTTCCGTTGACCCCTCCAAACGCAAGACGGGCGGCGCATTGTTGGGCGACCGTATCCGAATGAACGCCATCAACAACGACCGAGTTTATATGCGCTCGCTCGCCACTCGACAGTCCAACTTGGCACTCTCCAAGTACGTCCAGTCGGCAATAGATATTCTGAAAGCCGCTAATTTTGACCTTATTATCCTCGAAACTTCGGGAATTGGGCAGTCCGACACCGAGATTTTGGACCACTCCGACGCGTCGCTCTACGTTATGACTCCCGAATATGGCGCGGCGACGCAGTTGGAAAAAATTGATATGTTGGACTTTGCTGACCTCATCGCTATCAATAAATTTGACAAACAAGGCGCACTCGATGCACTGCGCGACGTAAAAAAACAGTACCAACGAAATCACAACCTTTGGGAACAAAATTTGGACACAATGCCCGTGTTTGGGACGATGGCTTCGCAATTCAATGACCCAGGAATGAACGCTCTATACCGCCGAGTGATGGATAAAATGGTCGAAAAAACAGGAACTTCGCTCCAATCCAACTTTCAGGTGACGGACAAAATGAGTGAAAAAATTTACATCATTCCGCCGCACCGCACACGCTATCTGTCCGAAATATCCGAAATCGTACGCGCCTACAACGACCACACAAACACACAAGCGCAGACCGCAGAGCTGGCGTATTCTTTTCATACGATAAAAAAACACTACGAAACGCAAAAAAAATCACCCGCCGAACTCGAAGATTTTACCAAAAATGAGCAAATTTATCTCCGAAAATTAGACGCTGGCGCGCAAGAAATTTTAGAAAATTGGGACCAAACACTCCAAAATTATAAAAACGAAGAGTTCATTTATTCCGTGCGCGGAAAAGAAATTCGGATTCAGACCAGTACCAAAAGCCTTTCGGGATTGGCGATTCCAAAAATTGCGGTGCCCCGATATTCGGGCTGGGGCGACCGTCTGCGTTGGGCGTTGCAGGAGAATTTTCCGGGCAGCTTTCCCTACACCGCCGGAGTTTTTCCTTTCAAACGCACTGCCGAAGACCCTACGCGTATGTTTGCAGGCGAAGGCGGACCCGAGCGCACCAATCGCCGATTTCACTATGTGGCTGCCGACTTGCCCGCCACGCGCCTTTCTACCGCCTTCGATTCGGTGACATTGTATGGTGAAGACCCCGACCACCGCCCCGATATTTACGGCAAAATCGGCAACTCGGGCGTGTCTATTTGCTGCCTCGACGATGCCAAAAAACTTTATTCGGGCTTCGACTTGTGTGCGCCTACGACCTCCGTTTCGATGACCATCAATGGACCCGCCGCCACCCTCGCAGCCTTTTTTATGAACGCCGCCATCGACCAACAATGCGAAAAATATATCCTCCAAAACGGTCTGGAACACTTGGTGGAGCAAAAACTAAAAGAAAAATACGACGATAAAAATCAGGCGCGCCCGACTTACATCGGAGAGTTGCCGAAAGGAAACACAGGTTTAGGCTTGCTGTTGTTGGGTGTGACAGGAGATGAAATTTTAGAAAAAAATATATACGCTCCACTCCAAGCGACTGCGTTGGCGGCGGTGCGCGGCACTGTCCAAGCCGATATTTTGAAAGAAGACCAAGCGCAAAATACTTGTATTTTTTCTACCGAGTTCGCCCTCCGACTCATGGGCGACGTGCAGGAATATTTTATCCAACACAAAATCCGCAATTTTTACAGCGTTTCGATTTCGGGCTATCACATCGCCGAAGCAGGCGCCAATCCTATCTCGCAATTAGCTTTTACGCTCTCCAACGGCTTTACTTTTGTCGAATATTATATGTCGCGGGGTATGAAAATCGATGACTTTGCACCCAATCTGTCGTTTTTCTTTTCCAATGGCGTAGATGCCGAATATTCGGTCATCGGGCGTGTAGCGCGGCGGATATGGGCGAAGGCGATGAAGCAAAAATACAAGGCAAACGAGCGCAGCCAACAACTCAAATACCATATCCAAACTTCGGGGCGGTCGCTCCACGCGCAAGAAATTGATTTCAACGACATTCGGACGACCCTGCAAGCCCTCTACGCCATTTACGACAACTGCAATTCGCTGCATACCAACGCCTACGACGAGGCGATCACGACGCCGACGGCGGAATCGGTACGGCGCGCGCTCGCCATCCAGCTCGTCATCAACCGCGAGTGGGGTCTGGCGAAGAACGAGAATCCGAATCAGGGCTCGTTCATCATCGACGAGCTGACCGACCTGGTCGAAGAAGCGGTGTTGCAGGAGTTCGAGCGCATATCCGAACGCGGCGGTGTGCTGGGCGCCATGGAAACCGGCTACCAGCGCGGCAAGATTCAGGAAGAGTCGATGTTCTACGAGCACAAGAAGCACGACGGCTCCTATCCGATCATCGGCGTGAACACGTTCCGCAATCCGGATGCGACAGGGGCCGGCGGCAGCATTCCGCTGCAGCGTTCGACCGAGGAGGAAAAACAGGGCCAGATCCGTCGCCTGCGCGAATTCCAGGCACGCAATGCAGGGCAAGCGCCGGCCGCGCTGGCGAAGTTGCGCCAGACCGTAATCGACAACGGCAACGTGTTTGCCGAACTGGTGCATGCGGTGCGTGTCTGCTCGCTGGGCCAGATCACCGGCGCGTTGTTCGAGGTCGGCGGGCAGTACCGCCGGAGCATGTAGCTGAGAAATTTCAGCAAACTTTTATTTCAGGAGAACTTAAGCATGACGGCAGCCGATTTCCAGCTTGATCACCTCAACATTCCCGCACGCGATCCCGAGGGCCTGGCGCGCTGGTACGCGGAAACCTTCGGGCTCCGTGCCGATGGACGCAAGGTGCGCGGGCCCGGCGTGCTGGTCGTCTTCCAGGCAGGGGAACCAGTCAAGCGCGCACCTGAATTGCACATGGGTTTCCATGTTTCCAGCATGAAAGTGCTGAACGAGTGGGCGGGCAAATTCGGCAAACCGGTGAAGAAGGGCGAGGAGTTCAACTCCTTCCAGATCTCTGATCCGGAAGACAACTGCATTGAGATCTATTGCAAGCCGGACAGTTGAGAGTAACGAGAGCACAATCGGCAAAATAGGGATAAAAGGGGGACGGGCCATGACGATCAAGACAAACGCAATTCTGTATTCCTGTGCGATCGCGCTTGCGGCTGGCGCTTCGTTGCTGGCAGCCGAAAACAATGACGAGGCGCTGCTCGCGCGGGCGCAGCAGATGTTCAAGCCACTGCCCGCGGACGCCGGCACGCCGCAACGTCCGCTCACCCCCGAGCGTGTCGCCCTGGGCCGGGCGCTGTTTTTCGAGACGCGGGTTTCGAGTGACGGCAAGGGCAGTTGCGGTGGCTGCCATAATCCGTATTTCTACGGCACCGACGCGCTGCCGCGTTCGGTCGGCGTGGGCGGCAAAGTCATACCGCGCAACGCGCCGACTGTATTCAACACCGCGCTGCAGTTCGTTCAGCACTATGGCGGCAACCGCGCCGATGTCGAGGAACAGGCGGTCAAAGCCCTGGTGAGCCCGCTTGCTTACGGCAATGCGGACTACGCTGCCGCCGAAGCGCGGTTGCGTGCTCTCCCCGGTTATCGCACGATGTTCGAGAAGGCGTTCCCCGGCGAGGCCGAGCCGATGACGGCAGAGAACTGGGGCAAGGCGATCGGCGCTTTCGAGCGCACGCTCATCACCCCCGCGGCCTTCGATCGTTATCTCAAAGGCGACAAAGCGGCGTTGAGCGCAGAGGCGAAACAAGGCCTGGACAAATTCATGACCTTCGGCTGCTCGGGTTGCCACAGCGGCGTCACCGTAGGCGGACAGATGTATCAGAAGTTCGGTCTCACCCAGGATTACTGGATGTTGACCGGCAGCAAGGAAATTGACCTGTTCAAGGGCCGCGACAAGGGCCGCTTCCAGGACACCAAGAATGAGTCCGACGCCTTTATCTTCAAGGTGCAGCAACTGCGTAACGTCGCCGTCACGCCGCCGTATTTCCACGATGGCTCGGTGGCCGAGCTGGGTGACGCGATCCGTATCATGGGCAAGCTGCAGCTCGGCCGCGATCTGACCGATGCCGACGTATCTGACGTGGTCGCCTTCTTGCATAGCTTGACCGGCGAAGTCCCGGCGCAGTTTGCGACCGCCCCGTCGCTGCCCGCCGCCGCTTATAAATACTGAGTCCTGTTTCAGACAGAACTTCATCCATCGCCCGCCTCAATGGAGGCGGGCTTTTTTTGCGATTCGCACCTGACGCGTATTCGACCCAGGCGTCTGCCACGTCCCCGTTGCGACAGATCGACTCGCCGGCCGGATAACGCGAGTCGATAGCATCGGTTTCGGCCCGGCTCATTTGCTCAAGACACGAAGGCATGAAGATGATACAAAGGCCAGGGCCGGTCAAATACTATAAAAGGACTGAGGAGAGCGCTTGGCGCAGTCGGACCCCATCAGCGGCGGGAGCGTTGACACCTTCCCCTTGCTTCTGTTGCGGCATGCAAGGAAGCAGGGGAACCGTACCGCCATCCGCGAGAAAGACCTCGGCATCTGGCAGAGCTGGACTTGGGCTCAGGTCGCCAACGAAGTGCGCGCACTCGCCTGCGGCCTGGCCGCGCAAGGGTTCCTGCGCGGCATGAACCTCGCCATCATCGGCGACAACCTGCCGCGCTTGTACTGGTCCGTCGCTGCCGCGCAATCCCTCGGCGGAGTGCCGGTGCCGCTGTACCAGGATGCGGTCGCGCAGGAAATGCTGTACGTGCTCGACAACGCGGAAATCGAGTATGCGATCGTCGAAGACCAGGAGCAGGTGGACAAGCTGCTCGAGATCCTGCCGCAGTATCCGAAGCTCAAGCGCATTTTCTACGACGACCCGCGCGGGCTGCGCAACTATCGACAGCCGCAGTTGATGGCGTATGACCGGCTGCGCGAAATCGGGCTCGAGTACCACCGGGCGCATCCGGAATTCTTCTCGAGTTGCGTGGAACAGATCCGGCCCGAAGACGTGTGCGTCATGCTTTACACGTCCGGCACCACCGGCAAGCCCAAAGGCGTGTGCCACACCCACGCGGGTTTCATCGCCGCCGCGCGTGGCGACGTGGAGTTCGACGGATTCACCGCATCCGACGAAGTGCTGTCCTACCTGCCGATGGCCTGGGTCGGGGATCATCTGTTTTCCTACGCCCAGGCGCTGGTGGCGGGCTTCACCGTCAATTGCCCGGAGTCCTCGGAAACGGTAATGACCGACTTGCGCGAGATCGGACCGACGTATTATTTCGGTCCGCCGCGAATCTTCGAGAACCTGCTCACGCAGGTAATGATCCGCATGGACGATGCGAGCCGCATCAAGCGCGGCGTTTTCCGGTACTTCATGAACGTGGCGCGCCGCTGCGGGGCGGAGATCATGGACGGCAAACCGGTGCCGTTGACCGACCGGCTGCTCTATCTGCTCGGCAATCTGCTGATCTATGGGCCATTGAGAAACGTCCTCGGCATGAGCCGCATCCGCGTGGCCTACACCGGCGGCGCGGCCATCGGCCCGGACTTGTACCGCTTCTACCGCTCCATCGGCATCAACCTGAAGCAGCTTTACGGGCAGACCG
>JAYUHK010000167.1:0-8675 GCA_043767025.1 Saprospiraceae bacterium | reverse complement strand
GAATTTTGACGGCATCAACGACGAATTTGAGGTATTTACGAGTGTCACAAAAATCTACGAAATGCAAATTTTTGACCGTTGGGGCAACCAAATTTTCATTGCTCAAAGCGACGGAATCCTCGCGCCACGTTGGAACGGCAACGCTCTGAACGGCAGCCGCCTCGACGCAGGTGTGTATATTTACGTCCTCAAAGGCGTGTGCGCCAACGGCAAACCATTTGTTACTTCGGGCGATGTGACGCTGGTGCGGTAGATACTTTTGTCTAATTTAGTCTGCATTAACAGCCGATTGTTTTAGCCGTCGGACAACTAAATAATTCGCTCGTAGCAAGTGTTTGGCTAAAGCCAATATACACACCTATTTTTATGCAACAGTTAAAGCTGTTGTCAATTCAAAGAAACTGTTGAAGGGCAGCTTTTCAGGCTGAACTAAATATGAAGGGGTACTTCAAAAAATAGTTTTGCAATCTGGTGCCAGAGGCATCAAACGTTTGTATAAGACACGAGGTGTAGTACGCCTGACCTCGAAGGGGTGGAACATACAGGACATTTGATTTTTTATATAATCCCTGCGGGATTTTTAAGCAAATGTAACTATGCGAAAGTTCTTATTTCTTAATATTTATCTAACAATTACCTCAACCGTCCGTCGCCGTCTGGTTTTTTCTCTTGTTTTTCTTTCGGCGGATTGAGGTCGGCTGGCGGCGCGTCGTTTTTCTTATCCGCAGGAACGGGCGCGTCGGGCTTTTTCTCTACGGGTGGCGACGGTTTTACAAGATTTTGGTCCAATATCTTTTGCATCTGCTCGGGCGTGATGCCTTCTTCCAATATTTCGTGCAGCGTGTCCAACTCCAAGGAATCGGGTTCTTTGATAGGGCATTTCATGCGCAACTTCGCGCCTTCGCCCATGTGTGGAAAGCTATCGCGACTATAATGTTCAAATTTTGGGTCGGCGTAGAGTTTCTTCATAAACAAACCCCAGATGGGGAGTGCGGCACTCGCGCCCTGCCCGGTTTCCATACTCCGAAAATGCACCGATGGCGACTCCGCTCCCGCCCAAACACCTGCCACCAACTTGGGCGAAAAGCCCATAAACCAGCCATCGGCTTGGTTTTGGCTGGTACCGGTCTTGCCTGCGAGTTCGTTTTTGAGGTCAAACTTCCTGCGCAAGCGGCTGGCAGTGCCGCTTTCTACTACTTTTTTGAGCAGCATTACCATCAAGTCTGCATCGTCTTCGCTCAGCGCGCGGACGAGCTTGGAGTTGATTTCGGGCTTGAACTCAGCTAATAATTTGCCGTCGGCGGTTTCTATTTTTGTAATAAAAGTCGGCTTGGGGCGCAGCCCTCTATTGGCAAATGTGCCGTAAACTTGCATCATCTCGAAAAGCGAAATATCTGCCGTGCCGAGCGCGATGGACGGGACGGGCAAAATAGGACTTATCACGCCCATTTTTTCTGCCAAAGCCTTTACCGAATCCACGCCCACGCTGTCGCGCATAATGAGATTGACGGTGATGGCGTTGATGGAGCGCATCAGGGCGTTGGGCATATTGTAGTAACCGCCGTACTCGTTGTCGGAGTTGGAGGGAGTCCATTCTTCGATTTCGACGACTCTCCCTTTGCTGTTTTTCTTTGGTATTTTGTACGTTTTGTGTTGGTTCGGAAAATACTCACACACTGGCGAAATGCCGCCTTGCAAGGCGCGCGCATACACAATCGGCTTGAAAGTAGAACCCACTTGGCGACGGGAGCGCACATGGTCGAACTGGAAAAAATCATAATCCGAGCCGCCGACCCAAGCCTTTATGCTGCCCGTCTGCGGCTCCATCACCATAAATCCTGCGCTGATAAGGTGGTAATAATGGCGAATAGAATCCAGCGGCGACATCATTTTTTCTACGTCGCCTTTCCACGAAAACATTTTCATCGGGATTTTGGTACGAAATATTTTATCAATTTCTTTCTCCGAAAGTCCCTGCTCCTTATAGCCGCGATAGCGACGAGAATTTTTTATTTCATTCTCCAAAAAGTCAGGATTGTCTTGCCAAGGCTCGGTGCTGCCCCACTCGCGCTCGAAACTCACTTGGAGTTTGGTCAGGTGTTCGCGCACCGCTTCTTCAGCATAATGCTGCATTCGGGAGTCGAGGGTGGTATAAATTTTGAGTCCGTCGGTGTACAAATCATACGCGGTGCTGTCTGGTTTTTTGTAATTTTTCAGAATATTTTCAGCGTCCTGCCGCACTTGTTCGCGGAAGTACGGAGCAAAATCTTGGTTGGCGGCGCGGGTACTAAAATTGAGGGTAAGTGGCTTTTTTTCCAGCGTATCGCAGGATTTTTGGGTCAAAAAATTGTAGCGCACCATCTGGCTCAACACAGTGTTGCGCCGTTGGAGGGCTTTTTCGGGGTTTTTGATGGGATTGTAGGAGGTCGTCGCCTTCAACATTCCGACCAACATAGCCGCTTCTGTCACTATAACGTCTTTTGGTTTTTTTCCAAAATATCGAAAAGAAGCCATACTCACACCGAACACATTGTTGCCAAACGGAACGGTATTGTAGTACATTGCGAGCAATTCTTCTTTCGAGTAAATGCGCTCCAAACGCTGCGCGATAATCATTTCCCTAATTTTATTGACTGGTAGTGACAAAATCCAGTATTTTTTTCGGCGAAAAAGATTTTTTGCCAACTGCTGGCTGAGGGTGCTTCCGCCGCCCGACGACTCGTCGCCCATCAAAACAGATTTAAAAGCTACGCGAAAAAAGCTGCGCAAATCCACGCCATTGTGTTCAAAAAAACGCACATCTTCGGTAGCTATCAAAGCCTCTACCAACGGTTTTGAGATTTCTTTGAACTCCACATTCGTCCGATTTTCTTGAAAATACCGTCCGAGCAGCACGCCATCAGTTGTGTAGGCTTCGGAGGCGGTGGCGGTGCGCACGGTGCGCAGCTCTTGGTAGGACGGAAAATGACCGAAAACGCCCACAATCGCCATGAACCAAACCGCAAAAATGAGTGCAAAAATACTTCCCGTCACTCTTCCGAAGCGACGAATCCATTTTGCTGCCGTCGGAAATGATGCGTCAAACGCTCGCCAACGGCGGCGGATTGGCTCTGTCCGAGTGCGGTAGTCAGCTTTTAGAGATTGGTATTTTTTGTAGTATGGGTGTTCGGTTATTTTGTTAAAAATTGACATAAGTAGTTGTAAGTCAGTATTTTACAGTTAATTATTTTCGTTTCGGAGCGTATTTATTTGTTCAAAGTCCAAACCTGTTGCTTTCGCAATTATATCGTCTTGCAAACCAAGTTTAATGAGGTTTTTAGTAATTTCATTTTTTTCCTCTTCTCTTTCGAGCGTAATCACTTTGCGCCGCGAAGCCTCTATTTTGGCTTGTTCCCACTCATCGGGGCTGATATTTTCGTAGCTCACGATTTCTGTGGCTCTTTTCACGCCTGCGTTGTGTAGGTTGATGTTCGGATTTTCAGAGTTATGGATACTTTCGTAAATCAAATCCAACCAATCGCGGTAATTTTGCGGCGTTTGGTCGCTCTTGTAGTTTGGATTGAGGCAGATAAGTTCGTGATTGAAAAATTTGCGCTCCAATCCCCTCAAATTCTTGGGATTGAGATTAGAAATCAACACTTCATCTCTGTAAATTTCTTTGGTTTTTGCGTGTATTTTATAGGGCGCAGTCATCACTACTATCGTGTAAACTGTTTTTTGTACCGAATAATCCTCCGAACTGCGCTGCTGCTCCGTGACCGCTTGCAGATGATAATGCAAAAATCGGTCAAAATTATGGTCGTATTCTACTTTCTGAATTTCTATAATAATTCTTTTTTCGGTATCTTCCGCAAAAATATCGTATTTAAAATTGATGTTGCCCAATTTCGGCTGAAATGATTTTTCTGTTTCTATGCTGCTCGGCTCGACTTCGATGCCCACAATATCTTTCACAAACGCCTTGAAGACGATGCTGTCGGTAAAGGCTTTTTTGAAAAAAACTTCATTGTCCAAACGCGCAAGAGCCATAATCAAAATTATTTTATGCAAAAATACTCAAAAGAACGAATAAATCGTTTTTTATTTCACAATCAAAGCACTTTCATTTTTTAATATTCTCCCAACAGGATACACGCGGTGCGTCGGCTCGTAGTGCGGTGTGCGCCGATACACCCAATCAAGTTGCGCTTCGGCGGACTTCGCAAAGTCGGGTTCGATGGCTTTTTTTGCCTCCAATTCTTTCCGAATGGCTGGGTTTTGTGACAAAAATTCTGCTGCCAAATCCTCAAAAACATACGCCGAAAATCCTTCTTTTTGCATCAAAATACCGTCAAAAAAGTTCCACGCAAAGTACGAATCCGGAGCCTGTGGCTCCAAAGTCTGTACGATGTACGCATTGGCGACCTGATTGGTGCGCACCAAAAAGTCCCCTTTTCGGTATTTTTTCTGCTCCGTCCGCTTTTCTACTTGCACCTGCGAATGAAGATAATGCCCTTCGTACGCCTCTTTACTGGTCTTGAAATCCTTTATTTTATACACTTCTACTTCCACCGCCGCGTCTGCTGCCAGCTGACTGACCACAGCACCGTTCCACCGAAGTCGCTCCGCAACTTCGGCGTAGGCTTGCGGAAAAATATACGCTTCGGGCTTTTCTACCGTCGAAGCAGGCAAATAAGTGTTCCAAAATGGAATCGGACGCTCGAAAGGCGCGTTGCGGTCGTACCAAAGTCGCGGCAGCCCGCTCACCTCGCTCGGTTTGTGCTTGGCTTCAAACCCCTTGAATGGCAGTTGCTCCACCGCTTTTTCGTCCACCGCCCAGTTTAGGACGAATTGTTGTTGTTTTGTGACAGCGAGGTCGGCGCGTTTTTTGGCTTCCCCAATCGCCTGCGCATCGTCGTGGACGGCGTGCAAGACGCTTTCCATAAAAGCATAAGTGCTTCGCACGCGGTCGGCAAACGGCTTCAACATGTGGGTTTCGGGCATAAATCCAATCACATTGTGCAACGCCGCGTAGCCTGTCGAGTAGCGCGGGTGGTCTAAAAATCCGTAAATGCCGCTGTCGGGCGTTTCGGCTTCGTGATTGACATAGGGAATCATCTCCCAACCGCGAATTTTCATGTCACTATAAAGGCGTGGAATTAATTTTTTTTGCAAATAATCGCCCAATTCTTTCTGCAATTTGTTGTGCTGTGTCGGTATGAGCGTCATCGTATATTGGTAGTCTGCGCCGTTGGAGGTGTGGTTATCTACAAAGATTTCGGGCTGCCAATACTGAAGGATTTGGTTGAAAGTCTGTGCATTGCGGCTGTCACACTTCACAAAATCGCGGTTGAGGTCGAGATTGCGAGCATTGCCACGAAATCCGTAGCTTTCAGGACCATCTTGGTTGCTGCGGCTGTCGCTGTTGCGGTTCAGGCAACCGTCGATGTTATAGACTGGAATAGCGACGATGACCGTTTTTTCGAGCCATTTTTGGAGTTCGAGTTGTGTCAAATAATTGCGGAGCATCATCATCGTAGCGTCTATTCCCTCGGGTTCGCCGGGGTGTATTCCGTTGTTTATCAACAAGATGCGTTTATTTTTTCTGCGAATAGAAACAGCATCAAAATCGCCGTCGGACGAAATAACAACCGTATGAATCGGCAATCCTGCGTCGGTAGAGCCTTGCGCGGTCAGCTGCATTTTTTGTGGAAATTGAGCTGCCAGTGACTGATAAAAAGCAACAACTTCCTCGTAAGTGGCGGTGATTTTGGGGTTGTTTTCAAAAGGTGTCGAAAGTGTCATAAGACTCGAGTTTTTATTTTGAGAAAAAATCGGACAGATATGAAGTAAAAAAATAGCGGCTGTGGCGTACAAAAAATTCATCTGCAAAAATTGTTTGGGCAAAGATAGAAAAAATCGCCGCTTTCGGAGGCTGCGCGAAGAGCTTTTAACAATAAACCAAAGTTGCCGACACTTTAAAGGTGTCAGTAACTTACGGAAACTCCGATGTTTTCCTTACTTTTGCAAACTTTTTGGAATCAAAATTAGAAAAAAAATGGCAAGACGGAATAAATTACAAAAATTCGCAGAAGTGTTGAGTTTTCCGAATGTGTACGAAAATGAAGATGTCAAAATCTCCACATTGATAGGAAAAAATGGCGAAATAGTCCAGTTGCGTGGAGTTTGGTGCGAAAAACACTTCGCCAACGCGCAGCCACTCACGCTCGAACTCGCCTGCGGCGGCGGCGAATACTCGCTCGGATTGGGGCGAATGTACCCGAGCCGCAACTTCGTGGGCGTGGACATCAAAGGCGCACGCATCTGGAAAGGCGCGCGCGTGGGCTTGAAAGAATCGCTCCACAACGTCGCTTTCTTGCGCACGCGCATCGAAAAAATTACATCTTTTTTTGCCGAAAACGAAGTCGATGACATTTGGATTACCTTTCCAGACCCTTTTTTGCGGGAAAGCAAAGAAAATCGCCGTCTTACGTCGCCGCCTTTTCTGACCGAATACAGAAAAATCCTAAAAAAAGACGGCACCGTGCATCTCAAAACCGACTCGCCCGAGCTGTACGAATTTACGTTAGCCAGCATCGCCGCCGACCCAAGCTGCACGCTGCTTTACCAAAATTCGGATATTTACGGCAGTTTGCCCCTCGAGATGCCCGAGTTGGAACTCAAAACCGCCTACGAAATCATGCACCTTGCCGCCGCCAGAACCATCAAATATATTCGTTTTAAGATAAATTGATTTTTTTTCAACACAAAAACGAGATTAAATTTGTTATTCTCAATCAAAAAAAATACCTTTGCGCTCTGTTTCAATAAAAAAAATTATTTACAATGCCTAAAATGAAAACCCATTCGAGTGCCAAGAAGCGTTTCAAGCTGACGGGTAGCGGAAAAGTTAAGCGTTTCCAAGCGTTCACATCTCACTTGATGCGCAAGCGCAGCAAGCGTCGCAAGACAGCGTTGGTCGGCTCGACCCTCGTAAGCCCTGCGGACGAAAAGAGAATGTTGCGTTTGTTGTGCGCTGGCTAATCGCTTGTCGCCACACTCGGACATCAGAACATCTTATTTTTTAACGAGGAAATAGGCAAAAGCGGATAGTTTTGAAGACTCAAAACGCTCCCCCTATTTCGCACTAAAATTTTAAACCACCATGCCTCGTTCAGTCAATTCAGTCGCCTCCAGAGCGCGACGCAAAAAAATTATGAAAGCAGCTCGCGGATATTTCGGAGCGCGCTCAAAAGTCTATACGGTCGCCAAAAACGCCGTAGATAAAGCGATGGGTTATGCTTTTCGCGACCGTCGTTTCAAAAAACGTTCATTCCGCCGCCTTTGGATAGCGCGTATCAACGCCGCCGTCCGCATGGAAGGAATGTCGTACTCCCGCTTCATGTTTTTGCTTACCAAAAACGAAATCGGGCTCAACCGCAAAGTGTTGGCTGATTTGGCGTTGCACCAACCCGTAGCTTTCAAAGCCATCGTGGATTCCGTGAAATAAACTGTATTTTTTTACATCTTAAATTTCCGACCAAAAAGGCGTACCACATCGTGAGATGTGGTACGCCTTTTTTTTTGTGGAAAATAACAACCAATGCTTTTTTAAGACTTTATGTGTTGGTGTCGATTTGTTACTCAACCAAGAACGTAGAATCTTCTTCACACGCCTCTCTCCACTCTATGTGAACCTTTTTAACTTCCCCCACTTTTTTGATATGTATTCCAATGGGTGAATGATTGTTCTTATCATAATCCTTAATTTTTATTTTATAAACTCTGTCAAATACGAAATACTTATCAATAAAATTGGGGCGAAATGCCATATTGCAATTATAGTTATGCGGATATACGCTTGGGTAACGAATAAAATCAATTTCATTATTGCAATAAAGTATTTGGTTTGAAATCCAAGAACTCAAAGGATAATTTTCTTTTTCTGTAACAAAAATTTCTTGAATAGACTCGAATAGAAATTTCAGTTGTTTTTCTTTTGAAGGTCTGTTTTTCTTTGATTCCGCAGTGAAAAAATTATTAATGAGTTGTGCGTGTTCAAACCAAAGACTGTCTTCCTTTACATCTTGACTCACAAACGATGTAAATTGGACTTCTCTGTCACAATTTACTTTCCATACACTTAAATATATTTCATCGCCAGTTTCTGGTTTAGTCTCTAATATTGCACCTAATGAGCGGGCTGAACCATAAAATACAGGATTATTTGCGATATTAGCCCTTCCGTTTTTGTTACAAAGCGTCGGATGTGGGTATGAAAACGTATTTATAAGTGTGTCATCTTCCTCTGGATGAAGAACTCTTGCTCTAAATATGTGCAAACGATTTAAAATTGATTGCTCCTGTATTCTGCTAACTCCCGGAAGCACAACAGCTTTTTCATAGTACAATTTTCCCAGTTCGTCTTGCGTCAACTTTGATTTGTCAGATTCAAACAGCTCTTTTAAATTAAGTTCAAATTCGCTGAATGAAGGGATTTTATCAAGTTCTTGTTCTACTATTGATTTCATAATGGACTTGTTAATATATTAATAATTCACGTTACGCAGAATATTTTTTTTTACTAAAATTTCAGGCAGCATTTTATTCAAAGTCACTGTCTTTTCAGACGTGCCTTGTAGAAATTCAAGTTTTTGCAAAAATATCGTCTGGCGAAGCGAAAACTGTTTGAGTCT
>JAYUHK010000166.1:0-12178 GCA_043767025.1 Saprospiraceae bacterium | reverse complement strand
TGATGACCCCTGCGGTCTTCGTTTACTACGCCGAAATTCTGTTCAAAGATGGACACACGGAGATAGTTTCTGGCGATGTGACATTGAGTAAATAGTCCGCCAAGTTTCTTTATTGCCACAAAAAAAAGCCAATAGTTTTTATTCAAACTATTGGCTTTTTTGTGGTTTTTGTGACAAAATTTGTAACTTCTTAACCTTAAAAAAAAGCGTTACTTTGTTTTGAGGTTGATTAGATATTTTTTATTTTTGTAATAAAATTTTTACAGCTTTTTGACCTTTGAGAGATGACAAAACGATATAATATTCGCCCGTTGGCAAATCTGACGAAACTGATAGTAATTGTTCGTGTTTTCCTTTTTCCTGATGCTGATTGCTTGCCAGATTTTGCGCCACCCTACCTTGCACGTCAAGCAACTGAATGGAAAGGTCTTCTGCTTCGTTCAAAGTATATTCCAACTTTATCTCGCCGCGAACTGGGTTGGGATAAATGGAAATTGAATTGTCTTCAACCGAAAAGTCTATCGTACCAAGATTTTCGGTGGTCATATAACGTGCTACAAAATAACTGTTAATATTTGTGGTTGAATTTCCTGAATTACGCCCCGCAACAATTAGTTTTCCGTCCGATGCCAACGCGATGGTTTCGATACTTTCCTTTGAAACACCCGAATTATATGTTCCTAAAATTAGCTTTCCTTTCGCTGCAAAAGTGGTGTCAATTTTTCCATCGGCATAGTGCCGCATCAAAACATTTTTGTAAACACCGTCCAAAAATCCAGCTCCGTGAATAATAATTTTTCCATCTGTTTGAAGAGTAATAGAATGTGTGCGATTTGAAGTGTTATCTCCAAACGAAGTAGCTACGAAACCCCCGTCCCCAAAAGCGGTATCCAACTTCCCATCTGTGAGAAGTCGAACCAACAAGAATTTTGATTTATCTCCTGCTCCATTTAAAATCACATATCCACCCAATAATATTTTGCCGTCGGATAGAATTTGAGCTTCGTAACTGCGCCATTGACCCAAATTTGGAATGGTTGGCAATTGAAAAAGTTCTTTAGTTGTTCCGTTGGCAAGTAATTTACCAATAGCTTGGTGTTTAATGTCGTAACAAAAACGAACCTTTCCGTCTTCAGACATTCTGACCCAATAAAAACCATCGCTAAATACGAACCCAGAATAACGGGTATCTTTACTGCCGTCCGAATTGAATTGAGAAAAAGTATAGCTGTTGTCCTCGCAAGCCATATTAGAATATACAACGGATAACATCAATATCTTACCGTTTGGTTGAAGTATTACTTGGTCACAGTTCGCATCAACGATGGGAGTAAACGAAGTATCCAAAGTGCCGTCAGTATTGAATCGTGATGTTTTCAAGCTTGTAGCTGCAATAATCTTGCCGTCGGGTTGCAGCATTAACCCACACAATCTGTCTCTATAACCTAACGACGGAAGGTAAATTTTCCCTTCGTTTCCAAAACTATTGTCGAATGAACCGTTTTCATTCAGGCGAAAAAGAATGATTTGGAAGGTTAGATTGTTAGATATATTTGGAGTAGTGGTAAATAAGCCAATTATTTTTCGGTCGGGTTGCAATGCCGTCAAAGTCGAACTGACATTTAAGGTATCGTTAAAATTGGCAGTTACAACTCCGTTGCTACCAAAATTCTTGTCTAATTGTCCGATTGACTGGGCTGTGATTGCGTTTTTGTGGAACAAAAAAACAAAGAAACAAGCGAGAAAAAGTGTACTTTTTTTCATTAGGTTGAAATTTAGTTGGTTGATATAAAAGACTTTAATTGCTAAATAAAAAACGAAAAATTGTAAGGTTCTGTATAATTTTCAAAATTTTAACAAAAAAATCTTTTTTATTGGATTTTTTTAAGTTCTAATCGTCATTTTTAGCTTTCTTTGCCGCCGATATTTTTATTCCAATAAATTTATTTTTACTAAAAAATGGACGTACTTACAAGCACAAAAGACGCGAGCGGTTTTGCGGACTCCAAAAGTCATTACCTGATTCTCGACGGTCTGCGGGGCGTGGCAGCGATTATGGTAGTCATTTTTCATCTTTTTGAAACTTTCAGCGAAAACGATCACCTCAAACAAATCGTCAGTCACGGCTATTTGGGCGTGGATTTTTTTTTCTTACTTTCGGGCTTTGTAGTCGGATATGCTTACGATGACCGTTGGGACAAAATGACCCTTGCGAGCTTTTTTCGCCGCCGAGTCATTCGCTTGCACCCGATGATAGTGATGGGCATGGTCGTGGGGGCTATTGGTTTTTATTTTACCGACTCCTCCGAGTTGTTTCCGTTGGCGAGCCAAGTGCCGATGTGGAAAATCCTTCTTACGATGTTGGTCGGGTTCACGCTTCTTCCGTTGCCGACTTCTATGGACATCAGAGGCTGGGACGAAATGCACCCGCTCAATGGTCCTGCGTGGTCGCTTTTTTTTGAGTACGTCGCCAATATTTTGTACGCACTTTTTATCCGAAAATTTTCAAATAAATTGCTTTCGATATTGGTTTTTGTGTCGGGTTGCGCGCTAATTCATCTTGCTGTCACGAGTCACAACGGCGACCTTGCGGGCGGTTGGTCTATTGAGCCTGCACAGTTTCGGATTGGTCTGACTCGACTGCTTTATCCTTTTTTTGCTGGACTTTTGCTGTCGCGCCTATGTAAGCCGAGTCGCATCAAACACGCATTTTTATACAGCAGTTTGGTGTTAGTATTCATATTTTCGTCGCCCAGAGTTGGGGGCAGCGATTATCTTTGGCTCAACGGTCTTTACGAATCGCTGTGCGTTATTTTTATTTTTCCGTTGGTCGTTTACATCGGCATCAGTGGCGAGCTGAAAGGGACGATTTCGCGCCGAGTGTGTAAGTTTTTTGGAGATATTTCGTATCCGCTTTACATTACACATTATTCGCTGATATACCTTTATACGGCGTGGGCGATTGACCACAAAATCCCAATAGAGCGAGGTTGGCAGTTGGGCGTGTTTGTCCTTTTTGCCTCCATTGCGCTTGCTTACGGCTGTCTGATATTCTACGATATTCCAGTCCGAAAATGGCTTAGCAAACGATTGATGGATAAAAATTGAGGTAGTAAGGAATTTTGAGTTTTTACAAACCATTGATTATCAATGGTTTGTAAAAACTCAAAATAATTATTCTACAATTATTTTTTGACCGGGAATAACAACTTCTTTGTTGTCCAAATTATTGAGTTCTCTCAATTTTTCTACCGTTATTTTGAATTTTTTAGCAATAGATTGCAGGGTTTCGTTGCTTTCTACGGTGTATGTTTTCTTTCCTATCTTTCCTGTGGTGATGGTTTTTTCGGGAACGCCACGCGGTGTGAATCTATCTACGGGAACTGATTTTTCTTTCAACTCCATCTTTTTTTCCGTCGCTTTGGGGCTTGGCGTTTCTGCCGAGCAAGCGCAATCCGAAATCCTTATCATTTTGCCAGTCGTAAATTCTTCTTCTTCCTCCATGTCGTTCATGAACCGAAGTCGCTCTTCGGTGTAACCCAATTTTTTGGATAAACTTTCCACAGAGTCGCCTTTTTTGATGTAATAAAAGCCGCTTGTTTCTTTTTTCCACTCTGGCACTATTTTCGGCGAGCCGCCTTTGTCCGTAAATTCGTCGGCTGCGCTTTGTGGCGAACCACCACCCGTAAGGCTGATAATTTGACAAGGTTGCAAGATTGCGTTGGGCAAAATATTGTTATAAGTTCTCAATTTCTCCAAAGAAACGCCTGTTTTGCGGCTTACGGCGTATAAAGATTCGCCTTTTTGGAGGATATATTGATTGGCAGACGCTCTTACGCCCTCACAATTCACAGTCTGACCACTTCGCGCCGCAAGTACGTCTTCTGGTTGATTTTTGTTCTTATTTTTAGAAGTCGGACTCTTGACGATAGGTTCGTCGGACGCGCCATTTTGCGGACGCATATTTTTTCCTGCGCAAAAATCTTTCAAATATTCATCTATCTGAATGTTGTTGATAGACACCAATTCGAGTTTATTTTGCTCCGCCTCTTCGCCCGAAAACCCAGTTTTTTCGCTTATCACGCCGATTTCGGGCATCAAAGAAAATTCGGTAAAAGGCTTGTTCGAGTCCTTCGGAATTTCTTTGAAATAATAAGTATTGCGGCAAGTATTTTTATCGGTTTGCGTAAAATAAATGTATGATTCGGATTCTTCGCTGGCGAGATTGGTGCCTACATTTTTGATGCCTTCTTTGAAGCTGAAATGGTAATCTGCGGACGTGAGCGCGAGTTCTCCGGACGCATTTTGTTTCAAATAATTTCCCAAAATAACCAACGAAATTCGGTAGCCTTTTTTATCTTGTTGAACGATATAAAGGCTTTTAGAACCCCGATTTACTTCTTGGACGAACTGCTCATTCAGCACCAAATCCTTGATATTCAGCAGCGTACCGTTGAGTTGGGACTGATAAGTATTTTCTTCCATGCCTACTTCAAAAACAATTTGACCGTTATCCGCAGAGCCAAAACGATAGGCTACGAAAGAATTTTCGCCACTTTTATCCGTCAGCCGATACTCGTATCGGTCGGATTTTGCAGGGTCATATTTCACATAAATATCGTCGGCAAAAAGATGATTGGCAAATAAAAGAAAGGAAAGTAGGGTGGTTAAAAATCGGTTTTGCATAATTTCTGGACTGCTTTATTGAATCGTAAGTAAGTTCTCCAACACAAAGATATAGTATTTTTAAATATATTTTATTTTTTTGGCTTGATTTTTTTTAGTCACATTTCATTAGGACGCAAAAAAGCGTATAAATGGCACACTTTTTTTGTTAGTTTTTTCAGTAGATTGCGATGTTCGATTTTTTGCTATCTTTGTCATCGCTTCTCAAAGAAACAAACTGCTCACTTTTGCTCATTATTTAACAAACATTAACGAAATAAATGGTAAAGATTAACAGTTTTTTAAAAATATTTCTTCAATTTTGCGCTGTAAATAGATTTATCGAACCGATTGAATCAATACAATTTATCAATACTCAAAATTATAACAATGAAAAAATTATGTTTGAGCCTTTTGTCGCTCATTTTTGTACTTTCCAACACCTACGCACAGGAAATTACAGACCCCGAGAAAGCTCTAAAATCAGCTTCCAAAGCCTACGATAATTTCAATCTTGACCCCAACGGAAGCTCTGCTAAATTGGACGAAGCAAAAAAAAATATTGATTTTGCTGCCACCAACGATGTCACAAAAGTACTTTGTAAAACACAAAATCTAAAAGGTAGTATTTATAGCTCACTTTGTGACAGGGATCAAAACAATCAACTCATCGCAGCTACCAAAAAAATGGAGTTCAAAAGTGCTTTTCCGGACGCAGCTTTGGAGTCTTACAAGGCTTTTAAAAAAGGACTGGAACTCGGACAAAAAAAATGGGAAAAAGGCGATGCCGTAAAGGGTTTGAGAGATTGCAACAACCATTTGCGCAACATGGGTTCGGACAAATATTCTGAAAAAAATGTAAAATCTGCCTACGAATGTTTTGCTGCCGTAGTAGATATTCAGGAAATATTGAAAACAAGCGGAGAAAAAAACACGCTCACAGAGGAAGAAATCAGCAAATATCGCTTTTATGCGGGCATTTGCGCCACCAGTGCAGGCATGAAAGCAGAAGCAAGACCGATTTTGGAGAAATTATATGCTGCAAAATACAACGACCCTGCGGTGTACGAAAATCTGTACAAGTTGAAATATGATGAAGACAAAGCTGCCGCAATTTTAATCTTGGAAGAAGGTCGGAAAAAATTTCCCGATGATTCGAGCTTGCTTTTTAGCGAAATCAATCATTATTTGAAGGAAAATAAGTTGGATATTTTGACGGATAAGTTGAAATTAGCCATTTCAAAAGAACCTAACAATGTAGCGCTTTATTTGACTTTGGGCAATATTTATGACAATCTGTACCAAAATAATTTGGCGGCTGGCAACGAAGTCAAAGCTAAAGAAAACTTTGATTTTGCCCTCGATTATTACGGTCAAGCATTAAAAAAAGACCCTAAATATGTAGATGCACTTTACAGCTGTGGCGCACTTTACTACAACAAAGCGGCTGCGAAAACGAAGGAATTACAAAAATTAGCCGATGATTACAGCAGCGAGGGACAAAAAAAATACGACAAATTGACTGCCGAAATCAAAGAGATTTTTGGGCAAGCATTGCCGTATTTTCAAAAAGCGGAATCCTACAACGCCAATGATAGAAATACTTTAATCGCTCTGAAAGAGATTTTTGCAAAAACAAGCGATCTCGAAAAAGCGAAAGAATTTAAAGCTCGATTTGACAAAGTAGAAGCAAAAGGCAAAAACGAAAGTTCTTATTTTAAGAATTAAAATCTAAAAATTGATGTCACAAAAACCCTATTCGGTACCTCTACCGAATAGGGTTTTTATCCAAAATATACTCATTTTATGGCGATAGTAATAACAGACGAATGTATTAATTGTGGAGCTTGTGAGCCAGAATGTCCCAACAATGCCATCTATGAAGGCGGTGTGGAGTGGGCAATCAGCGACGGTACGAGCCTCAAAGGTGACTATGATTTAGAAAATGGCAGTGTCACAGATAGCGATTTTAAGCACGCGCCGGTCGCCAATGATTTTTATTATATCGTACCCGATAAGTGTACGGAATGTGTCGGATTCCATGAAGAACCGCAGTGTGCGGCAGTGTGTCCAGTCGATTGTTGCGTACCAGACCCCGAGCGAGTGGAGTCCAAAGAAGTACTTTTAGGTAGAAAAGCCAAGTTACATTTGTAGTGTTTTTGGTATTTTTTTTACAACAATCACACACAGTCCGACCTAACTTATGGCAGAAAAAATTACTCCTACCCAACTGCTTTATTTGAATGATTCAGTAAGCATTTTTGACGTGAGAAGTCCGTCGGAATTTTTGCAAGGTCACGTTCCCAGCGCGCGGAATCTTCCACTTTTTTCTGACGCGGAGCGAGCGGCAGTCGGCACAAAATACAAAAATGCAAGCCCCGAAAAAGCATTGTTGTTAGGTTTGGAATTGGTAGGACCTAAATTGTCACAATTTGTACAAAAAGCAAAAAAATTTTCAAAATCTAACTCCGTAGTTCTCCATTGTTGGCGTGGCGGAAAGCGCAGCAGCAGCATGGCTTGGTTGCTCGAATTAGCTGGATTTGAAGTGCGACTTTTGGAAGGTGGCTATAAAAAATACCGCCAGTTTTTGCTCAACGAGTTGGATTTGTCGCCTTATGAGTTTGTGGTGCTTGGTGGAAAGACGGGAAGTGGAAAAACACATATTTTGCATGAGTTGGCGCAGTTGGGAGAGCAAGTTATTGACCTCGAAAAAATAGCAAATCACAAAGGTTCTGCCTTCGGCGAATTAGAAAACCTGCCGCAGCCAACTACAGAACAGTTTGAAAATCAGTTACTTACAGAATTATTTTTCCTCAATCCCACCAAAAGAATCTGGATAGAAAACGAAAGCCGCACCATCGGAAAAAATTCTATTCCTCAACATTTTTGGGACAAAAAGATAGCATCTACCTTGATTGATTTAGATATTCCGTTTGATACCAGAGTGAATAATATTATTGCTGATTATCAAGAGAATAGCTCTGAAATGTTAATAAATTCCTTCCAAAAAATTCATAAAAAAATTGGTGGATTGCAGTTTAAAAATGCAATTCAGGCTGTCGAGAGCGGTGACTTGGCGGCTGCGGCTGCCGTAGCGTTGCAGTATTACGACAAAACGTACAGTCACTGTCTGGCAGTTAATGTATCACAAAATATCCAGACTTTTAAGTTTGAAAATGAAAATTTTTGTCAAATTGCTATGTCACTGTTGATAAATATTAATAAATAAAAATAATGTCACAAAAAGTTAATTATAAAGATTTTAAACTCACCCAATACAGTCACGGAGCGGGTTGTGGCTGCAAGATTTCGCCCGCAGTTTTGGACAAAATTTTACATACCGACACTTCCAAAGCCGTATTTCCAAATTTGTTGGTCGGCAATGAAGAACGCGACGACGCAGCCGTTTTTGACTTGGGCGACGGGACGGCGATTGTAAGCACGACCGATTTTTTTATGCCCATCGTTGATGACGCTTTTGACTTCGGAAAAATTGCATCAATCAACGCTATCAGTGACATATATGCGATGGGCGGCACTCCCCTATTGGCTATCGCAATTCTGGGATTTCCAATTAACCAACTTCCCCCCGAAGTAGCAAATGCGATGCTCGAAGGCGCGCGAAGTGCTTGTCACGAAGCCAGTATTCCGTTGGCTGGTGGTCATAGTATTGACAGTCCAGAGCCGATTTTTGGCTTGGCGGTTACGGGAAAAGTTAAAGTAAAACATCTCAAAAAAAATGGTGGAGCAACTGCCAACTGCCAACTTTTCTTGACCAAACCGCTCGGTGTAGGTATTTTGACAACTGCCCAAAAAAAGGATGAATTAAAAGCCGAACACGCTAATCTGGCTATCAATAATATGTTAAAACTCAATAAAATCGGTGAAATATATGGTACGCTAAATTATATAAAATCTATGACAGATGTGACAGGGTTCGGATTGCTTGGACATCTTTCAGAGATGTGCGAAGCCAGCCAACTTTCTGCTGTTATTCAGTTTGAAAATATCCCTATTTTGGATAAAAACACTATTATCGAATATTTAGAGCAAGGTTGTATTCCGGGTGGAACAGTAAGAAATTGGGAGAGCTACGGTCACAAAATTGCAGAAATTACAAATTTTCAGAGAAATATTCTCGCTGACCCGCAGACAAGCGGCGGCTTATTGGTAGCTGTAGAAAGTGAAAATATTGCTGATTTTTTGGAAATATCCTCCGAGCAAGGTTTAGAATTACAGTCTATTGGATATTTTAAAAATATTTTGGACGAAAAATTAATTTACGTCAGCTAATAAAAACAAAATAAATGAACTTGAAATACATTCTGAAAAAAATATTGTACGGATTGTTAGTAGTATTTTCTGTCACAGTTTTGTTAAGTTCTATTATTTTTTTAGCACCGATTGACCCAGCGCGATTGACATTTGGGCAGCGAACAGACCAAAAAACATTAGAATTTAAAAGAAACCAATTAGGACTGAACCAGCCGCTTTATGTGCAATTATGCAGCTATTTGAATGATATTTCGCCAATTTCTGTTCATACATCTACGGATTTAGACAAGTTACCGTATTCAAAGTTTGTACTGTTTCAGGCTGCTAAAATTTCAGTTGTTCTTAAATTCCCTTATTTGAGAAATTCTTTTCAAACGGGAGAATCTGTAACTACAATGATTGCAAGTGCATTTCCGAAGACTTTAATCCTGTCACTGTTTGCCATTTTTATTGCAATAATTTTGGGTGTATCTCTTGGTGTAATATCGGCGGTACATCAAAATACGGTAATTGATTTTTTCATCAACACATTGTCTGTGATTGGGTATTCGCTGCCCACTTATGTCGCCGCTATGTTGTTGGCATTATTTTTTGGATACTATTTTAGCCATGTCACAAATTTGAATTTGCAGGGCAGTATTTTTGAGTACGATGATTTTGGGAACGAAATTATCGTTTGGAAAAATCTAATTCTGCCCACGATTGCGCTTGGATTGCGACCAGTAGCAATTATTTCGCAGCTAACAAGAAGTATTGTAATAGAAAATCTTTCGCAAAATTACATAAAAACTGCCAAAGCCAAAGGTTTGAGAAGCTCAATCGTGCTTTTTCGCCACGCGCTGCGCAACGCCATAAATCCGCTCATCACGTCTATCTCTGGGTGGATGGCGTCGCTGTTGGCTGGAGCTTTTTTTGTAGAAAGTGTTTTCAACTTCAAAGGAATTGGCGACTTGACGGTCAATGCGCTGCTCAATTTTGACCTTCCCGTAGTGCTGGGAGCGATAATTTTTACGTCACTGATATTCGTAATTATAAATATTTTGTCGGACTTATTGAATACTTATTTAGACCCTCGATTGGAATTGGTGTAAATTAATAAATCCATTTCGGAGCAAAAGTTGAACGTAAATTCGTCTTTTTCTAAAATATTTTTACGATAGTATATTCTGCCAAAAAATAATTTAATTACTATAAAGTGGTAAATTATTGAATACTACAATCTGAAATTGGTTGCGATTGGTTTTTTCAAGTGTTTGAGCCATAAAACCCAATTCTACTCTCACATTCTTGTTGATGACATAACCCAACGCTCCATACAAACGGTTGCGGTCGAAAAGACTGTTTTGTCCGTTGATAAATATCTCGTCGTAAGCAGAAAGATAGCAGGTATTTTGTATCATCGTTTTGTGGTTTAGCGGAACATTCAAAGATAAAAAATAGCGAAAACGCATCTGAAAATTATCTTGTAAAAAACGCTCCTCTACCCGATATCGGTGCTGCACGAATACTCTACCAAAGTTTTGGCGAGTGACAAATTGTTGATAAAGACGGTGTTCGTTGGAGGCTATTTTGTCAGAAGAGTTGGTCACATATCGCTGCGCATTGACGAAAGCGTAGCCCAAAAGCAGGTTATTATTATTTTCAGTAAGGTTGTAGCCAATGCCAGTTCGCAGGATTAGCTGCTGCAAATCGCCTGCAATATTGTAATTGCGGTACTGAACTTCGTTCCACCAATTCCATTTTTTATTGATGGCTTGATTGCCAAAGTAAATAAACCAGTTGCCAGTATCTGATTTTTGCGCCAGCGAAATATTGCTTATCAAAAGCAGAGCGAATAATATAATTTTATTTTTCATTACAGTGTAAAAAAAGTTAATAATTTGTTAAATTTTTATTTTATTAATTTTAGTTCTTTATGTGAGCCGTCACAATATGGAAATTTTTTTGATAATCCACAAGTACAGTCATTGATTCCTTTTCCTTCGAGAATTTGTTGGGTGTATTTTTCAATCCTTGAATACCGAGTTTGGGATTGCTTGGGGGCAGAAAAATAAAGGTCATAGGCTCTTTGCCGACCGGGAGTTAGGGCGTAAAATGCGGTTTTGAAGTCTGGGATTTCATCTAATTTTGTTTGTAACTCTTCCAAAAATACGAGTTCTGTATTTTTTTTGAACGCTACTTTTAGTCCAGCTTTTTCTATCTCCATCGCCTCTCGGATATACGACTTTAAAACAGATTCCGACTCCGTTATTTCCTGCAAATTAGAAAATCGAATCAGGCGTGCCGACTGCGAATTTTCGGTCTGTTGGTACAAAATACCTTCGGAATCTTTGAGCAAAACGCCCTTAAAAAATCCGACTGCACAGTAATCTTTGAAGCTATTTATCAACACTATATTGCTATCTTGTAGCGTGTAGCAAGGTACGCGCCACTTCCACTCTTCGGTCAGCCCGCAATCGAGAATGATGGTTCTCAAATGCTCCAATTCCTGTCGCCACTTTGTAGCTTTTTCCAAAAATATACCAACTTTGATGTCCATTGCGCTACCTTGAAGGTTATTTACCCAAAAATTTGTTGTTTGTCATAAATAATATTTGATAAAGGCTTCGCAAAAGTAATAATTTTTTCTAATTTTGTGTTAGATACATTCCTAAAAAAATAGATTCCTCTGTCGAAAAATAGTAATTTACGTTACTTTTTTTGTAAAAAAAATTTGAAATATGGAAAAAAAAATACTGTCTGTCATTGATATTGATAGAATTATCGAGATGGCTTGGGAAGACCGAACTCCCTTTGAGGCAATTAAAATGCAGTTCGAGATGAGCGAAAACGAGGTGGTCGCCTTGATGCGGAAAGAACTCAAAAGGGGAAGTTTCAACCTCTGGCGCAAGCGCGTCCATAGTGGCGTAAGTCAAAAACACCTTTATAAAAGGTCGGAGGACATTGAGCGGTTCAAGTGTAGTCTGCAACGAACTATTACACACAATAAAATAAGTAAAAGGTAAATTAATGACCGCTTTTTCTTATCCATTCGCCGAAATATTGAAATAAAACCCCTTTTTGGTAAAATAATTACGCATTTAATGAAATAATTCATTAAAAATATTTACATTAGCGATGATTAAGGAATGAGTGTAAATAGTAATAAGTTTTTAGTTTTTAATTTTGAGTCATCATAAATTATTGAAAATTACAACCTGATGCCAAAGGCATCAAACATTTATAGAAAAATATATGG
>JAYUHK010000165.1:0-9158 GCA_043767025.1 Saprospiraceae bacterium | reverse complement strand
GAAGAGCCGACTAAACGCTTTACGTTCAATCGAATTATTGGGATTTCGTTGGAGTACAAAATCTATAAGTTTTTACACATCAACACGGGCTACTACAATTATTTTCCGCTCAATAAAATCCCGTACAAATATGGAATTGTGCATCCGTTCATCGGTCTGTCGGCAAGAATTTGAGCGCGAAATAGCTTTTTTATTCGCCGAAAAAAGATGCGTAATATTTTTCTTCACTCCTCATCAAAATTTTACAGCGTAAAAAATTGAAGTATTTTGTTGCTGCCCGTCCACGCTTGATTAGCGCTTTGTGTTGTGTTGGTTCATGGTGGGTGCGATGCCGAGCGTGCCGAAAGTAAGCACAGCATCGGCGGCAGCTCGAAGAATATCTTGGAGTTTTTCTTCCTCTTTCGGAGTCCATTTGCCGAGTACATAATCCACTTGTCGCCCTTTGGAAAAGTCATCGCCGATGCCGATTCGGAGGCGCGGGTATTTGTTGTTGCCGAGCATAAAATCTATATTTTTCAAGCCGTTGTGACCGCCATCGGAGCCGTTGGGGCGGAGGCGTTGCTTGCCAAAAGCGAGATTGAGGTCGTCCAACACGACCAACAGGTTTTCGGGTTGTATTTTTTCGCATTGCAGCCAGAAGCGCACCGCTTTGCCGCTCAAATTCATGTAGGTAGAGGGTTTGAGCAGAATAAATGTTCGGCTTTTGTGTTTGAACTCGGTAATCGAGCCGTGTTGCGCGCTTTTGAAAGTCGCTTTAAACTCTTTTGCCAACAAATCTACGACTTCAAAGCCTATGTTGTGGCGAGTGCGCTCGTATTCAGCACCAATATTTCCAAGACCTACGATTAGATATTTCATAAAATTAAGACGTTTTCAGAGCGCAAAAATAGCGGATATTTTTGTAAGGAATGTGTCTAAAATAAATTACCCGTTTTTTTTTTGCTAAATTTCAGCCAACTACTGCGTTAGTTTCTCGTTTCAATGCCCTGCGGTGCGCCTCAACAATGCCTTGTTATGGATTCAATTTATTGGAAAAAATGGAGCGCTTTATTTTTTCTTCCTTCCGTATGGTAATTATTTCAATAAAAAAAAGTATTTTTGGGTTTAGATGTCACAAAATAATTAATTTTACGGCGTGCTATTTTGGAATAAATTTAAAACAGAAAAATAAACAGTAAAACAACATGAAAAAAATTGGAATTTTATTCGGCATGGAAAATACTTTTCCGCCAGCTTTCATTGCGCGAGTGAATGAAAAAATAAAAAAACAAGGCATCAAAAATTTGATGGCAGAAGCCGTCCAGATTGATAGAGTCGTGCAGGGCGAATCGTCGGGCTATGCGGTAATTATTGACCGTATTTCGCAGGACGTTCCGTTTTATCGTGCCTTTTTGAAAAACGCTGCTGCTTGCGGCACCGCCGTCATCAACAATCCTTTTTGGTGGAGTGCGGACGAAAAATTTTTCAACAACGTGCTGGCGACTCAAATCGGCGTACCGGTGCCAAAAACAGTTTTGTTGCCTTCCAAACAACACCCAACGGACACTTCGGAGCAGTCTTTTCGCAACCTAATGTTTCCACTTGCGTGGAACGAAATGTTTCACCTCATCGGTTTTCCGGCTTACATGAAGCCTCACGCAGGCGGTGGCTGGAAAAGCGTTTACAAGGTAGAAGACCCTGCGGATTTTTTTGAGAAGCACGCCGAAACCGAGCAGTTGGTAATGATGTTGCAAGAAGAAATCCAATTCACGGATTATTTTCGGTGCTATTGTTTGGGCGGAAAAAACGTCCACATCATGCCTTACGAGCCGCGCAATCCGCATCACCTGCGCTACGACGCGCAGTTGCCGAAAGGACCGGAAGCCAAAAAGTTGCTCGCTACCGTCCATGAGTATGTCCTAAAACTCAACCACGCTCTTGGTTATGACTTCAACACGGTCGAGTTTGCTATCCGCGACGGTATTCCGTATGCGATAGATTTTTGCAATCCTGCGCCCGACGCGGAGCATACTTCTGTGGGGCAAGAAAATTTTGACTGGATTGTAGAAAATGCAGCAGATATGGCTATCGAAAGAGCTTTGGCGCACAAGGAAGGGCAAGACAACCTGACGTGGGGAACTTTTATCCAAAATGCAGCAGGAAAGACGGCGAGCGCGAGTGCAGCCGCTCCGAAAGTAGCTGCTCAAGCGACTGCCAAGCCAGCCGCCGCTGTAAGTCAAAAAGCAGAACCAAGCAGCAAAGTAGCAACCGCCAGCGACGACTTGGCAAAAATAGAAGGAATCGGACCAAAAATATCAGAGATTTTGCAAAAAGCAAACCTCAATACTTTCGCTGACTTGGCGGCTGCCAAAGCCGACGACGTGCGCGCAATCCTGACTGCCGCCGGACCTCGATACAGAATACACAATCCCGAAACTTGGATGGAGCAAGCCGCCCTCGCCGCCAAAGGCAGTTGGGACGAGCTAAAAAAACTTCAAGACAAGCTGAACGGCGGACGAAAATAAATTAGATATTAAGAAAAATCCCGACTGACTGTTGAGCAACGCAGCAGTCGGGATTTTTTTTCACTCGCTGCATCAGGAACGCGTCTAAAATAAACTACTTATTTTTTCTGCTAAATTCAACCAATCACTGCGTTATTTTTTCGTTTCAACGCCCTACGTTGCGCCTCAAAAATGCCTTGTTATCAATCGAATTGATTGGAAAAAATTGGAGTACTTTATTTTTTTTCATTCCTCAAACAAAAGCCGATGCTTTCTAATTTTCAAATCTACTGCAAACTTGGTTTGCTCCACATCGCCGACCTCCGCGCCTACGACCACATCGTGTTTCTGGTAGCTCTTTGCGCCGCCTATACCCTCCGAAGCTGGCAAAAATTACTCGTTTTAGTCACCGCTTTTACGGTCGGACATTCGCTCACGCTGGCACTTGCCGCCTTACACGTCATCAGTCCGCCCGCCCGATGGGTAGAACTTTTGATACCCGTCACGATTATCGTCACCGCCGCCTACAATCTTTCGACATTGGAACGCAATTTGCAAGCTATGAAAGTAAAATATCTGTCCGCGCTGCTCTTCGGACTGATACACGGTATGGGTTTTTCGAGTTATTTTCGGAGTCTTTTGGGACAGAAGTCGGAGATTGTCGCACCGCTTTTTGCATTCAATATCGGTATCGAGGTAGGGCAGTTGCTCATCGTGGCGGCTTTGATGGCGAGTACTTTTGTGGTAGAAGAAATTTTCAAAATCCGCCACCGCTACTGGTCTATTTTTCTCTCTGTGTTGGCTATTGTCGTTGCCGTAGGTTTGATAGTGCCACAGCTTATTGAGTCATAAGTTACCGATACCTCAAAGGTGTCGATGACTATTTTTTTACGATTTTTTACGATGAAATTTCTTTATCTTTTTTTCGGTATTTTGCTTACGCAAGTTTTGCACGCGCAAGACTTGTCGAATATAGACGTAAAATTTTTGACGCTCGAGCGTCCCGAAATATTTGGTTTGGATTTTGGGTGTGTTGCGCAAGACCATGTCGGCGTGATGTGGTTGGGCGCGGAGTCGGGATTGTACCGCTACGATGGGATTGAGTTCAAAAAATTCAATGATTTTTTTCCAGATTTAAAACTTTCTTCGGAGTCCATCAACTGCCTACTTTTCGATGCCCAAAATGAAGAACTGTACGTCGGCACGAACAACGGGCTGAACGTCCTCAATTTTTCAAAAAATTTATTGACCAATCGTTTTATTGGGACTATCGGCGCGTCCGACGGCTGGTCACTCAACACTGCCGACATCAGCCAACTCAAAAACGACGGAAACGGAAATATCTGGATAGTAGCAAACGAAAAATTGGTAAAAATGAAAACTGCCTTGCATACTTACGAAAATTGTTCTTATTTTCAGAATATTTGTGATTTGGGCATTGACAAAAATAATACGGTATGGATTTCGGACAAGGTATTGGGTATTCGGAACCTTCTCAACCGTGATATTTGCCGCTTCGAGGAAGTAGCGGCGCGCCCGTTCAAATTCGTCAATGACCAACACGGCAAGGCAGTAGCGGTGATTTGGAAAGATTTTTGTTATACGTTGGAGTATGCCGAAGTCAAAAAAAAAGCCATCGCAATCCCATTTCAAAGAGAATACAAAGCGATAGCCGAGCAATTCGCGGGCAGCTACAAAGAGCAATATCCCAAATATCAGTCGTGGTTGGACGCAAAAACGTATATTTTTTCTGTCTATGAAAATGCGGCTGGACACATCTGGATTCTAACCCGATTAGGCGTTTTTGTAACCTCTGCAAAAAGTAAAAATTATTTCGTAAAAAACGGAGTGCCTACCAAGTTTTCGCTTCGCAAAATATCTAAAAAATCTGATTCGGAGTATAAAATTTCTTCTTATTCGGGCGAAATTATTTGGAACAAAACGACCGACCAATTCCGAGTCAATGCCAAGATACCTACTTACTACGACCTCGTGGAAGTGGACAAAAATACGTCATGGATGCTGACAGACGGCGGCGGAATGTTTAAAGTAGAAAGCGACAAGCTCATTCATTCGCACTTTGGAATGGCTACTATGCGCTGCTGTTTGGTAGAAGACGACACGATATGGACTCCCCTGAATGGCTATCTTTTCAAACTAAAAAAACAATCTATACAAGTTTTGGATTCGATAGCGATAACCACTCGTCCCGACATCGGTGTTAATATTATTGTCAAAGATTGGGCGGGTGACAAGCTCTGGATAGGCGCGCAAAACGGACTTTACTCGTTGGATAAAATTAGCAAAAAGCTGTCATATCATACATTTTCGGAAAGCGGTCGGAAGCAGGCGGTGACGGGAATCGTAGATGACAATATTTTTTTGTGGGTCGCTACCACCAACGGCTTGTTTCGGTACGACAAGATAAGCCAACGCTTTGAAGTCATAGAAGCTGCCACAGGGCTAAAAAGTCAATATATCAACACCTTGCTGCGCGTAAAAAACAACCTTTGGGTAAGCACCAACGCTGGTATCAGTGCCATCAATATGAGCAACAGCAACTGCTACAATTTTTCGACCAACAGTCCGCAATTATCGAATGAATACAATTTTAGCTCTTGCTATTACGACCAATCCGACAACACGTTACTTTACGGCGGCATAAACGGGCTGACCATCATAAAACCCGACGAAGCGCTGAGCGAAGCCTCCGATCCGAGCGACCAATTTTTACTGCAATATGCGTCGTGGCACAACCAAAACAGCGATTTGGTGAGCTATGTCAATTATCCGAATGTCAAGTCGCGGCAGGAGATTAGCCTTTCTGCGAAGTCGAGCAGAATTTTATTTTATATTTCGTCCTCCGACTTTTTGAAAGAATCCAACCAGACTTACAAGTATCGATTGAGAGGCTACGACGACAGCTGGACGTATGCGACCAAGCCCGTCAAGTTGGAATATTTATCGCTACCAAGTGGCGTTTATTATTTGGAAATAAGCACTTCTAACAGCCTCAAAACAGTTGCTATCTACAAGATTGTGAAGGAAAAAGAGTTTTATAAAAGAACGGAATTTTTTGTACTTCTTTCTTTTATACTCATGTTGATTGGGTTTTTTATCAATTATTACCTCAACTATCAAAAGGATAAAATAATTGCCATCAAGTCTAAAATCGCCCGAAGTTTGCACGACGAAGTCGGCGGCATCATCAACAACATCAGTATTCTTTCCAAGACGATGGAAGAAAAAAATACTCAATCCGTTCCCATTCCCGTCGCTGAACGCCAACAAGACCTCCAATTAGTGAACAAACTGAGCGAAGAAGCCAGTTATTTGCTCAGCAATGTACTGTGGTCTATTGACTCCGCCCAAGCAAACCAAATCAATCTGAAAGAAAAAATTCAGGATATTTTTGACGAATACCTCAAATCCAACGGCATCAATTACCGAATTGATTGGAGTGACTCGCTACCGCACCAGCTGTTTGACGTAGAGAGGAATTTTCAGGTGCTTCTGACTCTCAAAGAGGGCGTGACCAATACGCTCAAACACAGCCATTCGCAGTTGGTGGTGTTGGCAGTACAGGACGTAAAAAATCAGGTGCATATCAAAATGACCAACTACTTCGACCGCTTGCTGCAGCCAAAAGTTTCTAACCAAATCGGACTCGTAAGTATCAAAGAAAGAATCGAAAAAATAGGCGGTAAAATTGATTTCCTCGCCGCCGAGCATCATTTTGAAGTTTATATCCAGATGAAGAAATAATAAAACCCAGAGTTACTCGAAGTTATCGCAGGGCGTTGTAACGAAAATCTAACGCAGTGATTGGTTGTAATTGAGCATAAAAAGTAAGTGCCTTATTTTTTCTTCATTCCTCATAAAAAAAAAGACGCACTAATTGATTAGTGCGTCTTTTTTTTGCAATTAGATTTCGATTAAGTTCTTACACTTAAATAGATGACATTTAATATTCGACATAATTCGTTGATTTTCAATAATTTACGATGACTCAAAATTAAAAACTAAAAACTTATAACTACTTAATAAAATTTAGAGCGGTAGTCTTTCACGTCCGCCTTGTCGCGAAGTGCTTGGAGCAAACGTCCTTTGACTTGATTTTTGACGGGTCCCGCGATTTGCTGGCGCAACATCGGGATATTGGCAGCACCTTCCAATGCTGGCTTGTTGATGAGCTGCGCTACATAAACGCCGTTATTGCCTGCCACAGGGTCGGTCGTCCCGTTGATATCCGTAGCGAAAACTCTCGCCACCAATTTCGGCTCGCCTCCCAAACCGGGTACGAAAGGCGACGCAAAAGAAACGCCTTTTGCGGTATCTACTTTTGAGTTGTAGGTAGAGGCGATGGCAGCCAAATCTTTGGTAGTAATTTTGGATTTCAAAATCTCGCCTTTTTTACGATTTTTTACCTGCGCCTCGATGTCTTCGCGGACGCTCGCTACGTCAGGCAAGCCCGGCTTGACGATAGACTTCAGACCAGCGACTACGAACTTGTTGTTGTAGTACAAGTTTGGTTCTTGATAAACGTAAACTTCGGGAAATACGTCCCCGATTCGAGTTTTTGGGTCGTATGCCTTGCGCACGATTTCGCGGGAAGTTTGCGAGCCACCCAATGCGCCGAGATTGAAGTCATTTTCCAAAATATTGGCGGATTTATCTAATTTTAGCTTCGCGTCTGCGGCATTTTTGGTGAGTGCGTCCAACGTGCGACTGGTTTCCATGAGTTTGCGCGCTTGGTCAGAAATGGCATTTTGAGTTTCTTCGGACGGCACGATAGGCTCACGCAAATAAGCTAACTTCGCCATTGCAGTTCCTTTGCCTACTTTTGAGCCAGTTATTTCTATCAAGTGCCAGCCGAATTGTGTTTGGACGGGATACAATTTTCCTGTTTTTCCCGTATAAAAGCAAATATTATTAAACTCTTTTACCATTCTGCCTTCGCCGAAATAGCCCAAGTCGCCGCCTTTTGCTGCACTTCCGCCGTCTTGACTGAAACGAACTGCCAACGAATCGAAGCGTTCTTTTCCGCTTTCCAACACCAATTTTAGGCTGTCAATGGTCTTCTTCGCCGCCGTCATTTCTTCTGGCGTTTTTGCTTGGATAAGGATATGGCGCGCTTTGACGGAGTCCGCTACGGTCATTCTATCCAAAATCTTGACGGTATTGTACGCGCCGCCGTCTACGAAGGGTCCCAAAACAGTGCCGATTGCTTGCGAAAAAACAGCGTCTTGAATATCTTTCGCAACGGTTTCTTTTTTGGTATAATTTTCTGGATACGAGCCGTCGTTGGTGATGACGAACAGCGAATCGTTTTTAGCGTCCTTGAACTCGGGGATTAATTTTTCTATCACTGCGCGGTTTTTTGCAGAGTCTGCCGCCGTCGGTAAGACATCAAAAGCGACGAAAGAAATTTTGCGCCCTTCTTCTTTTTGGGTCAAAGTTCCTTTGTTATCTGCTATGTATGCGCTAAAATCTGCATCTGTGAGCTTCACGTCTGCGTCGCTCACTTGGTCGAATGCGATTTTTGAGTACAAAAAATCTACTTTCTGGTTCACGTCTGCGTTGGCTTGTTCGGCTTGCCAAGTAGGCGTGTAGATGGCTTTAGCGACCATCGAAACCATTTTGGATTGGAGTTTTTCCTTGACGATTTCTTTCTCTTGCTCCGCCCAATACTTGACGAACTCCGGCTGCAACGCTTGTCCTGCCTCCAACGCTTGTTTGATTTGTGCCAAACGCTGACGATCTACCTGCCCAGTTTGTGGGTTGGAAAAACGCTGCTGCACGACGGGACTCAACACATTGCCGAACTCCAAGTCGAGCAATTCTTCTTTCCCTACGCCCAAGCCCATCGCTTCGGATTCTTTTTTTACCAATTCGTTGTCCACCATGTAGTTCCAAATTTCGGCGCGGCGCGGGAAAGCGTCGCCTGCGGCGTTGCTGTATTTCAATTTTTCGAGCGCCGTAAATTCGTTCCAATCTACCTCTTTCCCATTGATTTTTCCGACGGTGCTGGCACTGCCTGAAAATAATCCGCCTGATTTGCGGTTAGAAGTCATATCCATGAGGATAAATCCGCCCAACGCTAACGCAATGAGGGTGATGAGCAAACCGCTCTTTTCTCTAATTCTGCTGATTAATGCCATGATATTATGGTAACTATTTTGTTTTTATTGATGAATACAAAATGAAAGTACATAAAGAAGAATAAAATCTTTTGGGAGTAAAAATATATAAACTGCTGATTATCAAACTTTTAGCGTCAGCGACTTGATATATTTTTTTAACAATAAAATCTTATTTTCAAAAAGTGTTGCAAAGGTAATATTTTACTGTAAAAAAGCAAAAAAAATTGACAAACTTACACAAATTGATTCTAAAAAATACAGATAGTTTTTACGCAACACCGCGTTTTTTGTTTCACAAAGTTATTTTTGCTCACATTTAGCAATTTTTTTTTATAAAAAATAACTAAGTACATGACAAAAAAGCGGCTATCAAATTTTGGATAATATTTTGAAAGGAATTAATGAGAGCTTGAGCTATGGATTGTAGTCCATAGGCAAAGATTGATTTTTCTAATCTGCCATGTTTTTTGATTTTTAGAGGTTTGGTGTTATTTTTAAAAATACCGACTTTGTAAGCCCAAACAAAAGCTAA
>JAYUHK010000164.1:0-27680 GCA_043767025.1 Saprospiraceae bacterium | reverse complement strand
ATAAGTTTTTAGTTTTTAATTTTGAGTCGTCATAAACTATTGAAAATCAACAAATTATGTCGAATATTAGATGTCATCTATTTAAGTGTAAGAACTTATTACAAAATATTGGAGGCAGCAAAAACGGCTTCCTTCTTTTTCTCACGATGTTGAACGCAGTATGTCCAGATTATTTAAAAGCAATATTGGTACAATCTGATACAAAACCTACCATAAATACCTCAAAGTGTGAATGTTATAAGTAATTTTTAATATTCTGTAACAATTAATACTGCGAAAGCTCGACCTTTGGGGTATAATAAAACATTTTAATTCAATCAAAATCATGACACAAAAAAATGTATTGCTCGTATCATTTGGACTATTAATAGGTTCAATATCAATAGGTTGCAGCTCGTCCGCAAAGAGGGTTGAAAATGCGCAAGAGAAAGTTTTAGATGCAAACAAAGACTTGAGCCAAGCGAATGATGAATATTTAGCCGACATCAAAAACTACCGCAAAGAAACTGCCGAAAAAGTCGCATCGAATGAAAAAACGATTAACGATTTCAACCTCCGAATCGCGTCTGAAAAGAAAGAAGCCAAAATGGAATACGAAAAGAAAATTGCTGTTTTAGAAAAACAAAACAGCGATTTGAAAATGAGATTGGAAAATTATAAGGAGGAAGGAAAAGATAAATGGGAAAGTTTCAAAACAAAGTTCGTCAAAGATATGGAAGTGATAAGCGACAACCTTAAAAATATTACCACAAGTAAAAGTAAATAATGTTTGACACCAAAGCCAGTTCCTGCACCTGTATCCATCAAAAAATAAGTTGTTTAATTTAAGTAATGGTTTAGTTATATTCAGAAATCCGCCACTCACAATGGCGGATTTTTCTTTCGTAATGTGTGTTCATAACGCCAATCAAGCACTCCGATTATTATGAGCATAATTCCAAATTGGACATCGGTAAGTTTCAAATTTCACGATGTTGATGGCGGCATTTTGCGGCGCAACGCAAAGCGTTGAATTAAAGAAATCAGGTGTGATTTTTTAATTGAGAAATACTGCTTTTTCGCTCACGTCCAAGATTTTTACCTCAATATTTTCTTTCAGCGTGGTCGCCAAAGAGAGTCCCACATAGTCGGCTTTGATAGGAAAAGAGCCGTGTTTGCGCTCCACCAACACCGCAACCTCCACTTTTCGGGGCAAAATATCAAGGATTGGGCGAGCCGCAAAAAAAAGCGTTCTGCCAGAGTTCAACACGTCATCAACCAAAATAATTACTTTGTCGGATAGACTTTCTACGGGTACAGAAATCGAAATCTCGTGTTCGGTCGGCGCGGCAGGATTGAGCGAAATCCGTGCTAAAATATAATTTTTATCCGAAATTTTGACCAATTCGCTGCGCAATAAGTCAGCAAACCCCGAACCATTTCTGTTCACGCCCGCCAAAACAATTTCGTTTTCGCCGATATTATTTTCTAAAATTTGTATCGCAAGTCTGCTTATTTTTTGCTCTATTTGCCGTTGGTTGAGTATTTGCATAAGGGTTTTTTATTGAAATTCTAACTCCATCTGTGCAGCTTCCCACTCCGCCATCACATTGTCCAACTCCGACTTCAACTGCTGGTATTGTGCTGATATTTTGTTGGCATCTTTGCTGCCATAAAATCCATCTTCGCCCATTTTGCGCTCCAATTTTTTGAGTTCGTTCTCGACTTCCGATATTTTTCGCTCTGCATTTTGGACTTCTTTTTGCAACTTTTTTTTGTCTTTGTCTTCCACTCTGGACGACGCGGAGTTTCCGTTGGAACTCGCTTTCTTGCTGCTCATCTCTACTTGCCTCATGTCACGCATCTCGCGTTTTTCTAAATATTCGTTCACATCGCCGATGTGGTCAAACAGTTCGTGGTCGCGAAACTCCACCGTCCGATTGGTCAAATTTGATAAAAAATCTCTATCGTGTGACACCACGAGAAGCGTCCCGTCGTACTCCAACAAGGCTTTTTTGAGAATATCCTTCGAAATAATATCCAAGTGATTGGTCGGCTCATCGAGTACCAATAAATTTATGGGCTTCAAAAGCAAGCAAGCCATCGCCAAACGCGCTCGCTCACCGCCCGAAAGTACCGACACTTTTTTGTCCACATCTTCGCCACTGAACATAAACGAACCCAAAATATTCCGCAGTTTGGTGCGCATTTCGGGAGGCGATGCCTGCTCCATAGTTTCCAAAAGCGTCATTTTGGGGTAAAGAGCTTCCGCCTGATTTTGGGCGTAGTAGCCGACATTCACATTGTGTCCGAGCGTCACGTCGCCGCCGGTGGCAGTTTCGTAGCCCATCAAAATCTTTGCGAGTGTTGTTTTTCCTTGACCGTTTTGCCCCACGAAAGCGACTCTATCGCCACGGTCTAATTTCAAATCCACTCCTTTGAGAACCAACAATTCGCCGTAGTTTTTGACTACTTTTTTGCCCTCCAAAACCACCTCTCCCGAGCGGGGAGAAGGCGGAAACTGCAGCCGCATACCCGATGTATCTTCGTCGTCCATCTCGATTCTATCTACTTTGTCCAACTGTTTGATGAGTGACTGTGCAAATTTTGCCTTGCTTGCTTTAGCTCGAAATTTATCAATTAGTCGCTCGGTCTGCGCTATTTGTTGCTGCTGATTGTCGTAAGCACTTTGCATCAACTCCCGACGGTCTTTTTTCAACTCCACATATTTACTATACGAAGCCTTATAATCGTACACTTTTGAAAGCTCTATTTCGATGGTTCTCGATGTCACATTATCCAAAAATTGTTTATCGTGCGAAATTAATATTACCGCGCCTTCGTAGTATTTCAAAAATCCCTCCAACCATATAATAGACTCGATATCCAGGTGATTGGTAGGCTCATCGAGGAGCAAATAATCGGGCTTCCGAAGCAGCATTTTAGCCAGTTCTATCCGCATTTGCCAACCTCCGCTGAACTCTTCCGTGAGCCGCGTCATGTCCGTTGGTTTGAAGCCCAGACCCGACAAAATTTTCTCTGCATCTGCCTCCATAGACTCGCCGCCCAAGAAATGAAACCTGTCACTAATGTCCCCAACTTTAGAAATTAAATCCATATAACTGTCGGTTTCGTAGTCCGTCCGCTCGGTCAGTTCTTCGTTCAGACGCTCCATTTCACGCTCCAACATTCGGACTTCTTCAAAAGCTGTGAGCGTTTCTTCTATCACCGTTTTGCCCTTTGGAGTCAGCATATCTTGGTGCAAAAACCCCAGCGTGCTGCCCGTTGGGCGGACAATCTGACCGCTATCTGCTCGTTCAGAACCCGCTATGAGCTTCAAAAGCGTAGATTTTCCGGCACCATTTCTGCCAACCAAACCCACTTTATCTTTTTCTCCGATAGTGACATTGATATTGTTCATCAAAATCCTATCGCCGTACTGAACGTACAAATTTGAGCAATTTATCATTTTATTTTTTTAATATTTGGCGCAAAAATAGACAATTTTAGCCGAAATAAAAAATGAAATCGGCGAAAGGAATGTAAGCAGTTTTTAGTTTATAATTTTTATTTATCATAAATTGTTGAAAATCAACAATTTACATCACGTTTACAAGACCTTTTATTTAAGTGCGAATACTTGTCTAAAGTAATCCACACACTTTTTTATCTGAATATGAAGCAATTTCTGGGTTATTTTTCTTTTTAAAAAAAATAATTGTTTTAATTTAAAACAAACACTTGTTTTATATCAAAACAATGTATAACTTTGCGCTATCTAATAGTAAAATAAAATTCAAAAAATGACTGCGAAATTATCACGAAAACAAATAGGTCAGAGGCTCACGGAACTTCGTAAAATAAAGGGTTTGTCCCAAGAAGAATTAGCCAAAAGTGTCAAAATTTCTCGACCTTCGTTGGCTCAAATTGAGTTAGGAAATAGAGGCGTAGATATTCTCGAATTGCAAAAATTGTCTTTTGTATTAAGTTTTTCATTAGATGACTTTATGTCGAAAGATTTTGTGGCGAACCAGACGCTGGAAGGAAAAGCAAACGCAATACCAACGACAGCTAAAGAACGGATTTCTGTGCCAACGATGCAAATAAAAAAGTTTAAAAACGTGTTGCTGTATATCCTCGAGAGATGCGCTGGCAAGCCCAATGTTGGCGAAACGGTGCTTTACAAGTTGCTCTATTTTTGCGATTTCAATTATTACGAATTGCATGAAGAGCATTTGACGGGTGCGAGTTACCGAAAATTGCCTTTTGGTCCAGTGCCACAAAAATTGGATACTATCATCGGACAAATGATAGATGACAGAGAATTAGAACGAATTAGAGTTCCTTATTTTGACAAAACGCAGACGAGATATATTCCTTTGGTTTCGTCAGATTTAAAAACTATCAATGTCGCCGAGAAAGACGTAATTGATAAAGTAATTGACCAAATGAGTAATTGGAGTGCCGTCGCAATTAGTGAATATTCTCACAAAGATTTGCCTTGGGAGGTGACAGGCGAAGGGAAAGATATAAGTTATAATTTGGCTTTTTATAGAGAGTCGCCTTACTCCGTGAGAGTGTATGACGAAACCGAAAATGAAAACTAATGATTGATTTTGATACCATTAAAGAATTTTATAAAGACCTCAAACGTCTTTTGAAAAAATACAGAAGTTTGACTTCCGATTTGGAGGTTGTTAAAACTATTTTGAACATACGACCTAATGAAAAGCCGCCATTCAGCTTTGAATTAAATAATTTAGGTATCGAAACCTGCATTATCAAAGTTAAAAAAATTGCTTGCGATAGTCTAAAAGGCAGAGGCGTAAATTCGGGTTTGAGATTGATATATGCTCACTTTCCCGATGAACAAAAAATTATTTTCGTAGAATTATACCATAAAAACGACAAAGAAAGTGAAGACAGAGAACGAATAATTTTAAATTTTAGGTGACGAAATGTGGGAGGAAAGAAGTATTTTAGCTTCGCTATTTTGGATATAAAAACTAAAATTTGTGCTTTTTTTTGAAATTTTATTGGCTCAACCTTTTATTTTTTCTACTTTTGAGTGAAAGAAGATAAATATTATGACGAACAAACAAATTGCTGAAATTTTTGACGAGTTGGCGACGATTATGGAGCTTCACGAAGAAAATACGTTCAAAATACGCTCCTACCAAAACGCATATTTGACGCTTCGCAAACTCGGAACACCCATTACTGCTATGTCTTTGGACGAACTAACGGCTATAAAAGGAGTCGGAAAAGCGATTAGCGAAAAAATCGTAGAAATTATCCGCACAGGCGACTTGACGCTGCTGAAAAAATTTCGAGAACAAACGCCTGTCGGAGTGCAGGAAATGTTGAAAATCTCTGGTTTTGGGGCAAAAAAAATCCGAACTGTTTGGAAAGAGTTAGAAATAGAATCTATCGGCGAACTCGAATACGCTTGTCACGAAAATAGATTAATGGAGTTAAAAGGTTTTGGTGAAAAAACGCAAAAAGACCTGCTCAACAAGTTGGAGTTCTTTAAAAAATCAGAGTTGCAATTTCATTTTTCAGAAATCGAAAATGCCGCTTCTATCCTAATAAACCAACTTAAAATATCTTTTTCGCCCGAAAAAATAGATTTTTATGGCGCGCTCCGTCGAAAATGTGAAATACTTTCAAATATAGAAATTTTGATTTCTACGCCCTCACATCTGATAAAAACATCAAAAATTCCGAATTTTGAATATTTTTCAACAAACGAAAATACGATAACAGGAAAATATTTAGAAAAATATCCTGTCACAATTTTCTGCTCATTAGTTGAAAACTTTGGTACAGAACTGTTTAGATTGACAGGCAGTGCAGAGTTTTTGGAAGATTTTTACGCCGAGAAGTCCAAAATTGACCTTTCAAATTGTTCAGAGGAAAGTCAAGTTTTCAATAAAGCTGCGCTCAAATTTGTTCCGCCCGAACTTCGCGAAAAAGGCTATGATTTTAAGAAAAATTTAGTGCCGACTCTAATAGAAGTCACTGATATTAAGGGAGTTATACATTCGCACAGCACTTGGAGCGACGGGATTCACACCCTGCGTGAGATGGCTTTGCACGCCAAAAACCAAGGATTTGAATACTTGGGCATCACAGACCACTCCAAAGCAGCTTTTTATGCCAACGGCTTGAAAGATGAACAACTTTTGTCACAAATAAACGAAATTAATAAATTAAATCAAGAGCTGGCACCTTTCAAAATTTTTAAGGGAATAGAATCCGATATTCTAAATGACGGTTCTTTGGACTACGAAAATGAGATTTTGAGTCAGTTGGATTTCGTAATTGCTTCTGTTCACTCCAACCTAAAAATGAATATCGAAAAAGCCACCAGCAGGATTCTGAAAGCAATAGAAAATCCTCATACGACTATTTTGGGACACCCAACAGGTAGATTGTTACTTTCTCGAGCGGGCTATCCTATTGATTATCAGAGAGTTATAGATGCTTGCGCTGCCAATAAAGTTGCCATTGAGATTAATGCGCATCCGTACCGTTTGGATTTAGATTGGCGTTGGATTTCGTATGCCATAGAAAAAAAAGTGCTTTTATCCATCAATCCAGATGCGCACAGCAAAGAAGGAATCGAACTCATCAAATACGGAGTCAATGTGGCACGCAAAGGCGGACTCGAAGCCAAAAATTGTTTGTCTGCGTTCAGTAGGGTAGAGTTGGAGGAATATTTTTTGAAAAATAAAAAATGAATTATGTCACGATGAATATAAAAAATATTATTTGTATAGGTTTTGTAGGTATTTTTTTGCTCTATTTTGCGAGTATCGGAGTCGATGTAATGGATATTGACGCTGCGCAATACGCTTCAATGTGCAGAGAGATGTTAGAAAATAATAGTTTTTTACAGATTTATGACTTACAATTTGACTATTTAGATAAACCCCCGTTGCTTTTTTGGTTGGGCAGCTTGAGCATAAAAATTTTCGGAGTCAATAACTTTGCCTACAAATTTCCGTCTATTTTGGCGGCTATTTTTGCTGTTTATTGTACCTACAAGTTCAGCCGACTGATTTTCAATGTTTCTATTTCGGTACTTGCAGCACTGATTTTATCAACTTGTCAAGCGTGGTTTTTGATAACCAATGACATTAGGACGGACACTATTCTGGCGGCTTGTGTCATATTTTCTTTTTGGAAGTTGCAGGCTGCATTTACTGACGATTGTGACAATAAAAATATAAACTTTTTTTTTGCATTTGTGGGTATTGGTTTAGGTTTGTTAGCGAAAGGTCCAGTATCTATTGTTGTACCTGTGATAAGTTACAGTTTGTTTTTTTTGTATAAAAAAGAATATTCACACTTTTTCAGGTGGCAATATTTGGTAGGAATTGTAATTATTTTAATCATTTTGGCTCCGATGAGCTACGGCTTGTACCAACAATTTGACCTCCACCCTGAAAAAAATCTTTACGACAAAACCAATATTTCGGGTCTGCGTTTTTTTTATTGGACGCAAAGTTTTGGAAGGATTACAGGCGAAAGTGAGTGGAACAACGGCGCAAATATCAGCTTCCTTTTCGTCAATATGTTGTGGTCTTTTATGCCTTGGATTTTATTTTTTATAGTTGGCATATTCACTAATTTGAAAACTATTTTTGAAAAAAAAGACGCAAAACGTGACAAAAGTAAAATTTTGCCGTTCATTGCTTTTTCTGCCACTTATTTGTGTCTTGGAAGCTCAAAATATCAACTTCCGCACTATATTTTTGTTGTTTTTCCGATGGCTGCAATTTTTACAGCCCAAACTATTTGGGAAATGATCGAAGAAAAAAAGTTCACATTGACAAAAAATTATATTCACTTTTTTCAGTATGTTTTACTTTTGGCTATCGTGGGCTTGTGCTTTTTAATTACGAATTATATCTTTACCAGTGACGCTTATTTTTGGAATATCTTCTTACTTTTAGCGATAGTAGGATTTTATTTTCTATGGAAATTACCAAATATTTGGTCTGCCTACAAAATAGTTTATTCCTCTATTTACGTTATTTTTATTTTCAATGTCTTGATGACTTTTCATTTTTATCCCCAACTTTTGACTTACCAATTAGGCAATAATTTGGGTAGATACATTAGCAAAAATAAGATTCCTGTTGATAAAACATACATCATAGACAGCCCGCGAAGTCATAGTTTGTGTTTTTACGGAGCGCATATTTTTCCTATCTCAACGCTTCAGGATTCTGTCGCAAAAAGTGGAAATTACATCATAGTAGATGCCAACGCTTATTTGAAGTTGCAAAATAAAACAGAGAACTACGAGCTAATCAATTCATTTTCTGAATATCGTGTGACAATGCTGAACTGGGAATTTCTTAATCCAATTACGCGTAAGAATAAATTAGATACTTATTATTTGCTGAAAATTTTGTAAAAAAACGTTCGTAAAATCTTCACAAATAAGCCGAACCAAATATTTTTTCAACTTCTTGCGTTATTTTTTTAATTTCCTGCTCTTTCGATTTTGGAAAAATTAATAAAACATCTTCTTCGTCTATCACGATATAATCTGCTAAATCTTTGATAACCACCAATTTTTCTTTCGGAACTCTAATCAAACAGTTGGACGTATTCTGAATGATGAATTTTTCGGCATTGACAACGTTTTCTGCTTCATCTTTGGAGGATTCTGAATGTAGCGAACCCCAAGTTCCTAAATCCGACCAACCAAACTCCGATGGAATGGTGTAAATATTGTCTGCTTTCTCTGCTACGGCATAATCAATCGAAATATTTGGCGTTTTCGGATAATTCTCTTGAATAAACGCATCTTCTCTTTCTGTGTTGTAAACATCTTTTTCAGCCAGCAACGTGTGATACACTTCTGGAGCATTTAGCTCGATAGACTTTAAAATTGCTTTTGCCGTCCAAACAAAAATACCTGCATTCCATAAAAATTCGCCACTTGCGACGAATTTTTTAGCATTTTCTAAATCTGGCTTTTCTGCAAATTTCCTTACTTTGTGAATACCATTTTTCGCTTCTTTTTGAAAATTTATATACCCATAGCCCGTGTCTGGACGGGTAGGGTGTATGCCGAGTGTGGCGAGCGCGTCGTTGGAAGCCGTAAAATCCAAAGCCTGATTGATGATTCGGACGAACTCATTTCCGTTCAAAATAATATGGTCGGAGGGCGCAATCACAAAGTTTGCATCGGGATTCATGCTCTGCAAACGAAAAGCGGTGTAAGCCACGCTCGGCGCAGTGTTGTTGCGCGACGGCTCGCACAAAACCTGATGTTCGATGAGTTCTGGTAGATGCTCCAAAACCAGATTTTTATACATTTCGTTGGTGACAATCAAGAAATTTTCGGGCGGACAAACCGCCAAAAATCGCTCAAAAGTCAGTCGCAACAAGGATTTTCCAACCCCCAAAATATCTAAAAACTGTTTGGGTTTGGCAGTCCTGCTGGCGGGCCAAAATCTGCTTCCTACTCCGCCCGCCATAATTGCAACATAATTATTTGGATTCATATTCCGTAAAAAAATCGTTTAAAGTTTGATAAATTTTTGTGAAAGGAGTTCTTTTTCAGTCTGAATTTGGACAATATAAGTACCCGCAGCAAGTGTATTTACCATTATTGGTATCAAATTATTTCTATCCAAAATTACTTTTTCGCTGTATAAAATTTTTCCTTCCAAATTAGTAATGTTGATTGTCGCATTGCCAAACACATTTAGGTTGTGCAGTTCTATATTGATATATTCGGTATTAGGATTTGGATAAACAGCCATTTTTGTGACATTTTTATCCAAGTTACTAACTGCGTTTGGAAGTTCTGATTCTACAATCGTTCCCTTTGAGTCAGGAATTGCGCAAATTTGGCTACTTTGTGACGTAGTAACACAGACTTCAGTTTGGTAATTTATCATATCCATCAACTCAAAATCGTCTATCCGCCACCCGTTTGAAGGACCTGCGTTGTTGGTGGCATATCGAAATCTGAACTGTAAAGTCTTACCCACAAAGCTGCTCAAATCCGCATACGAACCGATAAATCCGTTGCTATTTCCCCAAAATGCGTACAAGTCTGGAATGAAAAAAGTGGTCGTCCTAATGCGCCCCACATAGCCATTTCTGAAAAATTTAGTACTCAAATCTTTCCACGTCAAACCGCCGTCATCGGACGTTTCTACTATGCCGCCATCTACGCCGCTTTCCAAATCATAGTTGTTAAAGAATCTTACAATCGGTTGATTACCAGTGATTAATTGAGCATTTATCATCTTCAATCCTTGGTTATTGACCATCGTATCGTTGTATGGAATACCCCACGCTTGCTGTCCGCTCTTTGCAAAATTGGTCTGTACTTCCCAAATATTAACGCCAGTTATAGCCTGAAGTTCCCAGTTTGTGTCAGCGCCTTCAACGTCGTCGTAGAACTGTCGGATAGATTTTTTGTCCGAAGGAGTCTTCAATTTGTAGGTCAAAGTCGCAGACGCTCCCGAGTTCAAGTCGAAACTCGGAAAACTCACAGTGCTGCCCGAAGGCGTACCTCCATTACTCGCCGAACCCGCGACATAAGTAGTACCGTTAGGAATAAAATCAACCGCCAGAATATTATTTTCTACTACATCTTTGTCATTTTTTATGTTTATTGTGACGGCTATTTCGTCGCCTGCGTTGATGAGTGGTGTTACTTTTTTGGTAACTTTAAGTTCTTTGACGCAGCTCGGAAACTTGTCGAAAGCTCCTTTTCCATCGTTGCTGTTGCTCGAGCTGCCTTGATTGGCACTGAATCCGAGTCCGCGACGCGCAAAAACTTCCCAAATCAAACATTTGTGAACGCCATTGTAGAGTGCATCGTCCGCAGCGAGGATTGCATTTCTGCCATCTACGAAACCCGGCGAGCAAGGCTGTAATTTCATTCCCTGCATAACCAACTTGACGGCTATGTAATTTCCCGCTGTCGCGTCTGAATAGTCAGCGGACAAGCCATAAGTTTCCGTCATTTTCCAATACAAGTCCCACAGCATGACCGTCCAATATTCACCAACATTATGCACTTCATCTTGTGCGTTTACCATTCTGTCGTAAGTAAGGGGATTCAAATTGATGTCGGTCGTGTACGGAAAATTCCGAATTCCTCTACCGTTGGTTGCCTGACGGAAGACGTAAGTGCCTACGCCGCGTGGCGTAGCTCCCGAATCTCCTGCGCGGACGGTCGTGACCAAACCGAAAAAATCGCTCCAACCTTCGCCCATTTGCTCACCATTTCCGAGGCAGCTGGAGTTGGCGGGACCGCCCGTGAGGCGCGTAGAAATGCCGTGTCCAAATTCGTGAGCAATAATTCCGTTGTCAAAATCTCCGTCTAATTGTGACGGTCCAGTGGCAGTTGGCGTGGCGAGTGTGAGTGTTACGCCTGTATTTTGAATCTTTAATTTGACCAAGTCGCAGGCGCTCTTTTTTAGCATTACGACGGGAATTGTGACACCACTTCCCGCAGTCCCTGCGCCCATATTCACGAAAGCGTCTTCATAGTTGCACATCACGACTCCAATCGCTCCTTTTTGTTGAGCATTGAGTGCTTTTACTCCGAATTGGCAATTTCCTCTGTCTATCAATGCGATTTTTCCTGCCACGCTGTTGGTCGGCTGATTGCAGCCCAAAGTGGGGGAGGAAGTGCCATCATTGACCAAAATCGCTGTACCCGAAGTTGGGACGGTAGAGGTAGATGCCCAGCCGCTTGCGCTCGAAGTTTCAAAAGCGGTCGTATCGGTCGGCTGATTGAGGTTGCATAAAGTACCATTATTTCTGTTCCAAACGTACATTTGCATACGTCCATTTCCGCCGTCGGCAGGGGTGCTAAAATTAGCATTGTCGGTACCGCTTCCGTCTTGTGCCTCTGCAAGTACGTGGTCATTTCCAGCTCCGCCTTTGCCGTAATTATTGGTTTGAAAATTTCCTGCTACTTCCGTAAAGCCAAACTTGTAAGCGAAATCGTGCATGAAATTTGTGACATAGAATAAATTAACGGTAGCAGCGGCTTTGCTGCTATCGGGTTCTTTTGCTTGGTCAAAAGGAAAGTTGAAATTGAGGGCTGTGCCGCCGTTTGGTTCTCCGCCGTCGGAGGCGTTGTCAGCGTTTTTATCCAAATATGCGTGGCTATTATTGCCTCTCGTAATCGTGTATTCTGCGCCATTTACGCCATTGGTATCGTGCCAGCCAAAAGGCGATGCGACAGGGTCAGCAGGGTCGGTTAAAATACTGCGCGGTCCAAAAGACGGGGCTTCTACCGGAAAAGCAAACACATTGTATGAGCCTAAACTATTTATTTTTTTTGGAGAAAATGAATTTTTTGTGACATTTTTTTCTTCACAGTCCGAGTTGTGTGCAAATTGACCGTGATTGAATTTGCAATGGCTCGTCCAAGAATTTTTTTCTATAAATTGACCGCCTGTGGCATCAATTCTAACGTTCCAATAATCGTTTGCGCCCACCAAGTCCAGCGAAACGTCCCAAGCCAGCAACACTTTTTCGCCTTTCTGCACATAGCACAGAGTTACTTTTACGTCCTGATAAGAGAAATTATCTTTTGCAAAAAGAAATACATTTTTGGTATCATTTTTCAGTTGCGTATAGCTCGAAGGGGGGATTTTTCCGAGATGTGTCAGCGTTTTGTCTATCGCTTGCTGCGCCGAAATACTTGCTTGCGTAGTATTCACTTTTTCTGCAAGATTGGGTAAAAAGCGGCTTTCTGCATGAAAAACTTTTCCATTCGGAAGTACATGGATATTCAAAATTGCGTTGTGAAGTCCAATACCAGCGTGGCTTTGCTGGAGATAAATATTCAGAATATGGCTATCTGCGTCTTCATATTGCGAAGAAACAGAAAAATCCGAAATATCTTTTGCAGCTAATTTCCAGTCCAAAAAATGCTGTTGGATATATTGCGTAGCAGCCGCAAACCGCACATCATTTTTTTGAGAAAAAACTGGCGATAAAAAAAATAAAACACACGATAACGTGATAAATAATTGACTTTTTAAGTTTTTCATAAATATTTGGTATTTGTATAGAATTTAACGATTAATTAGTGGTTATAAATTTTTAGTGTTAATTTTTATTTTTCATAAAATATTGAAAATCAACAAGTTAATAATTTTCTACAATTAGCGAAGACTGTACGCTTACATCAAAGCAAAATAGATTTAAACAAATTACTGAAACACAGAAAAAGATACATTTGATACGTCAAAGATTTTCTCCTTCGATACTCAATATTTATTATTCGTTATTCGATAGTTGTAATTCAAAACCTACTGTTTATCAACTTCTAATATCATTGCGACTGCGCTTTTTTCATCTGCGGTAGTTTCAAACCCAAAAGTGCTGTTGTTGTTAGTAAATCGAACATTTTTGATAGCGATACTTCCCAAAGCCTCATTTATTTTCCCTTGATAAGTTGCTTGTTTGCTTGCATTGATGCTATTGTTGAGTTGTTTGTAGTCAATCGCTTGTTTGGTAACAACTATCGCCATAAAATCTTTATTCCCGACTTGGTCGGGCTGCAAAGAATAGTCTTTCGGAAAAAGCCGATAGCCCGTGATGCCACAAAAAGCGGAGTGTTTGGGCGTGTAAGGAAACAAAACATAGCTGCTGTTGTCGGTTTCTTGCCCAAACAAATAGGTGTAACACTCGACGGTATTTTTTACTTCAATCTTAAATTTCGCACCTTTTGTGACTGGCTTTACAGTCTTAAATAAATTTCCGCCCGCACTTTGAAGCGGCATATATTGCTTGTCAGAAACATTTACCAAACCAACTGCGCAGGAAAATTGTTTGCTGGCAGCATCGCCTTTTTTTGCCATCGGGTAAAGTCCGTAGGCTTCTTTCGTGAAGTGCAAAAAATCTTTGTAGCGAACCCAAGCCAAGCCGTTTTCGCCCCATTTTGGACTCCACGAGTTCATAATCTGAAAAGCACCGCCTTCTATTCGGTCATCGTAACCTATCACGCACATACAATGTCCGCCCAGCGAACCTTGTCCGTCGTATTCTGCCTGTGTTGGGTGCCATACTTTGCGCCCCATCATGTCGTAGGTAAAAGTTTTTGTAACCGTCATTCCAATCACGACTGGCGCGCCAGCAGCAATATTTTGACGAACTCCCTGAAAATCCACATCGTATTTATCGCCGCTCGAAGTCAGGCGTTGATAGCCGCGCATCTTGTATTGTGCTGCTTCAGTTTTCTGTCGAGCGTCGGGTTTTGTGTCACAATCTCGGTCATTGTAGCGAAATTCTTTGAGTGGCAGCACGCCTTCTTTAGTCAGCACTTCCATCGCCTTGAAAATATAAGAACCGTCACAGCCCTGCAGACTGATGGTATTGTAAAGGTAAGACGGACTAAAAACGATGTCGTCGGGATTTTGTCCCGTAGTAGCTGCCTGCAAAATGGTGCGCGCGCCATACGAACTACCCCAACCTACGCAGCTTCCTTGCTGCCCTTGGTCGCCTCTGCGGGGCGCAAAACGCTCCAAAGAAGTTGCCTCTGGCAAAGGAGTTTTATCGGGATTGAGCGACTCAAATACTTCCGCTTGGTCATAAATTTTTTGGTTCATTTGGCAACCAGTGTTCATAGACGTGTCGCCTTTTGCACTATTTCCACCCAAAAAATTGCAACCTTTGAAGTAAAAAAAACCTCCTACCACAAGAAGAAACACCAACAACATCGGACGGTTGCGAAAAAGCCCAAAAATAATCGGCAAAAATCCGAGCAAAGTCCCTAAGCCCGGACCGCCTCCCGAACCCTGTCCGCCGCCGCCGCCAGAGTCATTATTATTGTTGTCATCATTGAACTGTTGTTGTTCCTGATTGTCGTCTTCGACCATTCTGATTGGCATAGTAAAGATTTTTTTGTTGTTAAAAAGAAACGCATCTAAAATAAACTGCCCATTTTTTCAAAAAAATGCGAGTGTTTTATTTTTTTTCGTTCCGAAAGAATTTTTGCAAATTTAAGAAAAAAATATTTCAGATTATCCTTTCTTTGGGCAAAAGTATTTTAGTGGGCAAAAAAGGACTTGCATCGCCGCCGCCTTTGATGATTTCTCGTACTATCGTGCTGCTGATGTGCGAAAATTCGGGTTGGCTGATGAGAAAAAAAGTTTCGATACCGCCTCCGATAATGTGATTGAGTTGTGAAATTGTTTTTTCGTAATCAAAATCGGACGCATTTCGCAAGCCGCGAAGAATAAATTTTGCGCCGACTTTTTGGCAATAATGCGCGGTTAGTTTTTCAAAAGTATCAATTTTGATGCGAGGCTCGTCCTCAAATACCGATTTTAGCCATGTCACTCTTTGCTCCAAATCAAACAAATATTTTTTTTGCGAATTAATACCAATAGCAACAATAATTTCATCAAAAATCGGCAATGCGCGGCGCACCAAATCCAAATGTCCCGAAGTAATTGGGTCAAAAGAACCCGGAAAAACGGCAATTTTTTTATTTTTCATAATCAACAGTTTAGATTTCCGCGATAAAGATGTTTGATTTTTTTGGTTTTGCAAAATTAATCCAAATATTTTATAAAAAGTCGTACATTTGCAAATAAGACTTTCTACAATTTTACACAATGCTATTGAAAATACACAGAGAAGGCGTTAAAATCTTAATTTTATCACTTTCCATTTTAATCTTATCAAATACTCTAATTGCCGAGATATTTCCAAATTTTTTATTGTTTTTTTCTATAATAACAATTATTTTATTTTTATTTATTCTTCAATTTTTTAGAAATCCGATTAGAACTATCGGTATTCCAGACAATAATTTGATTTATTCTCCGGCAGATGGAAAGGTCGTGGTCATCGAAGAAACCCTCGAAAACGAGTATTTTAAGGATAAAAGGCTGCAAATTTCTATTTTTATGTCGCCCACCAATGTCCACGTCAATCGCAATCCGATTAGCGGCACTATCAACTATTTCAAATACCATCACGGAAAATATTTAGTTGCTTGGCATCCAAAATCTTCTACCGAAAACGAGCGGACAACCGTAGTAATCGGTAGGGGAGAGGACGAAATTTTGCTTCGCCAAATCGCAGGAGCTGTCGCAAAAAGAATAATTAACTATGTCACAGTAGGCAATAAAGTGGTGCAAGGAAACGATATGGGATTCATAAAATTTGGCTCTCGGGTAGATTTATTTTTGCCGTTAGATGCTGTCGTAGAAGTACAAATTGGGCAAAAAGTACGCGGCAACGAAACCGTGATAGCAAAATTTAAAGAGTAAATAATTTTTTTTACAAAATTTAGGAATGAAGAAAAAATAAGGTACTGCGTAATAATATAGTAACTTATTTTAGACGCTTTCCTTAACATTATTTTTAAGACAAAAAATGGCAATAATACCGATAAATATCAAAACTGGCGATGTTGATGGCGAACAAATACAAAAAAAAGAACTCGTAGTTGGGATAGATTTAGGAACCACCAACAGTTTGGTAGCTTACATAAAAGACGGAAAACCTGTAGCCGTGACAGAGCAAAATGGTAAAAATACACTAATGCCTTCTGTCATATATTTTGAAAAAAATGGAAAAATATTGGTCGGCGATGCCGCAAAAGAAAAGTTAGTGTCCGACCCCGAAAATACGATTTACTCCGTCAAAAGATTGATGGGAAAATCTTACAAAGATGTCCGAAAAACATCTAATGCTTTGGGTTACAAAATAATTGACTCCGACACCGAAAGTTTGGTAAAAATACAAGTTCGCGACAAATTTTATACGCCTGTGGAGCTTTCTGCTCTGATTTTGAAGGAATTAAAGTTACGTATCGAACTTAATTTGGGGCAGGAAGTTTCTAAATCGGTCATCACCGTGCCTGCTTATTTCAACGACGCTCAACGGCAAGCGACTCGCGACGCTGGCAAATTAGGTGGCTGGGACGTGCTGCGAATCGTGAACGAACCGACTGCTGCAAGCCTCGCTTATGGCTTGGATACCGACTCCAAAGCGAGCGAAATTATAGCTGTCTATGACTTGGGCGGCGGTACATTTGACGTTTCAATTCTCCAGTTGGAAGACGGTATTTTTGAAGTTTTATCCACCAACGGTGACACTTTTTTGGGCGGCGACGACTTTGACGCTCTGATAGTCGAGTTTTGGAAAGCCAAAGAACCAAAAATTGAAGAACTGGCTGCCGAGAACCAAAATATCTTATCCGAGCTTCGATTAGCTGCCGAATCGGCAAAAAAAAACCTGTCATTTTTTGACACTTTTTCAAAAAATTTATATGTTAATGGCGTAAGTATTGCACTCAATCTCTCTAAAATTGAGTTTGAAAATTTGATACTTCCACTCGTCCAAAAATCCCTTTCTTGCTGCGCTCAAGCTCTTTCTGATGCAAAATTAGCGGCTTCGCAAATCCAAAAAGTTGTAATGGTGGGCGGCTCTACCCGAATCCCATTGGTCAAAAAAAGCGTGTCACAATTTTTTAATCAAACTGTTTTTGACGAGCTCAATCCCGATGAAGTGGTTGCGCTCGGAGCAGCTGTTCAAGCGGATATTTTGTCTGGCAATCGAAGTGATTTGTTGTTGATTGACATTACACCGCTCTCGTTGGGCATCGAAACGGTAGGGGGCTTGATGGACGTTATTATCCCACGAAACAACAAAATTCCGTCCAAAGCAGGTCGCCAATACACAACTTCTGTCGATGGTCAGAAAAATTTAAAAATTGCTGTTTTTCAGGGGGAACGTGACATGGTTCAATTCAATAGAAAATTGGGCGAATTTATTTTGAGCGGTATTCCAGCCATGCCCGCAGGCTTGCCGAAAATTGATATTCAGTTCATTTTAGATGCCGACGGTATTCTTACGGTTCGCGCAAAAGAGCTTCGGTCAGACACGGCTCAAAGCATCAAAATAAAATCTGCCTATGGTATCAGCGAGGAAGAAATGGCTTTGATGTTGATTGATTCTATCCAAAATGCCGCCGCCGACCGCGACCAAAGAGCCTTGCTCGAAGCCAAAAACGAAGCCAATAATATCCTTTTGAGTTCCGAAAAATTCATCACTCAAAACTCAAATATTTTGACCGCCGAAGAAGTTTTGAACCTAAAAAATTATATTGCCAAGCTAAAATTAGCGGTACAAAAAGAAGAAAAAAATACCATCAACAGCGCAATGGAAGCTCTGAATATTTATTCTACGCCTTTGGCGCACCGCGCGTTGGACGCAAACATCGCGGAAGCAATCAAGGGAAAAAGTTTGTAAATAATTCCTATAATTAATATTATGTTAAATAAGAAAGAACTAAAATTTGATACCCTCTGTGTCCGCGAAAGTTTTGATACAGTCAGCACCAAATCTCATGTGCTGCCGATTTACGCGACCTCTTCCTTTGAGTTTGAAAGTATCGAGCAAGGCATGGATATTTTTACGGGCAAAGAAACGGGTCACGTTTATAGTCGCTACGGAAATCCAACCGTCGATGCGGTCGCTCAAAAAATTGCTCAATTAGAGGCTTTTGGTGACAGCCAAATGGAAGCCACAGCCATACTCTGCAGCTCCGGAATGTCTGCCATTTCTACCATTTCTATCGCATTACTGAAAGCCGGCGATAAGATTTTGACACAGGGAAATCTTTACGGAGGAACGACAGAATTGTTCCTAAAAATACTCCAACCGCTTGGTATTGAGATAATTATGACCGACTTATCGGATTTGCAAAAAGTAAACGACGCACTTAAAAAAGACGACAAAATTAAAGTTTTATACTTCGAAACGCCGTCCAATCCAACTATGGATTGTTTAGATATTTCGGGTTTGTGTGACATTGCAAAAAAATGTCACATTTATACCATAATTGATAATACTTTTTGTACTCCCCTCCTTCAACAACCCCTTCGCTTGGGGGCTGATTTTGTCATTCACTCTACTACCAAATATCTGAACGGACACGGCAATTCTATCGCAGGCGTTATAGTAGGAAAGAATCCTGATTTGATGAAAACAAAGGTTTGGCAAGCCATGAAACTACTCGGTACTAACTGTAATCCATTCGACGCATGGCTAACGAACAATGGCTTAAAAACATTGCCTTTGCGCATGAAAGCGCACTGTGAAAATGCCGAAAAAATAGCACTTTGGCTACAAGAACACCCAAATGTAGCTCACGTAAATTACCCGTCGCTCCCCTCTCATCGCGACCATTTAATTGCCAAAAAACAAATGTCTGGCTATGGAGGAATGTTGAGTTTTGAGCTAAAAGGTGGCTTATCGGCGGGAATATTGGCTATGAACCGCTTCCAACTTTGTACCCTTGCTCCCACTCTTGGCGATGTAGATACTTTGGTTTTGCATCCTGCAAGTATGTCACATTTAAACATAAAAAAAGAAATTCGAGAGCAAAACGGAATTACGGACGGACTCATTAGGCTTTCTGTCGGTATCGAAAATGTAGAGGATATTATAAGCGACATAGAGCAAGCAATTCATTGATTATCAATTAGTTATAAAAATGTTTTACGAGTTTAAAGGCTTTATTCCAGTCGTACACGAATCGTCTTTTGTCCACCCGCAGGCAGTCGTGACAGGCAACGTGACGATTGGGCGAAACGTCTATATCGGACCGGGCGCAGCCATCAGAGGCGACTGGGGCGGAATAGTTATTGAAGACGGCTGTAATGTGCAAGAAAATTGTACAATTCATCAGTTTCCAAATGTTACAGTTTTGTTAAAATCAGGTGCGCACATCGGTCACGGAGCGATCATTCACGGGGCAACTATCGGAAAAAACGTGCTGATAGGAATGAACGCAGTAATTATGGACCGTGTCGAAATCGGTGACGAAAGCGTCATCGGCGCGCTTTCCTTCGTAAAGGCGGACGAAAAAATTCCTGCACGAAGTTTGATGGTCGGGAATCCTGCAAAAATCATCAAAACTGTGACAGACGAAATGCTGTCGTGGAAGACAAAAGGTACGGAACTTTACCAGCGACTGCCAAAAGAATGTTACGAATCACTAAAACCGTGCGAACCATTGCGAGAAATTCCCGAAAATAAACCCTCGCAAGACGTTCTTTACAAGACTTGGCAAGAAATTCGAGAAAAAAAGTAAAAAATATTTTTTATTTCAATATTACATTTGTATCTTTGCAGCCGTTAGAGAAAAAACTACATTTTATTCATTAATTCAATTAAAATACTGCTTCAATGCTTATAATTGACGTGAGAGACAGCGATACGATTGACCGTGCGCTCAAAAAGTACAAAAGAAAATTTGAAAAAGCGGGTACGCTCAAGCAACTTCGTGGTCGCAAGCACTTCGTAAAACCATCTATTGTTCGCAGAACAGAGGTTTTGAAAGCTGTTTATAAGTTAGAAACTTATGGACCGCACACGATTGAGGATTAATAGTCCTGAAAAATTTTTGGGTTTGCTTTTATTTCAGTAGTTTTTTCAACTATGTTAGAGTTTTTTATAAAATATCTTCAATTTGAAAAACGCAGTTCTGCGCATACAATAATTGCCTACAAAAACGACATTTCCCAGTTTTGGGAATTTTGTTTTGAAAAATATTGCCTTGCCTCTTTCCAAGAGGTAAGGCATTTTCATATCCGGTCTTGGGTAGTAGAATTGATGCAGATTCACAAAATCGAGCCACGAAGCATACGCCGAAAAATATCTGCCCTCAAAGCATACTTCAAATTTCTACATTTGAGAGGCGAACTTGCCGAGAATCCATGCACCAAACTCGTATTGCCTAAAATGGGAAAGTCACTCCCCGAATTTATTCCCGAACAAAGGTTGGATTTATTGTTTTTAGAAGAAAATTTTTCCGACGATTTTAGTGGTTTTCGTGACAGGGTAATTTTAGAAGTACTGTATGCCACAGGTATGCGACGCTCGGAATTGATACAATTAGAGCTGATAAATTACTCCACATACGGAAAATATTTTAAAATATTAGGAAAGGGTAAGAAGGAAAGAATAGTACCCATCGCTCCATATTTGGTCACAATTTTAGATAAATATTTTAAAAAACGTTCCGAAAAATTTCCAAATTCAATGTCACAATATTTATTTTTGACCAATAAAGGCGAAGTGATGTATGACAAATTAGTTTATAATTTAGTCCGTAAATATTTGTCATTGGTTTCTACCTCCGACAAAAAAAGTCCTCACACGCTCCGACATTCGTTTGCTACACACTTGACAGACAACGGAGCAGATTTGAATGCAGTTAAAGAATTACTTGGACATTCGAGCCTTGCGGCAACACAAATATACAGTCACAATTCTGTCGAAAAACTTAAAAAAGTATATGAGTTGGCGCACCCGAAATCAAAGAAAACATAAAAATCGTGACTAATTTTTTCCGATTTTTCTTTCAGGCAAAGTTAGTCCCTCCAACATCCAGTTGGCAAGGACTTGTCGATTGTTACTTTCTAAAATTCGTTTTTGGTCAAACGGATTTTTTATATTTCCCAATTCGATATAGACAGAAGTTGTTTTAGTTTCACGTAGCATGTGTAAATTTCGTTCTGAAACATTGCCTTTGTACCAGCCTCTACGGTTTTTTTTATAGTTTTTTTGAAATGTTTTTTGCATATTCTCCGCCAACTCTTTGTCCTTTTTTTTTCCTGCAAGGTGATAAAAAAAGACATCAGTTTGCTTTTTTTCGTTCCGAGAATCAATGTGGATAACCACTAATTTTTGCTCCGACACACCTAATTTTTTATATTTTTCGTACAAACTATTGATTGCGTCAGAGCGTTGAAAAAGCCGTTCTTTTTGGTCTAATGGGATTTTTTTATTTTCCCAACACAATTCATCTCTGTCACTTTTTAGATATTTTTCATCTCTAATTCCGTCATTTTCATCTCTCGTAATCATGTAAGCGGTTGCGCCTTTTTCAATCAATAAGCGAAGCAATCGGATAGCAACATCGTAGGCATACTCGTCTTCGCAAAGCGTGTGACCGTAAAGTCGCGCCATAGCTCCCGGGTCTGGTCCGCCGTGTCCTGCATCAACATAAAAAATTTTGCCATTTAAAGTGTTGTCTTTTAGCGGTACAAATTGAAAATTTTTTCCAAAAATAGGAAAAATTCTGTTGTCACTTTTAGAAATATTTTGAATTAAATTTATCTTCTCATAGAAAGGAATAAACAGTTTTTTGCTGACCTTAAAGTTTGGTGACAACTTACTTTTTTCTAAAAATTCATTGTATTTTTGGATATTCAGGGCGGTTTGCCAATCCGAAATTTGGAGGGAACTTCGGATAGATTTGCCGTCCCATTTTTCTACGCTTACGGGCAATTTATACGTTTTTCCCGCAACTATTTTTTGGGTTGGCTCTAATTTATTCAGGATATAAAATTCTTTTTTGGACTTAACATTTTTTGAAAGTCCGTATTTTTTGAGAATTAGCTCCAATGATTCGCCGTTTTTTGTGGTGACTTCTAAATAAGTATTTTTAGAAAATCCATAATTTGTGACTAAAATTGGTAGCATTACTAATAAAGTCAGTCGAGCAGGTAGAAGCAATTTTTTTAGAACTTTCATCAAAAGGAATATCTTATTTGTGCTTTTATTTCGCTGCGTTGAGGTTTATTTATTTCATCTAAACCACTTCCAAAAGTCGTTTTATTAGCAAAATAAGTCAGCCCGTAGTGCAGCTCCATCGTCAAATGCCTCACGCCATTGTAACGTAAATTCACATAATATCGAGTGCCGCGATTGAAATACGGCGGAACTGAAAAACTATAAAGTATGTCATTTTCGTAAGCATAAATCCTTGAATTGTAGTCTTTTGTATCAAAAATGGCGAATCGAGCAGTCAGCGAAAGTGGAAAATTTATTGGCTTGTATAAAATATCTTGATACAACAAAAAACCATTGTTTGTGATATTACTGTTGTTGGATTGTTCAAATTTCACCAATTCCAATCTACTGCGAAGCTCTATTTGTTTCGTGATTTTATTATTGAGATGAAACCGCAGTTGGGTTCGGCTATTTGTCACAATACTGGCTGTTTTTGAAATATTATCTGAAAAATTAGCATCTTTTGACTTGTATCGAAGCAGCACTGAAGCGTCCCATTTTCGCTTTTTTAGGTATGTGATTTTGGCTAAATATTCATAGCCGCCCGAAGGCGCGTCGGTCGAAAAAGTGAGCCAAGGGTTCTTCCAAATATCAAAATATCCACTCAACTTCCAAGAATTTGTCGGCGATATTTCTATCCCAAAATAAGTTCCTTGCTCGTTGTTGGGGAGCGTATTTTCTGTAAAAGCATTGCCAAAAACGGTCTGAAAATTTCGTGGTATGTTGCGGTGCAGAAAAGCAAAATCAATGGTTCTATCCAAATTGATCAGCAAGCCGTTGATGGTCCCGACAGCTCCGTTACCACTCATTGCAGTTTCGCCAAATATGTATAAATTTTTATAAATATAAGAGTAATCAGTGCTGACATTCAGCAAGTTATCTCCTGAAAATAAAAATTGGTTGAAAGGCTGAATCGTCCGATTGAAGGGTTGGCTGTACTTCAAATACAAGCCGTTGAGGGCTATTGCTCCCCTATCCGATTTGAATTTAAGACTTCCTCCGATTGCGTTTTCTGTGACACTGTTTTTATCGGCAATTTCTGCTTGTGTCCTATGCAAACCCGATGTCTGAAAAGCGGTAAAACCTTCAAAACGATATGTCGAATCTCTTGGAACTATTAAATTCGCATCTTTTTTTCGGGAGGAGGCAAAAACGACCAAATCAAAGTTTTTGGACAAACCCAAAGTAGCAGCCGCACCTCTAAAAAAAGTATTTTCGTTGAGCGCGGTGTATTGTTTGATAGGTCTTGCGGAGCGTTTTATGGCTGTCACAAAAGCTGATTTATTGGGAGCAAATCCCTGAAAAATAATCAATCCCTGCCCCAAGTTGGCTACATAGTCGCCTACTGCCAAAGTTTTTATGGTAGCATTGTAGTTATTGAGGCAAACGTGCGCAGAATAATAATCAAATCCTTGTTTGTTAGAGCCTTTAAAAAATTCTTCGCCCGGATCCTTTTCAGCTGTCAAGCCAACTGAAAAGTGATTTTCGTAACTCTTTCGATAGCGCACATAAAAGCGATTAGCATCGCCTAAATATCTGGTAGTCAATGGATTAGCTACTGGAAGAAAACCTTTTTGAGCTTCAATAATTCTGCTCCATCGAAGAAAAAGCTCGTTCTTTCCTTCTCGAAGCATTTTTAAAATCGAAATGTGATAGTCGTCTAATTTGTCGCTGACTTCCACATAAGGAAGTATTTTTCGTACAGCGTCCAAATCCAGACCATTAATGGCTTGGAGTTCGTAAATGCTAAAAAATTGTCCTGTTTTTTCGCGGTAGCTGATGATATTCGCCGCCTGCAAATCGGTCAATAAGCCCAAACTTTGCAATCCTTCTAAATTAATTTTATTGAGATTCAGAGGATTTTTTCTGATATTATCAAGGTTTTCAAAAGCTGTATTTTGGTCAAATTCGCCTTCGCCACCAATGTTTTGCATTGTATTCTCAATAATTTCTTCGGTAGCGTCATCTGCTCCTGCTGGTTTTTCTAACACTTGTGACAGCAAAAAATTAAAAAAAATTAGCATGAAGCCAGTTGTAAGTAAGAATTTTTTCATTTTGTAAATTGAGTTTGGTACTTTTTCTAAATTCCCAAAACGAAAATACGTCTATTTTATAAAACTGACTGCATTTATTTTCAAAAAAAAATAGCCACAAATCTTTTCAGACTTGCAGCTATTTTTTGATAGGATAATTTTAGTCTTTTCGACTTTTATTGCTTGATAACTTTTTTCACTGCGTAACGATAACCGTTGTAGTTTACTTTTACGAAGTAAATTCCGCGCGGATAGCTTTCCAAATCAATTTCGTGCTTATTTTGGTTGGCTGACAGCTTGTGTTCTTGTAGAATCTGCCCCCAAACATCAATTACTTGCACTTGAATATTCTCGTTTGTAATATTTTGGTACAGCAACTGCACGGTAATTTTGTCCGTCGCTGGGTTTGGATACACTTCTATATCCGCATTGTCTATGGCATTTATCCGAGCTTTTGCAACCTGCGAAACGACTTGGTTGGCAAAGGCATCGAAGTGGCGGATTCGGTAGTAATTCCAGCCCAAAGCTGGTTTAGTGTCTGTAAATTTATACGGCGGATTTCCGAAAGCCACTGCGTCGAGCGTGCCAATAATTGTGAAATCATGGTTGTCCAAAGAGCGTTCTATCTGGAACATTACGTTTCTGTCAGTAGGCGTTTCTGTTTGCCATTGCACTTCAATTTTATCGTTGTTGATAGCTGTTGCTTTCGTATTGATGATTTCTACTCGAGCTGGTCCGCAATTTGTGACGTTGATAGTCACGTTTTGTGAAACCGAACAGCCGTTTATCGTAATCGTCAAAACTACGGTTCTCGTGCCAACGCCTCCGAAAATTACACCATTTACAACTCTCGTGTTAGCGGTGGTAGGCGTTGCGTTTGTTCCAAAATTCCAACTGTAACTCGCATTTGCACCCGAAATGGCTGCCGCCCAATTAGTTGCAGCATTGGCACAAACATTTGCGCCCGGCGCAGTTTCGATTGAAATAAAAGGGAACGGAACGATTATTTTTGATACAATATTCGATTCACCTGGATAATCGCTGCAGCCACCGCGTCTTGAACAGCGAATGTAGTAAGTGGTTTGAGTCAAAACACCCGGAGAATAACTTGCTGATGTCGCTCCGACTATCATATTCCAATCTGGGCTTCCCGGAAAGTAATTAGGTCCGATTGTAGAACTCAACCATTGGTATTCTATGATACCGCTTCCGCCTGTTGGAGAAACTAAATTCACCATCGGCGATGCAGTTCCGCCTGTGCCACAGATATTTTCGTTGTAACCAACTGTACCGCCCGAAAGGACGTTATCGCAGATGGTACGAATGCCCGCATCGTAGCTCAAATTACTTCCTTGCCCCAACATTACCATAATTTCTGCCGTCATACCTGTTGTAGTATTTACGTCACTGTCTATTTGGTTGTTGCTTGACTGGTTTGCCGACGTAAATTCGTAGCCATTCGGCAAGTTGCTGAACATAATAGAATACTTGCCCGGAGCTACATTTTCAAACAAATAGTAGCCTTTCGTACCGTTGTTGTCGCGAGTTACTTGCGTAGCTACAACGATGTCATCGGCAGTTCCATAGATTCCGTCCGCACCTTTTTGAACTAATTTTACGAGGATTCCATTTGCACCTACTTCGTTGGCATCTTGGATTCCGTTTCTATTCACATCAAACCAAACAAAATTTCCGATGTTGATGCCCGGCACAAAACCAGCATCTACACTTTGGTTGTATTCGCCCGGATTGACGGTGATTGGATTGGTAGTTCCGCCTGTACCCGCATCGCTATCTTTCGTATCGTCAGTGCCAACATTGGCTGGCGATGGTTGCGTATTATTTGGCGTAGCAAAAGTAACTTGGTAAGTTCCAGCTGGCACCAAAAACATATACATTCCAGAAGCGTCAGTGAATACCATTTGCATAATCGGTGCGCCGCTGCTCGAAATACCCGTCAAAGTAACTTTTACTCCTTCGATACCTTGCTCGCCTGCGTCTTGAATACCGTTGGCATTGTTATCGCTGAAAACAAAATTTCCAACTTTTGAAGGATTTTTGACCGTTAGCGTAGATATACAAGTGCAACCTGCCGCATCTGTTACCGTCACCGAATATACGCCCGGTGCGAGTCCAGTAATAGTAGGTATTGTAGCTCCTGTACTCCAAAGGAAAGTGTAACTCGGTGTTCCACCAGTTACGGTTACTGTTGCTATTCCGTCGCTTGCGCCGATAGCACTCACGTCCAAACCGTTGTAGTTAGAGCCAACTTTTGCGTTGCAAACAATAGAATTAGGTTGCGTCAAAGAAGTCTGACCGACTACCGTACAGCCTTTTGAGTCTGTAATCGTTACCGAATAAGAACCTGCTGGAACGTTGTTAATAGTTTGAGTAACAAGGTTATTATAGCTCCATTTGTAAAAATATGGTGCTGTGCCACCGCTCGGATTAGCTGTGATTGACCCTGTATTTGTACCGTTACAAGCAGGATTAAATGTTGTAAAAGTAACACTTAAAAGTATAGGTGCTGAAATAGTCACAGAGCTTGTCTTCTGACAACCATTTGCATCAGTCACCGTCACGGTATATGTTCCTGCGGAAAGATTGTTAATACTTGCAGTCGTAGCGTTGTTGCTCCACTTGTAAGTGTAAGCTGGAGTTCCTCCTGAAACTACCGCCGATGCCTTTCCATCGTTAGAGTTACCGCAAGAAATGTCAGTTTTAGAAGTTGATACCACCAAAAGCGGTGGATTAGTTATAGTCACAGAACCAATTTTGGTACAACCATTTGCATCGGTTACAGTCACGGTATAAGTCCCTGCCGCCAAGTTGAATGCTGTGAAAATTATCTGTCCATTGCTCCATGCGTAAGTGTAAGGTGCTGTACCGCCACTTACGCTTACTTTTGCACCGCCGTCCGTACCACCGTTACATTTTGGACTTGTTATCTCAAAACTTAATACGATAGCGGTTGGCTCGCTGATAACTGCGCTTGCCGTTTTGCTACAACCATTCGCATCGGTGACAGTCACCGTATTATTTCCTGCGGAAAGATTTGTTTTTGTT
>JAYUHK010000163.1:0-19218 GCA_043767025.1 Saprospiraceae bacterium | reverse complement strand
GTTTTCGCTTCGCCAGACGATATTTTTGCAAAAACTTGAATTTCTACAAGGCACGTCTGAAAAGACACTCATATTGCATAAAATGCTGCCTGATATTTTAGTAAAAAAGTTTCTTTGCGTAACGTGAATTAGTAAAATAAGACATATTCCTAAAAGAAAATCCAACTTGGTTTTTCGGGCGGAAGTGAATACCTTTGCGAAAAACTATAAAATAATGACGCAGTCAAAAAATATTTCAAAATACTCTCTCGCCGTAGCGGCGTTCCTGACGTTGGCACTGTTTGTGTCGTATCGCAGTGGCGACTTTGGAGGGAGCGATGCCCGTTTTGACTCTCTGACCCAAGTAGTTCGGTCGGTCAATATCAACCAAAGCTACGATTTGGCTGGCGAATCTATCCCGATGGACAACTTCGACGTTGTAGAGCGGCTCGACCGCGAGCTAATTGCCAACTCGTATCTCCACGGCAGCACGATTCTCAACATCAAACTCGCCCACCGCTATTTTCCGTTTATGGAAAAAATATTGGCAGACAATAACATTCCCGACGACATGAAATACCTTGCCGTCATCGAAAGTAATCTACGCAACGCCACCTCGCCCGCAGGCGCGAAAGGCATTTGGCAATTTATGGAAGGGACGGCACGGCAATACGGTCTGGAAGTGAGCGCGGAGGTAGATGAACGCTACCACATCGAAAAGTGCAGCCGCGCATTTTGTAGTTTTATCAAAGACTGCAAGCAAAAATTTGGCTCTTGGACGCTCGCGGCAGCAGCCTACAACGGCGGACCGGGCAGAATCTCGGGCGAACTCGCCAACCAGCGCGCCGCCAACTTCTACCAACTCAACCTGACGGAAGAAACAATGCGCTACCCGTTTCGCATCGTAGCGATGAAAGAAATTATGAAAAATCCACGTTTTTACGGTTATTTCGTCAAAGACGAAGGACTGTATAAAGTATTAGACGACTTCACGGAAGTCGCCGTCACGGGGAAAGTAGATAACTGGGGTGACTTTGCCAAACAATACGGAACAGATTTTAGGGCATTGAAAATATACAATCCGTGGCTCATCGGCAGCTCGCTGACGAACAAAATGGGCAAGAGTTACACCATAAAAATTCCTAAAAAATCATAAAAAACCAATTTATATTTGTAAAAAAAGTAAGGCAAAAAATATTTAAGATATTAATAAAAATTTAATATTTGAAATATCAATGTTTGACTAAAAATGCTTAACTTTACAGCTTTTAAAAAATCCACCAAAATTTTAAACGTTAAAAAGTTAGCACATAATGACAAAAAAACTACTTGCCTTATGGCTCTTTTTCGCCGCCGCACCCAGCTCGAACACAGCGTGGGCGCAAATCATTGAAACCAACGAAAGCACACTCAACGACGACTCCACTCCGCCAGAAGACGAAGCCCTCAACTCCGCCAACGATGCCGAAATAAGCTCTCGCCTGCGACAGATTTCGAGTTGTATTGCGCCCCGCTTCACGCGCGAAGTGCGCAGCTACATCAACGGCTACACAGACCGCCAAAGAGAAAAAACCGAACAAATGCTCGGAAAAACCGTTATGTATTTTCCGATTTTTGAAAAAATTTTAGCCGAAAAAGGCTTGCCCGCCGACCTAAAAATGCTTTCAGTGTTGGAGTCCGCTCTCAATCCGAGCGCCGTGTCCGTAGCAGGAGCCACAGGACTTTGGCAGTTCATGGCTCAAACTGGCAACGAATACGGCTTGGGCATCAACAGCTGGATGGACGAGCGCAGAGATGTCATAAAATCTACCACCGCCGCCGCAAAATATCTGTCCGACCTTTACAGCAGTTTCGGTGATTGGTCGCTCGCCATTGCCGCCTACAACAGCGGTCCGAGCCGCGTAAATGCTGCCATCAAGCGCGGACACAGTAAGAATTTTTGGCGCATTCGTCCCTATTTGCCACAGCAGACACAAAACTATGTGCCAGCTTTTATTGCTGCAAATTATATTTTGCAATTTTATAAAGAACACAATCTAAAACCAAAATATCCCGCATTGGACGCTCAAATAACGGGCGTAGTGCGAGTCAATCAAAATATTTCTTTCCAACTCATTGCGTCCGTCACTGCGCTGCCGCTCTCGTTGGTGCAGATGCTCAATCCTGCCTACGGTCGAGATTTGGTACCCGCCAATTCGCAGGGAAGCTGCCCAGTTGTGCTGCCGCAGCGAGCCATCTATTCGTTCCAAGATTATCTCGAACACCCCGACAGCCGCCCCTCCTTCGTGACCGAGTTGGTCGCGCCGGGCATCACCGACACCGATGACGAAAATTATATCAAGTCCACCTATCGCGTAGAAGCAGGCGATAAGCTCGAAGAGTTGGCAAAAATATTCAACTGTGGCTCCGAACATCTCATCGTTTGGAACAAACTCGACTCTCCACACCTTTATAAAGGACAAGAATTGGCTATCTATTTGCCGAAAGAAATACGTCGTTTGAGAGCAAACTATAGTAATCCAACTCCGGAAACCCCAACGGTCGCCGTCGCCGAAAATACCATCGTGCCAGTAGAAAGCAGCTCCACAGTGGAGCCTGCAAGCGAAAGCGACAACGCAACCACCGATAACGCTGCCGCCACCGAAAAGCTGAAATCAGGTAAAAAAAGTCACCGCTATCTGTACTACCAAATCAAGCGAAACGAAACGCTTTCGGAAGTAGCCGAAAAATATTCAGGCGTTTCGCTTCGCGACCTGCTGCGACTCAACGGTATCCACAACCCAAAAGGTATTCGGGCAGGTGCAAAAATAAAAATCAAGGAATTGTAATTTTCTTTTGCTCCAATATTTAAGAATTTTTTTGTTAGGAATGAAGAAAAAATAAGATACTCAAAATTTTTAAATAAATTCAAACAATAACAAGGCATTTTTGAGGCGCAACGCAGGGCGTTGTAACGAAAAAATAACACAGTTATTGGTAGAATTTAGCAGAAAAAATGAGTAATTTATTTTAGACACATTCTTTAGAAATTATCAAATAAAAAAAAGCCTTTTTGCACCTTTGAAGGTGCAAAAAGGCTTTTTTTTACGCTCACCGAAAAAAAATTAAAATTTTTTTCCAAAAAATTTTTTAGTTCCTAAAATATTCCTAACTTAATTGCGCAATTCGAGTGAACGACAAAATACTGATTTTTTTCCGCCACTTTCTTTTTTCACCAAATAAAATTGAGCAAACATGACGACTTTTGAAACCAAGCAAATTCGCAATGTGGTACTGCTCGGGCACTCTGGCTCCGGCAAAACCACCCTCGCAGAGGCGATGCTCTACGAAGCGCACGCTATAACGCGACGCGGCACGGTAACTGACCGCTCTACCGTGTCGGACTACACCAACATCGAACAGGAAAGAGGCAACTCTATTTTTAGTACCCTGATGCACGCCAAGTGGAAAAACTCCAAAATAAACATCATTGACACACCTGGCTCCGACGACTTCGTAGGCGAAATCGTGTCTTCCCTCAAAGTAGCCGATACCGCTCTCATGCTTCTCAACGCCAAAAGCGGCGTAGAAGTCGGCACCGAAATCCTCTGGGAATACATCGAAGAATTTCATACGCCCACTGTCTTTGTTATCAATCATCTCGACAACGAAAAAGCCGATTACGACACTACACTCGAGCAAGCGATCAAGCGTTTTGGGAGCAAAGTAGTGGCTTTTCAGTATCCGCTCCAACAAGGTTCTGGCTTTCACAGCATCGTAGATGCCCTCCGAATGGTCGTGTATGAGTTCAAGAACGACGGCGGAAAGCCCGAAAAATTGACTATTCCCGCTACCGAAATGGCGCGCGCCCTCGAGATGCACAACCGAATCGTAGAAGCCGCCGCCGAAAACGAGGAAGGATTGATGGAAAAATTTTTTGAAAACGGAACTTTGAGTGAGTCAGAACTCGCGCAAGGATTGACCGTCGCACTCGCTAACCAACAAATTTTTCCTGTTTTTTGCGCCTCCGCAAGCCGAAATATGGGCAGCGGACGCATTATGGGTTTCATCAATGACATCGCTCCGTCGCCTGCCGACCGCCCCGCCGCTCCGACTGAAGACGGCGGAACTCTTGCGTGCGATGCGACTCAAAAAACAGCAATTTTTATTTATAAAACCCTTTCAGAACCCAAAGTCGGAAACGTGTCTTATTTCAAAGTTTATTCTGGAACGCTCCACGCAGGCGACGAATTGGTCAATGACAACAACAGCGCGTCCGAGCGGTTTGGAAATATTTACGAAGCCAATGGAAAAAATCGCGAAGCGGTAGAAATTTTGAAAGCAGGCGACATCGGCGTAGCCGTCAAACTCAAAGATTCGCACACCAACAACACATTGAGCGTCAAGGGTTTTGAGGTAAAAATTGCGCCTATTCCGTTTCCAGAAGCTCGGATTCGGACTGCTGTGAAGCCGCCCAACAAAGCCGATATGGAAAAACTCGCCAAAGCACTCCACAATATTCAGGAGGAAGACCCGACTTTGATTGTCGAGCTTTCGCAAGAACTGAAACAAATGATTCTGCACGGACAAGGGCAGTTGCACTTGGACTTGATAAAATACCGCATCGAAAAAATGTACGACCTCCACATGGATTTCGAGCGTCCGCGCATTCCGTATCGCGAAACGATTACCCAAATGTGCAACGAAACATACCGACACAAAAAACAAAGCGGCGGCGCAGGGCAGTTCGCCGAAGTCCACATGAGATTCGAGCCGTACCACGAAGGAATGGCAAATCCCGCAGATTTGAGTGTAAAACTCACCGAAACCGAAGATTTGAAGTGGGGCGGCAAGTTGGTTTTTATGTGGTGCATCGTGGGAGGCTCTATCGACGCGCGTTTTCAGGGTGCTATCAAGAAGGGAATTATGCAAAAAATGCAGGAAGGACCGCTTACGGGTTCGCACTGCCGCGACCTCCGAGTTTGCGTTTATGACGGCAAAATGCACGCCGTAGATAGCAACGATATGGCGTTCCAAACGGCTGCTTCGCAAGCGTTTCGCCACGCTTTCCCCAATGCAGGTCCGCAGATTTTGGAACCAATCTATGATTTAGAAATACTTTGCTCCGACGAAGTAATGGGCGATGTGATGGGCGACCTCCAAACTCGCCGCGCTATCATCACGGGTATGGACAGCGACGGGCATTATCAAAAAATAAAAGCGCGAGTGCCGTTGGTGGAGTTGTACCAATATTCTTCCACGCTGCGCGCGCTCACGCAAGGCAGAGCAAAGTTCAAACGCCAATTCGCTGACTATCAAGCTGTTCCGATGGATTTGCAACAAAAACTCATCGCCGAACACCAACACGAATTAGAAGAAGCGTAGGTAGTTTTTAGTGATTAACTTTTAGTCGCACAAGTAAAAAAACAAGCCGAAGTTACCGACACCTTTGAGGTGTCGGTAACTTATAATCAATTTAGCAGAAAAATAAGTAGTTTATTTTTGACGCATTTATAAGCAAAAAAAAAGGCTCGCCGCGTTGCGGTGAGCCTTTTTTTTTGTTTTTTTGGCAGCATCTTATTGCTTGCTGTGAATCATTTTTTGTGAAAAAACGTTTCCGTCCTGACGGATTTCGACCAGATAAATGCCGTCGGGCTGCTGCACCATATCCATTTGATGTTCGTAATTGCCCTGAAAATCTTTCACGCTCTCCGCAAAAATTTCTTTGCCCGCTATGTCGCGCACTATCACATTGAGAGGCAGTTTGGACTCTGAAACAAACTTTATCGTTGCGCGGTCGCCAGCAGGATTGGGGACAATCGTAAAGTTTTCGGGATTTATGCGCAAACTTGGCTTAATCGGCTCTGGCGCAGAAGATTTTGCTTGGTCTTCACAGCTGCATTTTCTTTTTTCTCCACTCCAATAGCCGTGATTGTGGCGTTTCTCTACCGTTTGGCTGCCGAGCTTTGCGGTAACTTTTTCTGTTTTTCCGTTGCGATAAAAACGAATCGTTATTTTTTCGTCAGGGCGGTGGCTGCGAACTGCCTCCGTGAGCGCATCTGCCGAAGTGATGTCTGTTTTTTCTATTTGAAAGACTACATCGCCTTTTTGAAGACCCGCTTTTTCGGCTGCCGTGCCTGTGGATATTTCGTTCAGCAATGCTCCTTTTTCGGTATCTTCTGTCGCCACTCCCAAGCGAGCGCGGGTAAAAGTCGTTGTTTTTTCCTTGTCGTTATTTTTTTCTTTTTTCGTCCACGCGCCCAACTTTGCAGCCGCAGAGCTTGTTTTTCCGTCACGGACAAAAGAAATAGTAATTTCGTCCAAAGATTTGTAAGTACTTATCGCACTTACCAACTCATCGTAAGAATTAATTGGTTTCTTGTCCATCGAGAGTAGGCGGTCGTTGGCTTTTAGCCCCGCTTTTTCGGCTGGACTTCCGACCATCACGGATATTATTTCGAGTCCGCTTGCTTGGGCTTTTTCTCCGCTATTGTCCCAATTAGCGGTATTATCAGTAACGACTCCGAGGCAAACGCTTGTTGCGCCTCTATTATTGGCTGGCTCTTGACTGTGCTTTGGCTGGCAACCTCCGCCTTTTGCGGCGTTGTCAAAATTGAGCATATATCGGCGTTGGCGAAGATTGCCGCCGAGATTGTCCCATTTTTTTTGGGCATCAATGTCCATATTTTTCTCTACGGCTTCCTGTTTTGCATCGGGCGCGACAATTTCTTTTTGCTCCGCAATGTTGCTATTTTGAGCCGTCAAAGTATTTGCTGCGAATAAAGTCGCTGCGCATATCAGAATAAAAGATTGGAAAAATGTTGAAATTTTCATCGTTTGAATACATTTTATGAATTAAAAAAACTACACCTTTTTGAAAGGAGTAAATTGCCGCCAAAAGGGTTGCATCGAAAAACAAAAATACAGTTTTTTTTGACAAAAAAAATAAAAAAATTATTTTTTAAAATCAACATCTAAATTTTATTTTCCAACGAACTAAAAATCTACCTTTTGGAACTGCCACGCTGCGCAATTACTTCTTCTTAAACACCTTCGCAGCTTTCACCGCCAAAAGCCAACCCTTGTAAAGTGCGTTGCGGTCGGCAGCTTTCATAACAGGTTTGAAGGAATTTTCCAACTGCCAGTTTTCGGCGATGTCAGCAAAATCTTTCCAAAATCCCACCGCTAATCCCGCCAGATAAGCTGCACCCAAAGCGGTCGTTTCTTGGATAATCGGTCGCTCTACTTTTGTCCCCAGCAAGTCACTCTGAAATTGCATCAAAAAATTATTTTTTACCGCGCCGCCATCTACTCGAAGTGATTTTAGGCGAATACCACTGTCTTTTTCCATCACGCTCAACACGTCTTTTGTTTGGTAACAAATGCTTTCGAGCGTGGCGCGGATAAGGTGCGCTTTGCCGGTGCCGTGCGTCAAGCCAAAAATCGCCCCCCGCACGTCCGAGTCCCAATAGGGCGTACCCAACCCAACGAAAGCTGGTACCATATATACGCCGCCGTTGCTCGCAATACTTTTGGCATAGCCCTCCGTGTCGGCAGCGTCGCGGACAAGTTCGACGGCATCGCGAAGCCATTTGACTGCCGAACCCGCCACAAAAATCGAACCCTCGAGCGCGTAAGTGACTTCGCCGTTCAGACTCCACGCGATAGTCGTCAGAAGTCCGTTGGGCGAAGCGACGGCTTTGCTGCCTGTATTCATCAGCATAAAACAGCCTGTTCCGTAGGTATTTTTTGCCATTCCGTCCTCATAGCAAGCCTGCCCAAAAAGCGCGGCTTGCTGGTCGCCCGCCATTCCCGCTATCGGAATCGCTGCTACGCCGCCTGTTATTTCGACCCGCGCCGTCCCAAAATGCGCAGAACTATCCATCACTTTGGGCAACATAATTTTCGGTACTTCGAGCGCAGCGCAAAGAGAATCGTCCCATTTCAGCTCATGGATATTGAACAACATCGTGCGCGAGGCGTTGGTAAAGTCAGTAGCGTGGGTTTTTTCTTGGCTCAAATTCCAAAGAAGCCACGTATCAATCGTTCCAAACAGCAAGTCGCCCGCTTCGGCGGCGGCTTTTGCGCCCTCCACATGGTCTAAAATCCATTTTATTTTTGTCCCTGAAAAGTACGCATCTATCAACAAACCTGTTTTGTGGCGCACTTCGCTGTCCATATTTTTTGCTTTCAGAGCTTCGCAAATTTCTACCGTCTGTCGGCTTTGCCAGACGATGGCGTTGTAAATCGGTTTGCCCGTGTGTTTGTCCCAAACTACCGTTGTTTCACGCTGATTGGTGATGCCGATGGCGGCGATGTCATTGGCATTGACCTCCTCCAACACCGCTCGGATTACGCTTTGCGTGGTCTGCAAAATCTCTACTGCGTCGTGTTCGACCCAACCTGGCTGCGGAAAAATTTGCTGAAATTCTTTTTGCGCTACCGCAATAATATTCCCTTTTTTGTCGAAAACGATGGCGCGCGAGCTGGTCGTGCCTTGGTCAATGGAGAGGACGTATTTTTTCTTCATTCCTAATATTATTTTGAAATTGCTTTATTTGTGACAAATATTTATCTTGCTTTTCTAATTTTTTTTCATCGCTCCAACCCAATTCTTGCGCAAGCAGCGTCCCGACGATAGGGATTGCGGTTTGGGTGGCTTTCCAGTCCAAAATTTCCAATCGGCATCGGCGCGCCAAAAAGTCGCGGATTTCGCCGACCATTTCGTGTCTTGCTGCATAAACAACTTCCGCCTGCAAAAAAGGAAAATCGGCTACCAAAAGCTGCGCCCAGTCTGGATTTTCGGTTGTTAGAGCTGCTACGTCTGCCGCGTTGCTTCCGTATTTGGAATGTAAATGTCGGCAAATTTTTTCCGACCATCGGTATTGAAGATGCAGTTTTTTCCAGCCGTCTGGCTCAAAATTTTCACCACCCCACAAGATGCACTTTTCTGTCACAGATTCGCCAATTTTTTTATTTAATATCTCCTCCGCTTGGTCTATTGCGTCCTTCGCCATGAGGCGATAAGTCGTCCATTTGCCACCCATCAGACTGACGAGATTAGAAATTTCGTCGTACTCTACGACGTGGTCGCGGAGCAGTCGCTTCGTATTTTTTTCGTTTTCGTCGCTCCGCAACAAAGGGCGCAAGCCACCAAAACCAGCTTTTACTTGCTCGAAAGTAGGGGGCGTTTGCAAGTAGGGAGAGAGCGTTTTTAATAAATAATCAATTTCGGAGCGATTGATGGTAGGCTCTTCACTCGGATTGACGAGGTCGTCGTCGGTAGTGCCGAGCAGCGTTTCGCTCTCAAAAGGGACTACGAAAACCACCCGCCCGTCGGGTGTTTTGGGAATCAACATTGCGCAATCCGACTTCAAAACCGACGCTGGCAACGTGACATGAACGCCTTTGCTTGGGCGAATTTTGGGTTTCAAATCAGCATTGGCAAGCTGTCTGATACTGTCTGCGTGCGCACCGGTGCAGTTAATAAAAAGTCGGGCGCGAAGCGAAAATTCGACTTCGTCCAAATTATCTTTTAGAAAAATGGTTTGAATTTTTTGTGATTCGTCTTTCTGAAAACCAATAACTTCAACGTGATTGGCGACGACTGCACCGTTCTTTGCCGCCGTCTGGACGATGGACAAATTGTACCTCGCGTCGTCCATTTGTCCGTCATAATACAGTACCGAACTGTGCGTGCGGGGCAGGAGGGTGGGCATTTTCTCAAAAGTCTGTTGGCGACTCAGCCACTGGCTCGGCGGCATCGAATCGTGGCGAGCAAACCAACGGTACATCTTGAGTCCGACCGTAAAATACGCGCCTTCGAGCCAGCTAAATACAGGCGTTAGCAGAGCGAGCGGCTGCGCCAAATGGGGCGCATTTTGGAGCAAAATATGCCTTTCGTTCATGCCGTGCCAGACCTGTTTGAGCTGACCAAAATCCAACTTTCGGACAGCTTGCTCGAGGTAGCGCACGCCTCCGTGGATAAGTTTGGTGGAGCGCGAAGAAGTGCCAGCAGCGAAGTCATTTTTCTCAATCAGGGCGACTTTGTAGCCCCGCAAAACGGCGTCCAAAGCACAGCCCGCGCCGCTCACGCCACCGCCGATGATGCAAATATCAAATTCCTCGGTTTCGAGTTGTCGCCTACTTTTTGGACGGTGCATTTTTATTTTTGGTCGAAATATACGACAAAACTATAGGACGATAAAATGTTTTTTAAAATAGTAGAAAAGAGTTTTTTTTATAAAAAAATAAAAAATATACCCTGTCACGATAAAAGTTACAAAAATGTTTTATATTTGTGGCGTTCTGTGACTTATAAGAACATTAAAACTAAAAATAATGTATTTATTCATCAATCAAAATTTTTTTAAATTATGCAAAAAATGCAACAACCATCAGGCTTTTCCGCTTTGCGGGGGGGGGGGCAACGCAACGCTGCTCTTAACACTTCTTTTACAGGTAGTCTTACTCTGTAGCTTTCAATCGCTACAAGCGCAGGCTTGTGGGTCGCTCTCCTTTCAGGCAGGACCGAGCTACTCGGGCGGACACACGCTCAATGTCGTCTGGAATGGCTCGCCTACCAATTTTTATGGCGCAAACATTTCGTTGGATTTGGTAACTTCTAACGGCGCAAATGTCGAGTTCGATAAGTCGCTTACTGAAAACTCTCTGTCGGCTTCCGTTCAAGCGGTTTTTCTGACAAGCAGCCTTTCTGTGACTACCAACAACACTGGAAGCAGCACCGCAGGAATGAACAACCGGGTAAGTTTGAACCTCTTTTCTGGCACTCCTGTCACACTCACCCAGAACAACACGGCTGGCGGTGTGATATTGTTCACGCTGTTCATCAATGCCATACCAAACTCTTGCTACGGCATTGCGCCAGTGGCGGGCGGTGTCCGATGCATCACCAATTTACAGCCGCCATCTGCCAGTTTTTGTAATATAACGTACACGCTGCTCCCAGAAACTGCGCCGCTCCAGCCCTTTGTTTGTGTTAGAAACTGTTTTTCGCTCAGTGCCAATATCCGTGGCAGAGTGGAGTACCTCAACAATCCGACTGTTTGTTTCGGCGTAGGTAATGTAGCCATCAATATGAGCAATCCCAACAGCAACCCTGTCGTCGCCTACTGCAATAACCCACAGACGTTGACTCTTAGTCCGAGCGGATTATACTCCAGTTGTGACTTAATGCCCAACAATAACTGTTTGGTGCGTCCTAAACATACTGCTATTGGAAACTTCGAAGATGCTTCGTATCGCTTGGCGTGCGGCATTTCAACCTTTGATTTGGTAAGAATTAGAAAGCACATCTTACAAGTAGAGCCTTTTACACAGGCTTGGCAATTTTTAGCTGCTGATATTGACCAAAGTGGTTCTGTAACCACTTTTGATATGGTTTTACTTAGAAAAGCTATTTTAGTCATTGATTCTCTTCCTTATCGCTGGCGATTTGTTCCAAAATCACCACAATATGGAAGTTATGAAATCAATTTTCTTGCAACTCCACCTAATCAGGCACCTCTGCTGTATCAAAACTTTCATGCTTTAGGTTTATTGCCGCCTACCGCTTTGGTAAATTTGGTGCAAGGAACAAACCCCAAAGATTTTGTGGCAGTAAAAATGGGTGACGTAGCAGGAGGAGCTACGATAAACGGGTTGGAAACGGGCAATGGAAACTGTCCTTGTGACGCATCACAGTTTGGCGAAAATACCGACCAAATTGCAGAGCCTATCATTAAGAACTCCGTCAAAAATCTGGAAGTCCAAGAGTTCAATACTTTGGGTGTCCAACAGTATTATAAAGTCCCCGTCCGGTTGTCGGCTCTCGACGCTGCCAACATGTCGGTTTATAGCATCGGACTTTTTGTTGACCCCAATTATTTTGACCTGAAAGCTGTCCAAGCTGGTAACTATCCAGATGCCGACCAGTTGGAATGGGTAGAAGATGCCAATAAAAAAGGATTCTATAAAATCCTTTGGGTAGCTACCAAAAAAGAGGGTGTGAGCCTTCAAGGCGGCGATGTTGTTTTTACGTTGAGCCTTTACGCCAAGCAGCCGACCGCCAGCATAGCGGGTTTGATAGATATTCAGAGCAATTATTTTGACAGTGCTATTTATCCTCCTCGTGGCAGCGATGTCGCCGATGTGCAGCTCCAAGTGGTCGGAAACGCAACTCCTCCTCCTGCCATAACGGTTTCACCCAATCCTTTCCAGCAGGAAACGAAGGTGACTTACGAAAATGAGCAGCTCGGAGATGTGGTATTTACGGTCAGCGACCCGATGGGCAATATTGTATATAACAAGACCGACCTCAATGTGGACGCAGGCACCAAGACTCACTTACTTTCATTGAGTGGTATTCCGATGGGTACTTATATGCTGCGTGTAAAAACCAGCACAGCGATTTTGACGGCAAATATTACTAAAATACCGTAAAAAATTCTTATTTTTGCGAAAGGGAAGAAGCTGCTGCGGTAGTTTCTTCCCCTTTTTGTCTTTTGTTCTATTTTCAATAAAAAACCCTCGCCATGAAAAAATTGTTTTTCTTTTATATCTTTTTCTTATTTTTTACTTCGCACGCAGTTGCTCAAAAATGGGCATATTTTGTGGGCGATAAGAGTAATTTTGCTATCAGTCGCGTCTATTTTGGGGGGAATCCTAAATGTTTGATAGATACGGTAGTCGCTCTCTCAACGGATTTATTTGATTCGGTAGCCGATATTGGCATTCATCCTACCAACAATAAAATGTACGCTGCAAGCACAAACTTTTTTTTAGATGGCTTAATCTATATTACAGAAATAGACTTAACGACAGGAACAAATACGTATGTAGCAAGTGTAGCCAATAATTTTATTACAAGTTTGGAGTGCGATTCTAAAGGAATGGTCTATACCATAGGGGGAGGACGTTTGAGCCGCTACGACCCTAACACTGGAGAAGTTAAGTTATTGGGGGCTATTCAAGTAAATAATGTAATCGAAGATAGTCCAGGCGATTTGATTTTTTACAGAGAAAAGCTCTATATGACTACTTCTATTTCCAGATTAGTGGTAGAGGTTAATGTAGAAAACCCCTTACAGAGTAAAGCCATTTTTAAATATCCAGACTCCATTCCAATATTTTGCTCATTGGCAGTCATTCCGAAAGGTTGCGGCAGAGGAGATATATATGGGTTTTGCTTCGCAGGTGCGGACGGAAAGATGCCTATTTATAAAATTGATATAGAAAACAAACAAGTCACTCGATATTGCTATTCAGAAAATTCAGATGCTGTTTTTACCTTTCTTAACTCTCAAGGGGCGTCTTCCCCCTTCGAGTTCGACCCTGCGCCAGACTGCCCGCTTTGGTTGGATTTGGACTCCGACAACAGCCGCCACGCCACCCTCTGGGATTTTAGAGGTGACACCGTCTGCATCATGGGCAGCACTCCCATTGCCGACCGCGACACCAAAATTTTTTCTACCGCCGGGCGCGTGGATTCTGCACTCCTGCGCATCACGCAGCCACTCGACGGCAGCAACGAATACCTCACTTTTGACTCTCTGCCGCCCAGCAGCATCAGCGTGGCAGGTATCAACTCTCATTTTTTGCGCCTCCACAACGTCAATAATACCGCCACTCTCGCTGACTTCGAAACTGCCATCAAGCGCGTCCGATACCACAGCGACAACATCGATAGTACTCGGATTTCGAGCATCAGCACCTTGCTTTATGCCAACGGATTCGAGTCCGATACCGCTTTTTCGTTCTTGGACCTCCGAGCTATTACTCGCACGGTTTGGGTGTTTCCGCCTTGTTTTTCTATTTTTCCCGTCAAACACGACACATTGGTTGCCACCGATACTTTTCCGATTCCAAACCAACGCTGTATCGGAGTGAGCTATGTCAAAATCACGCGGCTGCCCGACAAGCAAAATGCCCATTCGGACACTATTTGCGCCGGAAAAATACTAAAAGTCGGCAACCGCAGCTACACGCAGTCGGGCGTGTACCGCGATACTTTTCCCACTTTCGTCGGCAGTATTTGTGACAGTGTATTGACGACCACACTCACCGTGTTGCCCGCCGACAGCAGCAGCGTCGAGCAGATTTTTTGTGCCAACGCAAGTCCTTATCCACGCGATACGGTGCTTTGCTCCAAGTTTTTGAGTTCGGGAGGTTGTGACAGCTTTTTTTGCAAAAAAATAAAAATTATTCCCGAAGCGAACAGCAGCGAAGTGCGCACTTTGTGCGCAGGGCGGAGCGTCGTGTGGGGCGGCACTAACTACTCTAAAGCAGGTATTTACAGCGACACACTCGTCAGTGCGCGAGGTTGTGATAGCATTGCCACGCTGCGGCTCGTGGCTGCCGACACTTCTTATTTTTTCCAAGAATTTTTATTTTGTGACGGCGATAGCGTCCGAGTGGGCAATCGGTTTTATACCCAAGCGGGATTTTTTAGAGATACTTTGCGCCGCAGCGACAACGCTTGCGACAGCACCGTAGCGACGCTTCTAAAATTAGGAAGTCGGCAGTTTTGTGACAAAGACGACTGCCGCATTTTCATACCCAACAGTTTTTCGCCGAATGGCGACGGACAAAACGACGAGTGGGAGCTGTTCAGTCCTGTCACAAAAATAGAAGAATTGTCAATTTTCGACCGTTGGGGCAGCTTGGTGTACCATCACTTGGGCGACTCACCGAGTTGGTCGGGCGAAGACAAATTGGGTCGCGCGCTAACGCCCGCCGTGTTCGTGTATGTGCTTCGTGGGCGTTGCGCAAGCGGAAAACCCTTTTTTCTTACGGGCGATGTGACTTTGCTGCGGTAGGAAAGTATAAGGAATGTAAGTAGTTATAAGTTTTTAGTTTTTAATTTTGAGTCATCATAAATTATTGAAAATCAACGAATTATGTCGAATATTAAATGACATATATTTAAGTATAAGAACTTATCTAAAATAAACTACTCATTTTTTTTGCTCAATTACAACCAATCACTGCGTTATTTTTTCGTTTCAACGCATTGCGTTGCGCCTCAAAAATGCCTTGTTATTGATTGAATTTATTGGAAAAATTGGAGTACCTTATTTTTTCCTCATTCCTAAAAGAAAGCCCTTGTTTCGGTGTTGAAACAAGGGCTTTTATTTAAGTATCTGATGTTACGCAAGAATTTTAGATTTACTCATTTGAGCTTGGTTTTGTGGTAATTTTCTTGTCTTTTGTCACTTTTTTCCTTGATGAAAAAAGTAACCAAAAAAATCAAGTGCTCTGTATAAATTCTAAAGTTTTTGCTTAAAAATCCCGTCGGCGCACGAAAAATACTCGTCGGAACCCCGCCAGACTTCAAACAGTTTTCGCTTCACCAGACGATATTTTTGCAAAAACTTGAATTTCTACAAGGCACGTCCGAAAATACAGTGTCTTTGAATAAAATACTGCCTGAAATTTTTTTAAAATAATATTTTGCGTAACATAAATTAACAAATATAAATTAGTACACATAATTTTAACAACCAACTAAACTTTTCAAATCATGTTTAAGGAATTTAAAGATTTTGCCATGAAGGGCAATCTGGTCGACATAGCGGTCGGTCTTGTCATGGGTGCTGCTTTTGCCACCGTAACTGCGGCTTTTATTGACGGTATTTTTATGCCTTTGATAGGTATGATTCTCAACGTAGGCGATTTGGCGCAAGCAAAAATAATACTTTCACCCGCCGTAATGGACGGAGGCGGAAAAGTCACAACCCCTGAAGCTGCCTTGCTGTACGGTAAATTCATCGGTGCCGTCATCAACTTCATTATTGTTGCTTTCGTAATGTTCCTCGTTGTAAGAAACATCAACAAAATGAAAAAAGATGTCGCTCCTGCTGGTCCTACTGCTTCCGAGGCGTTGCTCGCAGAGATTAGAGATGCTTTAAGAAGATAATTTCTCGTGGGCGGTAGAAGTTTTCTGCCGCCCACTTTTTTTTATTTCAAGTTTTTATTTCAACTCTCTGCGCAGGATTTTTCCTACGTTTGTCTTCGGCAGTTCCGACCGAAATTCGATGTATTTTGGCATTTTGTAGCCTGTCAGATTGATTCTGCAATGCGCCAAAATCTCGTTTTCTGTAAGTGAATTGTCTTTTTTTACGATAAAAATTTTCACTACTTCGCCCGACTTTTCGTCCGCTACGCCTACCGCAGCCACCTCCAATACCTTCTCCAACATCGCCACTACTTCCTCTATTTCGTTGGGATAAACATTGAAGCCTGACACCAAAATCATATCTTTTTTTCTATCCACGATACTAAAAAAACCGCTTTCGTCCATTTTTCCAATATCGCCCGTGCAAAGCCAACCATCTCGCAGCACCTCCGCCGTTTCGCTCGGACGATTGTAGTAGCCTTTCATCACTTGCGGACCTTTGATTTGTATTTCGCCAATCTCGCCCGCAGGCAACGGCTCGCCGCTTTCGTCCACAATCCGCATATCGGTAGTCGGAATCGGCACGCCTATCGTGCCGATGCGCCCAGTGCCGTCCAATGGATTGACACTCGCCACTGGCGAACATTCCGTCATTCCGTAGCCTTCCGCCAAAAAACAACCCGTCGTGGTCTGCCAACGCTCCGCTACAGGACGCTGCAACGCCATACCGCCAGCCACCGTGATTTTGAGCGTCGAAAAATCAATCGTCTGAAATTCGGCGTGGTTGAGCAGCGCGTTGAAAAGTGTATTTACACCAGTCAGTACAGAAATTGGGTATTTTTTCCATTCTTTTATCACGCCGCTTATGTCGCGCGCATTGGTGAGCAGGACGTTCATGATGCCGCCGCCAAACAAACCCAAACCATTGACCGTGAAAGCAAAAATATGATACATCGGAAGCGGCGTAAGTGCTACCTCGTTGCCTTCTTCCAACCTCGAAAAAATGACCGCCTGCATTTGCATCATATTTGCCACCAAATTGCGATTGGTCAGCATCGCACCTTTCGCCACGCCCGTCGTGCCGCCCGTATATTGGAGCAAAATAGTGCGGTCGGGACTGTCCTCAAACGCTTGTATCTTTAATTTTTTGCCACCGTTCAGAGCTTGTCGGAACGAAACAGTATCAGAAAGTTGGAAGGTAGGAACCAGTTTTTTGACGTTGCGCACTACGAAATCAACCACCAAACCTTTCAGCCCTAACATCTCGCCGATGCTCGTCACGATGACCGTCTTGATGACCGTGCTACCTATAATTGCTTGCAAATTGGCTGCAAAATTTTCAGCAATTACAATCGCCTTCACGCCCGAATCTACAAATTGGTGCTTCATTTCGCGAGGCGTATAAAGCGGATTGGTATTGACGACCACCAATCCTGCCCGCAGCGCACCATAAAGCGCAATCGGATATTGCAACATATTGGGCATCATCAGCGCGATGCGGTCGCCTGCCACCAAGCCGCGACTTTGCAAATAAGCCGCAAAATTTTGGGATAAAATATCTATTTCTCCGTAAGTCATCGTCTTGCCCATGCACGCGTAGGCTTTTTTATTTTCGTACTTTTGGAAAGCCGCATCTAACACCGCCACCAAAGTCGGAAAAGCGTCGGGGTCAATATCTATCGGCACATTTTTAGGATAATGGCGCAGCCAAGGACGAGAATCAGTAGTCATAAAAGGCTATTTTTTTTTATTTCTAAATTATTATACAAATTAAGCTAAAAATCACAAAAAAAGACCTAACTTGTTCTAATAATTTTAAAAATGGCAACAATTAATGATTTTAGTCTTTCGCGGGACGACAAAAAAGGCGTCAGAGCGGCGGTAGAAAAAACGGTTTTGATAGGCGTAATAACACCTCAACAAACCGAACAGCAGGTCGCCGAATACCTCGACGAATTGGAATTTTTGGCACTCACGGCGGGCGCAGAAACCGTGACGAGATTCACCCAAAAACTCCAACACCCCGACAGTCGGAGCTTCGTAGGAAGTGGAAAGCTGAAAGAAATCCGCGATTTTATCGAAGAACACGGCGAAGTAACGCTCGTTATTTTTGACGATGATTTGAGCGGCAAGCAAACCAACAACATCGAAGAAGTCCTGAAAATAAAAGTCTTGGACAGAAGTAGTTTGATATTGGATATTTTCGCAGCGCGGGCGCAAACTTCGCAAGCCCGAACTCAAGTCGAGCTGGCGCAGCTCCAATATTTACTGCCCCGACTGCGCGGACTTTGGACGCACTTGGAACGCCAACGCGGTGGAATCGGAATGCGTGGACCGGGCGAAAAAGAAATCGAAACCGACCGCCGTATCGTGCGCGACAAAATCACGCTGCTCAAAAAAGAACTCGAAGTGATAGACCGCCAAGACTTGACGCGCCGCAAAAATCGCGACGCACAAGTGCGCGTTTCGCTGGTAGGCTACACCAATGTCGGCAAATCTACGCTGATGAATCTACTGAGTAAATCGGAGGTTTTTGCCGAAAATAAATTATTTGCCACCCTCGACACGACGGTGCGCAAAGTAGTGTTTGGGACAATGCCTTTTTTGCTCTCGGACACCGTCGGCTTTATCCGCAAACTACCGCATCACCTTATCGAAAGTTTCAAATCCACGCTCGACGAGGTGCGCGAAAGCGACCTTCTGCTTCACGTCGTGGACATCGCCCACCCTCAACACGAAGACCAAATCCGTACCGTCAATAGCACGCTCAAAGAACTCGGCGTAATCGACAAACCAACGCTGATGGTCTTCAACAAAATTGATAAATACGAAAAAGACTATTTCGACGAGCTGTTGGACGACGCTACCAAGCAAGACATTAAGCGCGAACTGCGGGAGCATCTAAAAAATAATTTTGAACACGATAATATTTTTATTTCCGCCGCTACGGGCGAAAATATCCCCGAATTGCGCGAAAAAATGACTGCTTTGATAGACGGATTGTATGCTCGTCGCTATCCGCACCAAGCGAAAGCGTGGTAAAAGTGTTGCATTTATCGTTCATTTGAAAAAATAAAAAAAGCCATCTGATGTAAATAAATACGTCAGATGGCTTACTAATATTACTAACTCATGTTACGCATGGATTTTAAATTGGCTCAATTAAGCTTGATGTTGTGGTAATTTACTTGGTTTTTGTCACTTTTTTTCTTGATAAAAAAGTAACCAAAAAAATCAAGTGCTCTGTAGAAATTCCAAAGTTTTTGCTTAAAAATCCCGTCGGCGCGCGAAAAATACTCGTCGGCTCCGCCAGACTCAAACAGTTTTCGCTTCGCCAGACGATATTTTTGCAAAAACTTGAATTT
>JAYUHK010000162.1:0-5738 GCA_043767025.1 Saprospiraceae bacterium | reverse complement strand
GTTTTCGCTTCGCCAGACGATATTTTTGCAAAAACTTGAATTTCTACAAGGCACGTCTGAAAAGACACTCATATTGCATAAAATGCTGCCTGATATTTTGGTAAAAAAATATTCTGGGTAACTCATTAAAAAATTTATTTTTCTTGTAAAGCAAAATATGAAAGAAATTATAGAACAATACCGCGAGATCGTCGTCCAAATCGCTACGCCTTACAGCACTGGCACTGGCTTTTGCGTAGCCGTCCCCGACCAACCGACTCTGATTGTCACCAACGACCACGTCGTGCATGACAATCGGTATGTGGTCGTCGAAAGTCGTTTTTTTGGTAGGCAGTTGGCGACGGTGTTGTATTCTGACCCAAAATTTGATCTTGCTTTTTTGAGCGTGCCTGCCGAGGTTGCGCTGCGTCCGAGCAGCTTCGGTGCCTCCGAAAAAGTTGTAGAGGGCGATGTTGTGATTGCGGTTGGACACCCTTTTGGTCTAAAATATACGGCTACGAAGGGGATAATTTCCAATACGATGCACCAAATCAATAATCTGCAATATCTTCAGCACGACGCGGCACTCAATCCGGGCAACAGTGGCGGTCCGCTGCTCAATCTGAACGGCGAGATTATTGGCATCAATACTTTTATTATCCAAAATGGGAACAGCATCGGCTTTTCGTTGCCTGCTGATTATTTAAAATCTACACTGGCATCGTTTTTCGCTGAAAGCGGGCAACAAATCGGCGCACGGTGTTCGTCGTGTACGAATCTGGTGTTTGAAAAGAGCATAGAAGATGGTGCGTATTGCCCGCATTGCGGAGCGAAAATAAAACTTCCTTCCCAAGCCGCCGAGTATGAGCCTACGGGAATCTCGAAGGCGATAGAGGATATTTTGACCAAAATCGGCTACGATGTGCGGCTGTCGAGGCTCGGACCCAACCAGTGGTTTATCCGTCAAGGCAGTGCCACGATTAGTTTGAGTTTTCACCCGCAGACGGGTCTGATTACGGGCGACGCAGCGTTGGGGGTGCTGCCCAAAGAGAATATCAAACCGATTTATGAGTATTTGCTTCGCAAAAATAATGTGTTGGAAGTGCTTACTTTTAGTATTCGGGGGCAGGACGTGGTGCTGTCTTTGGTCGTGAACGACCGATTTTTGAACACAGAAAGTGGCGAAAAATTGTTCCAAAATCTGTTTCAACAAGCCGACTACTACGACGATATTCTATCCACACAATTCGGAATGTTGATGCCTCCAACGGAAGAATCGGATATTTTTGGTTTTGAAGCGCTGGCAAGGTTTCAATCCAAACGGTATATTTCAGCGTAAAAGCCCTGAAAGTCACAAGTTGCTTGACGGTTTGGGGATTTTGGGTAACACTCAATTATTGATTTATAATTAAACTTCCAAACACAAAACCAAATTTCAGCTCAAAACCTAAACCTTGCTTGCGCCAAACCGATATAAATCTACGCTGTTACCTTTTTGGCTCTTCTCGGAGATGGTGCTGATACAACTTTTCTATTTTTTTCTTTACTTGCTTTGATAAAGTCGCTTATTTCAATTCGTTCCTTTTCAGAAAGCGGTTGACTTTGAATTAAGAAATCTACTCCGTTTGGCTCTCTGACTAATCCCATAATTTCGTTATTTAAAATATTTCTGAACTAAAATTTTAGACGCTTTAGTTTCTAAAATCATTCGTTGATTGTTGAAATGGTGTGCGCCTAAAGTATATTCATAATGTGTGATTAATTTTGTTTTTGCGTCAAAAGCAACAAATCCTTCATACCCTTTTTGAAAAGATATTTTACAGGCAAATGCCACTAAATTGCCGGGAACGCCCTCATAAAGTTTTCCTTTTCCTATATTGAAAGGCGAACTTTCTAATAAGTTCAGGAAAATGTGGTCGTTTTCTATTGTCAAACTCAACAAACCCTGAATAATTTTAGGGTTATTTACGATTGTTAATTTATAAACTTCTTTTTCAATGTTTTTAAAGTCTATGCTCCAATTAAAGTTCCAGCCATTTTTCTTTGTTATTTCTTTTAAGTCACTTTTTTCTATTAAAGAAACTTCTGTCTGAAAACTATCACCAGAGATTGTGTTCAAGATAGAATTTGTTAATTTATCTATTATAAAATCCTGTTGTATTTTCGTAGTTTGATTCACACAACAAAAATATGAAAAATATTTTGTAAATTTTTACTTTGTTTATCTATTTTTTGAGATTACTGCCGCACAACGGTTTGGAGGCTTGGGGAAGGTGGCGATTTTACTCAAATGTTGATGCGTAGAACCAAACTTCGATTACTACAGAACTATGTGCAGAGTACTGAACTGCAACTTCTTCCAAGCCGCTTTTACGTGCCGTTTTTTTTGTCATATTTGAATTTATTTTATTGTCAAGTCTGACGAACAATATATCTCTCCTTTTAATGATGCTTGACTTAATGAATGTTCTAATAACTCTGTAAATTTATATCCTCCAAAAATTACACTTGCAAAGTGCATTCCGTCTAATAAAAGCGTTGTTAATTTTTTTCCTTTTGGCAATGATTGAATAATTTCTTTTGAGTAACCGTTCATTGAAATAAATATACCCCTTGCTTCCATCTTTCCGTCAACTTTTAGATATAGACTTGAAATTTCTGAATGAGCGGCTTTTTTCTCCGTCCATTTCAATTCGATAAGGTAATAATGTCCACCATATTTGATTGCGCCGTCTATTTGTTCTCCTATAATTCTAAATGGCTCTTCAACAGGTATTCCGCTTATTTTCATTAGTTCTGTAAATACCTTTTCAAAAGCATATCCCCTTTGCTGTCCAGTAAGTTTTTCTGCATCTATGAATAAGTCACGAACTCTCAATAATTCATTATGGTAATCAAGGGGTTTTGGTTCTTTAGCCTTTTTCCGTATTTGCTGATTACACTCAGCTTGTAGTTTTTGTTTCCCAATAATTTCTCTCAATTTGAGCGCTGCTGTTTCAGCAATGTCAATTTTATGATTGTCACTGTTAGGAACGAAGTTTTTATGCTCGACTAAAAAGCGCACAAAATTCCGTGAGACTTCAAGTCGCCTATTAAATTCAGCATCCTTGAGATTCTTATAGAGTAAGTCCATCAAATCCCTCTTTGACAGTTTTTTTCCATCTTCTTGTTTCGATGCAAAAAGTTTTGTAGTCAATTCTGCGTCAACGCCCGCTCGCAACCAAGACTTTTCTAAATCGCCTAAATACCAATAAAGATTTGCAATTCCTTTTTTTATTACAACTTCAATTTCTTCTGTGAATACGTCTATCATTTAATGTCTATTTTTGTGTTTAGTGTATCGTTACCAAAATTACCACTTAACTTTCGGATTTCTTCAACCCAAAAATCTCGTCTTTTTATAGCCTTATCTGAAATTATTTTATTCATTTATTGTCTGTCAAATTCTTGAGTTTAAATATACTCAAATTGTTAGGAAAGTCGGTTAGAATTGTCGCTAAAATTATAGATTATTGAAGTTTGAAGTTTGAGGATTGCTCATGCTACACCATTTTTTCTGCTAAATTACGACTAATCGCTGCGTTATTTTTTCTTCCTTCTTAATTTTACATTCACGAAGTGGTACTTTTTTACAAAAAATCTACATCTACCGCGTAGGGATAGTTCATCAGATAAGTCAGGGCTTTGTCCACATCAAATTTTTCAAACACTACGTTGTAGAGCATTTGAGTGATCGGGACGTGGAGTTTGTAGTTGCGCGCCAGTTGGCGCATGATTTTGAGCGTCCGCACGCCTTCGGCTTGTTCGGACATAGAGCCGATGATGCTTTCTACGGTTTCGCCCTGCGCCAGCCGATAGCCGAAGTTGTAGTTGCGGCTCGAAGGACTGGTGGCGGTGGCTATCAGGTCGCCGATGCCTGCGGTGCCTACGAAGGCGCGGCTGCTCGCTCCCATCGCCTTGCCGAGATGTATGATTTCCGTCAGTCCTCGTGTGATGAGCATGGCTTGAATATTTTTTCCCATGCCTTTGCCACCCAAAATGCCGGAGCCGATGGCGATGAAATTTTTTAGCACGCCTGCCAACTCCGCACCCAAAATATCGTGCGAGCCAAAAACATGGAACTTGCTGCTTTGAAGAGCCGCCTGTCCGAGCTGAATGACTTCGTCAAATTTGCTGCCGATGACGGAGGCGGTCGGTTGTCCTGCCAAAATTTCGGAAGCCAAGTTGGGTCCCGAGATGCAGCCGACTCGCAGCACGGAGCTTTCTTGCCGAATAACTTCACTCATGGTGCAGATATTTTTGCGCCCAATCTTATGTTTGACAATGTCATCTTCTCCAATCCCCACCACGTCTAATCCCTTCGTCCCGTGAATCAAAATATGGTACGGACGAAGATGCGGACCTAACTCTGCCATCATAGGGCGAAAATTGACCGCTGGAATAATCGGAAAAATAAGCGTACAGAGCTGCGCCACCTCCGCCAAATCGCAAGTGGCTCTGACGCGCGGCGACCACTGAACGCCGTAGTGGCGGTGAGTTTCGTTGATGGCTTTCGCGATTTCGGGCTTGCGGGTAAATACCAAAACATCGGTGTTGTAAGCCAGCAAATTGCAGATGGCGGTGCCAAAACTTCCAGCACCGATTACGCCGACCAATTTTTGTTCCGTATTTTCATGCTGAATGGTAGAGTTCATTTTTTATTTTTTGTATTGATGTTTCGGCGTGTCGTAGCGTTGGGAATGGCTTTAAGGAGTGAGGAAAAAATAAGTAGTTTATTTTAGATACATTCCTACACTTAAATAGACGACATTTAATATTCGACATAATTAGTTAATTTTCAATAGTTTATGACAACTCAAAATTAAAAACTAAAAACTTATAACTACTTACATTCCTAAATATCGGGCTGCCAAAATATTTTTTCAAAATCTTTTACTTTGTCGTTTTCAACAATAATTCCTTCATTTTCGAGGAGTTCTTGCATCGTGGTAGGGGTCGGAAAGGCGTTTCGCCCGCTCAATTCGCCCTTGCGATTCACGACTCGGTGGGCTGGCACGTCGCCCCCAAACATTGCGCAGTGATTGAGTGCCCAGCCTACCATTCGGGCAGAACCCAATCCCAAACAGTCGGCGATTGCTCCGTAGTTGGTGACTTTACCGTAGGGAATATTTTTGGTCACAAAAAAGACTTTTTCGTAATAATTTTCTTTCTTCATCGGCTATTTTTTCGGCAGATATGCGTTTTGGTAAGTCCTGCCTGTCGCAATAAAATCATTCTGGCGTTTTGGATTCGAGTGCCAAAGATAGCTGAATTTTGTCGAATATTACAACGGATTTTTGGCGGTCATTTTGATATTTTTTGTAGCTTTGTGTGGTGTGTGCGCAATGAGTGTGCGCTATTTTCAAAAAAATGGCTGTCGGAAGTATCTTTGATTCCTTTTGGTGCCTCCGAATGAAGCGATTTGGGCTAAAAACTTGTTGCTCGAAATTTTGAATAACTTGGAGTCAAAAAATGGTAATTGGATTGAATACCAAAATATTTTTAAAAGATAAAAATGAAAAACACACGCTACTGAATGAATAATCCAAACGAAATACAATTATTTTAGCAAAAAAAATTCGTGAGTTTCAAAAATGGGTTTCGAACACTGGTATTTTTAGTTAAGTTCTTACACTTAAATAGATGACATTTAATATTCGACATAATTCATTGATTTTCAATAGTTTATGATGACTCAAAATTAAAAACTAAAAACTTAT
>JAYUHK010000161.1:0-124995 GCA_043767025.1 Saprospiraceae bacterium | reverse complement strand
GTCGTCATAAACTATTGAAAATCAATGAATTATGTCGAATATTAAATGTCATCTATTTAAGTGTAAGAACTTATTCCTAATTGGTTAGCAGTTACTTTTCCAACTAAAAATTAAAAACTAAAAATTAAAAACTAAAAATTAAAAACTAAAAACTAAAAACTAAAAACTTATAAATTATAAATTTCTTTATTTTTTTCTAAATTCTTGAGAAGTGACCAAACGCTCGCTTTTTTGCTCGGCGTTTTTGAGAAAAAGCAATTCGTAGTATTTTCCCTTCGACCACGTTTCGACGAAGTCCGAATAGTGCGCGCTGCCGGGATTGCCTGATTCGCCGCCCGGATATACGCCCCACGCTTTGACCTCGTCGCCCATTTCGACTACCATTCGCCACGACGGACCGTTATCGGACTTCACGGAGTTGAGTGCTTTTGCCGTGCCGTCGGTCATCACATGAAATTTTGCGAAAGCATCAATGCGTCCCAAGTGATTGATTTTTAGGTCTTGAAAGTTGCCCCAAGTCAGATTTGGGTTGGCTGCCAGCTTTTCGTCCATTGAGCTGCACATTTTCAAAAAAGATTCTGTGGCGATTTCTTTCGCCGTTTCTTTGACCATTCCCGTAGAGTCGAGGTCAAAAAATTTACTGTTGGGGTCGTCGTGAAGTAATTGAGTCGTGCGCAAAAAAGTTGGTTTGAGTATAATTGGGTACTGGCGTTGCTTCGTGAACTCGTCCCAAGTGTCGGCATAAAAATTTTTGAACCATTCCTGAAACAAAATAGGCGCCAACATCTGCTGCTCGTACCGAAAATTCCAATTTTTTAACGCTTGTAAATAAGTATTTCCCTTCGGACTTACAGCTATTTTCGTAGAGTCCAACTGCCCCAAAAGCAAAGGCAGAGCTTCTTCGGCGAATAAACTGTAACTATCGTACTGCAATTTCATCATATCTTCAACCGTGACGGAATCCATAGCGGCTAATTTTCGGTTCAAAATCCGCCCGCGATAGTTCTCAAACCCTTCGCTGTTGTAGTAATACGGATAATCTTTGCTCGTAGAACGCTGATTGGCGGACGAAATAAATCCGCGCTCGGGATTTTTGACTGCCGGATTTTGCTCCTTCGGAATAAAACCATGCCAAGCATTTTTGGAACTGCTGCCGTCTTGCACGAAACGTCCTTGCTCCTGCGATTTTATTGGAAAAAGCCCTTGCACTTTAATCGCAATATCGCCATTGCGACACGCAAAAGCAAAATTTTGAGCAGGCATATTATATGCTTTTAACGCATTATAATAGTCATCGTAATTTTTGGCTTTGTTGAGGTCCAAAAATACTTTCATTTCGTTCTCCGCAGGCTCGTCGTGCGCCAGCCAACGCAACGCCATATCTGTATGCGGATTTTCGGAGTCGTACACAATCGGTCCCCAAACCGTGTATCGCACCGTGTCAAACACAATGCCCTGACCTTTGACATTATAAACTTCGACTTTTTTCTGCACCGTTTTCCACGCACCGTCCAACAGATATTCCTCTTTTTTTGCGTCTTTCCACTGGATAGTGTACCAGTCCGAAAGGTCGTGACCGACGTTGGTCTGTGTCCAAGCAATATTTTCGTTGAACCCAATCACCACGCCGGGAATACCGGGCAGCGAAACGCCGTAAGTGTTGAACTCGGGCGAGCTGACCTGAATTTCGTACCAAATAGACGGCAGCGTGAGGTTGAGGTGCGGGTCGCCACAAAGGATTGCTTTACCATTTTTGGTTTTGGAGGGCGCGACCGCCCAATTATTGCTCCCTACTCCATCTACGCGGTGCGTGATTGGGTCAAAGTCTATAATTCCCAAATCTTTCGGAAGTTCTACTTCTTCTTTTGCTGGCTCGGAGGCGGTAGCCGAAGAAGGCGCAAATTTTACTTCCTTCGGAATGACTGGCGAATCCACGTCGTTGTGTTCTGGAAAAATAAAATCAAAAGTTTCTTGCCCGAGCATTTTCAGTGCGTTGGTGGCTTGCAAATCGTCTTCCCCAGCAGCGAGTGTTTCGCACATACTTTTGAAAAAAAGTGCTGTTTTGAGCGGAGTCCAATCTTCGGGAGCGTAGTTGAGAATCTTAAATTCTATCGGATAATCTTTCGGCGCAAGTGTACGGACATACGCGTTCACGCCTGCCGCGTAAGATTCTATGAGTGCGTAATTAGCTGCATCTTTTTTCCAACCTTTGAGCGCGTTTTCGGCAGCAAACACCATTCCAGTTCGCCGCTTTTTTTGGTCCATCGGCAACAATTTATCGCCCAACACTTCCGAAAGTCGCCCAGACGCAGCGCGAGTAGAAATATCCATTTGCCAAAGTCGGTTTTGCGCCGTCACATAACCTTGCACGAAGTAAGCATCGGCAGTATTCTCGGCAAAAATATGCGGCACTTGGCGGTCGTCGTAAGATACTTTTACATTGCCCTTCAAATCCGAAAAGGCAGGCGGACTGTCTGGACCGCTGCTGGTAGCACTTTCTGCGTTTTGCCAAAATCCCGAGAACGGATTGAGTAATTTTCCAAAAGCGGGAATCGGTTTTTGATTGACAAAAAACGAATGGTCGAGTCCGTAAATAAGGCTCGCCGTGAGCAGCAGCGCGATAAGAAATTTAAAAAAACGCATAGATTTTTATTGTATTAGAGATAAAAATATTTATTTTTGGTAAGATTGGGACGCTGTAAAAATAATAGTAATCTGTTGGCAAAAGAAAAGCGGCGTGAAAAGTCATAAAAAACTAATCATCAACATTTTACGAGTATAAAATAAATTTAATATTAAAAATAAAAATAATTTATATTTTTTAATATTAAATAGCAAACATATTTTCAATATAATTATATGACACAAATAAAATCTTGTTTGTTAATTTTTTTTGTGACAAAATAAAAAGTTGGTACGATGCTTGCAATATTACAAGTATTGATAGTTAAGCACAAAGAATAATAAGGAAGTCAAATTTTATATTTTAGAGAATGGGAAATTTGAACGCCTTACGAAATTTATTAAAACCGAGATTTTCATCTCCGTAAAGATAATAGTTTTTGTGTTTATTTGTTTGGGTCAGAAGCCCTTTGCTTAAAGTAGCGAAGGGACTTCTTTTTTTTTGCCCGCACCGTACCAAACGAAAGCCAAATTAACGCAATTATTCTCGAATGAAATAATAAATCGTCCGAAAGTTAGAAAAATAGTTCCGCCCCAAAGTTTCCACATCAGTTTTATATGCAACATTTTTTTGATATATCCGTATCTTTTGCGGTGACAACATTCTGTATTTCTGCTGATTAATTTCAAATTTCATGGCTTTTTTTCCTAACTATCATAAAATATTTTTTTGCAGCGCAATCTTCTTTTTGTCGCTCTCAACCTTCTCTTTTGCCCAAATTTTTCCTGCCAACACACCCTGCGCCGCTCCAACTCTGACGGCAAGCCAAACTCCTGGAGTCTGCAATTTCAACTCTTTTTCGTCCTGTTGCTCGTCATATACTGCTTTTCTTTTCCAACCGACTTGCGGTACAAGTAGTGTTTTGCGCGATGCGTGGTTTGAAATATCGGGAATGAACGCTGGGACAGCATATAATTTTCTCTACATCGAATCTGGCAATCGTCGTACATTTGTCGAAATCTACGAACTCCCAAGCGGTGCGGACTGCGGCGTACCGACTTCTTTCGTGAATGTAGTTTGCGCGCAAGGAAATAATTTTTTTAATTATGTTGGCGTATCTGTGACAGCCACTTTTGTACCGCCTCACTCCGACAGTCGGTATTTTGCGCGGCTGCAACGAGTCGCACCGTTCCTTTTTGAGCAAGGTCTGGCGGGCGATTTTTGCGTCGTAAAGTCACAACCCAATGACGAGCCATGCAGTGCTATTTTGCTACAAGAGCAGTCACAACAAGGAACTCAAGCCACTAATGGTTCTACTGTCGGCGCAGCAGACCACTTTTTGACGGACTTGGACGGAAACACCTGCGGCACCAATAACGACGTTTGGTACAAGTTTGTAGCGAGTAATTGTGCAGTTGATATTTTTGTAAAAAACTTAAATCCTGTGACGTACCAGATTCAGGCAGGATTGATGACCACTGCGGACGGAAATTGTAACTCTCCCCTCACCGAAGCCGTGCAATGTGGCGGAATTGCGGGGCAAACGACGGATATAAAATTGACTGCAACCAATCTCACTCCGGGAAAAATATACTGGATTGTGGTAGATGGTTGGACTCCCTCCTATCAAAATGCCGTAGGCAATTTTTCGGTCGAAATAGTAAAGAAAAATGAAAATTGTCCGCCTATTGTGACAACAGTTAGTCCTTGCACTTGTGGCGATAAATTGAGCTGCGACGGAGTGCATTTCCCGAATCCGACTGCTGGAAATACAGCTCTCAATTTGGCTAAAAATGGCAACAACGTGACTGGCTGTTTTGATTTAAAACCCTATCATATTGCCACGAAATCCGCCAACGGCGTGTTAGAATTTTGCTACCAATACACCGCCGCACCCAACGAATACCAAATTTCGTACGAAAGCGTGATTATTCCAAAGTGCCAATATGCTGTAAATCAGGACGTTGCGTACGACACCACCAACTGCGGATTGGCATTGAACGCTTCTTGTACAGACCAAAATGGAACATCAAAAACCTATAAAGTAACTCCCGGAAAGACGTATCGTTTTTGTAAAAAAATCAAAATAAGTGACACGGATTCTTTATGCCAAAGCAAAGAATTTGAGTCATTTTGCGCTTTTTTGTGGAAAGTAGATACGGCTGTAACGAATACCAAACGCGCCATCTGTCAAGGAGATTCGGTAATTATCAACGGAAATACCTACAAATCAAGCGGAATTTACCGCCAAAATATTAATTCTGGACTAAAGTGTGACAGTGTAATAATACTCGACTTGACAGTTTCGGACAGCATTATTAATAGTTTTTCAAAGACAATTTGCTTCGGAAAAGCGATTTCAATCGGCGATTCTACTTACTTCAAAAGTGGGATTTATCGAAATAAATTTAGCTCCCGTTTTGGTTGCGACAGCATCATAAAACTGAACTTGGCGGTACTCCCCAACAACTTTCAGAATGTCAACAGAAGTATCTGCGGCGGCGATTCCGTGAAAATTGGTAACAAATCATACAAAACAACCGGAAATTACAGCGATACATTGGTAGCTGCGGCTGGCTGCGATAGTATAATTCATCTCAATTTAATCGTAATTCCTCAAAAAAGTGACACGCTCAGCCGCTCAATTTGTCAAGGCGATTTCGTAAGAATTGGAGATTCTACATTCGTATCGTCAGGCACCTACAAAATTAAATTTATTTCATCGTTGGGTTGTGACAGTATAATTACTTTAAGATTAAACATAAAAAACAAGTCAAATACCAATATTGTGACATCGCTTTGTGCAGGAAAAAGTGTCACTATCGGAAACTCAACCTACAATACGGCTGGAAACTACCAAAAGATATTAACCAACGCCGCAGGTTGCGATAGCATAGTAAATCTAAATCTGTCGTATTATCTCTCTCAAATAACTCAAATAAATCGAACTATTTGCTTTGGAAAATCTATTACAATCTACGGGAAAAAATACGATGCCGCTCGCCCGTCAGGTTTTGATACCTTGCAAAATAGTGCGTCACAAGGTTGCGATAGTATTATTTTTATTCAAATAAAATTTTATCCACAAGCCGTAAAAAATATCAACCAAACGCTTTGCTCTGGGCAAAGTATTATCATCAACGGAATTGCATACAATCAACAAAATACTGGCGGAACGCAAGTGTTGAGCGGACAAAGTTCTAACGGTTGTGATAGCACCATCAACGTTTCTATAAATTTTATAAATAGCACGCAGAGTTTTTTCACTTCTAAAATATGTGTCACGGATTCGATTATTTTTAATGGAAAAAGGTATAGTTTTCTGTACCCGTCTGGTAAAGATACACTCTTTAACGGCAATTCAAAAGGCTGCGACAGCGTGATTAATGTTCAGTTAAGTTTCTTTCCGCCTGTCAACAAATACGTCACGCTTACACTTTGCAGCAATGAAAGCATTAATGTAAACAATGTAATATACAACTCCAATCGTCCGTCTGGTGTAGAAAAAATTATACGCGGTGCATCGAATGGTTGTGACAGTACTATTTTTGTTAATTTAACGTTTGTTCCGTCAAAAATAACTAATATTACAGCGAGCATTTGCCCCAACGAACTTTTTAAGGTTGGAGATTCTACTTACACGCAAGCCGGAAATTATATCTATAAAACTACTTCGACCAACGGTTGTGACAGTATAATTTTTATCAATCTACTACTTTCGCCCGCCAAAACAGCTCTAAAATTATTTCAACTTTGCAAAGGCGAGAGCGTTCAAGTCGGAAATAAATTTTACAATCAATCTGGCACTTATATAGATACTTTGAAAACATTGAGAGGTTGTGACAGTGTTCAAACATCAATTCTGATAATTTATAGTGCCGAAAAGACAATATCGGACACCATTTGCGCAGGGCAAAATATCGTAATCGCAGGTAAAATTTATAATATTTCAGGGACTTACACCGATACCATTTACAACGCTGGCATCTTCGGCTGCGATAGTATTGTGAGGCTCAACTTGACCGTTTTGAGTCCTATTTCGATACTTTTCAACGTGCTTCCTGCCACCAGCTGCCCCGTGATTTGTGACGGGGCAATTCAGGTAACAGCGAGTGGCGGCGCGTCACCTTACGACTACTCGTGGGACACCCCAATTTTGACGGGTTTGTGTGTTGGCATCTACAATTTGACCGTTACTGACTCTAAAAATTGTAAATCTTATGCAGCCGCAACCATTAATCCTGCGTCCGCCACAACCAATTTTTTAAATATAAATTTGTGTGATAGTGACAGTGTAAAAGTAGGTAGTAAAGTGTACAAAAATGCTGGAAACTATATTGACACACTCCAAAAAGCGAATGGCTGCGACAGTATCATAGTGCTGAAACTGACGAAAACCGTCGAGCTGATTACCCTCGCCAACGCCGTAAATCCAAAGTGCAATGGCGACAAAAATGGACTTATCACAATCAATACTTCAGGCAATAATACTCCATATCAGTTCTCAATAGACGACGGCGTTACTTACACTACGAGCAGCCTTAATCCATTCATTTTCAATAGTTTAGGTGCAGGAATTTACAAAGTTCGGGTAAAAACTGCGAATGGTTGCGAGTTTTCTTTGGTGAGCGGACAAGTAATTCTGGGCGAACCAGAAGCCCTAAAATTAGCGATAGATACCTCAAAATCTAAAACCTGTGTGGGAAGTTCTTTGGGAGTTTTGACGGCAAAAGCAAGCAACGGATTTGCGCCATTTTCTTACCAATGGTCTAATGCTCAAAGCGTCGCCACAATAAATAATTTATCAATCGGAACGTATTTTGTGACAGCAACTTCGGACAACGGTTGCAAAACTTTTGGGCAAGCGACAGTGACGAATTTTAATGATTTTTCGGCATCTGCCTCGCCGCCCGACACCTTGATATTGTTGGGGAAAACCGCAACAATCCAAATTTCGACGACGAATATTGCGCTTCCTTATACTGTTAAATATTCGCCACAAGACGGAATTATTGCCTCCAATAATCAAAGTCTAATCGTAAAGCCCTCAAAAACAACGACTTATAAAATTTTAATTACAGATGCAAATGGCTGTGGCAAAGAAATCGAAGTTCTGATTAGAGTCAACGAGGTTTTGGAGATTCAAATTCCGAATGCTTTTTCGCCTGACGGTGACGGACAAAACGATGTTTTTAGGTTGGTTTTACAGGGCGCAGAACCCAAATATTCTAAATTTCAAATTTGGAACCGCTTTGGTCAATTAATTTACAACAACGCTGCAAAACCTGAATGGGACGGAACTTTCGACGGACTTCTCCAAACGCCCGACGTGTTCGCGTATGTGATAGAATACGTTGATTTGGACGGAAAAAATCAAATTTTAAAAGGTCAAGTAACACTATTAAGATAGTTTTTTTAATTTTTTTTATCGAAAACGTGACAAAAAAAACGCTATTTATTTCGCGGGATTTAGAGCAAAATCAAAATTTTGTAAGTTCGCTCAACGCTCATTTTGTCGAAGTCGTTGGGCTGTCATTGATTGATTTTGTGGCTATTAATTTTGATTTTTTACCCGATTCGGATTGGATTTTTTTTTATAGTCAAAACGCTGTAAAATATTTTTTTCAAAATAAGTTTTTTCAAAAAAATAAAAAAATAAGCGAAAATGTGAAAATCGCAGCTTTGGGAAAGAAAACAGCTGAAGCAATAAAAAGTTACGGATTTGATACAAACTTCGTGGGTTCTGGAAATATCGAAAATGTCGCGAAACTTTTTTTGAAGGCAGCAAAAAACAAAGTAATCTTATTTCCACAAGCAACAAACTCGCGGGAGTCCATCGAAAAAATCCTTGACGATCAGATAGTTAGCAAAAAATTATGTGTTTACAGCAACACTCCGAAAGTTGATTTTGTGATTCCCTATTGTGATTTTTTGGTATTTACAAGTCCGATGAATGTAGTCACATTTAATTCTAAATACTTGTTTTTGCCGAAACAGATGATTTTTGCTATCGGAGAAAGCACTCAAAAAGAATTACAAAAAGTCACACATCGTGACATACTTGTGTCCGAAAATTCTGATTTGGATTCACTTCTTCATTTAGTCTTGAAGCAACTCGCTCAATAAAATTGTCGTCGGTTGGGGTGCAGCTTTTCCGTTAGAAATTTTCATTACTTCGCCCATAAAAAACCCTATCAAGCCAGTTTTTCCTTTCTTGTAAGCCGCAACTTTTTCTGGATTTTGAGCAATAACTTGCTTACAAAGTTCTCTCAAAAAATCTTGGTCGTCGGACTGAATTAGACCCAACTTTATAGCTAATTCGGCTGGCTCTTCAGTCGGATTTTCCCACATTGCTGGAAATAATTTTTGAAAAACAATCGAAGAACTTACTGTTTTTTGTTCTATTATTTCGACTAACTTTACTATATTTTTCTCGGATATTGGTATTTCAGAAATTGACAAATTATACTCTTTCGTCATTGGTAATATCTTGTTAATCAAGATATTAGCAGCGATTTTACTATTTGACACTTGCAAACACAGACCCAAAAAATAATCACTTACACTTTTTTCTTCTGCCATAAAAACAGCTTCTTGGCTCGTCAAATGATATTCATTTACTAATTTCTCTACTACCTTATTGGGTAGCTCGGGCATCTGTTTTTTTATAGTTTCTATCTGCTGGGCAGTCAAAAAAATTGGCATCAAATCTGGGTCGGGAAAGTACCGATAGTCGGATTCCCCCTCTTTGTCGCGCATAGGCGCAGTCGTCCCCGCGCTGGGGTCAAATTGCATCGTTTGGCGGATTATCTCTCCGCCCAATTCAATAATTTTTATTTGGCGACTACTTTCAAATTCAACTGCTTTTTTTGCAAATCGCATAGAATTTAGATTTTTTATTTCGCACCGCTCACCATATTCAATTTCACCATATTTTCTTACAGATACATTACAGTCGCAACGAAGGGAGCCTTCCTCCATATTTCCGTCCGAAATATCGAGCCACCGAACCAAATGCCGAAGCTGCAACATAAAAGCAGCTACTTCGTCGGGGTGACGAAAATCTGGCTCCGTCACAATCTCCAAAAGAGCGACTCCCGCCCTATTGTAGTCCATCAAAGTTTGGTGATTCGAGAGTTCATGATTCGATTTTCCAGCGTCTTCTTCGAGATGAATATGGTGCAACCGAATACTTTTTTTTTCATTATTTACCAAAAATGTGACATTACCGCCGATGCAAATTGGATAAAAATTTTGGGTAAGTTGATAACCTTTGGGAAGGTCTGGATAAAAGTAATTTTTTCTGTCAAACTGTTGATAATCAGCTATTTGGCAGCCCAACGCCAAGCCTAATTTTATGGCATACTCGACCGATACTGCGTTGGTGGCAGGCAATGTACCCGGATGCGCCAACGAAATCGCGCTGATATGACTGTTGGGAGCAGCTCCAAAACTTGCTCCGTCGGCACAAAATATCTTGCTTTTGGTAGAAAGTTGGACGTGCGCCTCCAAACCGATGACGGTTTCGTATTGGTTCATTGATTTTTATTGGGCTGATAAATATTCCAACCTATGCAACCCAACGCGCCGCCTTCTGCCGCAATTTCGCTACTCAACACTGGAACTATGTCACAATCACTAAAAATTTCTTCCATTTTGCGGATAGCTGGCTCGTCGGTAGGAAGTTCGTATTGAGGAAGAAATATAGTTTTACCTATTTGCAAATAATTAATATAAGAACCTCTAATATCAATGTCTGACTTGAGAAAACGCTTATTAGTGAAAGGAATTTCAATAATTTTGAACCCCATACCGCGAAGTCCAGCTCTTGCATAAGTGAAAAAATTAGTTTTTTGGGTATAAAATTCACTGATGATAACATGGTTATCGTCCAAAAAACGTATCCAACAGCTCGAGTGTCCCACCACGTCGTTTGGATACCAAGGGATAATGACAACTTGCGCCTCCAAGATCTTCTCCAACTCTTTGGTCAGAGCAGTTTCTGAATGTTGCGAATTTTCTGGAAAAATTTTACTGGTCAAGATTGCTTTATTGTTGCCTTTTACGACGTTGCCACCCTCCAAAATAACATCTGATTTTATGGTTTTGATACCAATTTGCTCACAAAATAAGTCAGATTGGGCGATTGTTTTTTGGTCTTCCAAAGTGTCCCAGAGGTAGTCAGGACTGTATGTGAATTGAATAAATTTGTCTTTGGCAGTCTGCACAGGCATAAAATCTTTTGCCCAAATTTCTTTCGTGTCGTTCAGAAATAGATACGGAGTATTAGAAGATTTCAAAGCGGCTTCGAAATCTGCCCAAAACTTTGGGTAATCACTTTTCAGACAGTCTGAAAGGTACAAAATATTTGTCTGTTCGTCTGTAATCATTCTCTACTATTTTTTTACGAAATACGCTCTCCCCTAAACGGAATTTTCGTCGCAAAAATACTATTTTATGACATTTTAGACGCATTCCTTAATCAAACCTTGCTGTTTTTTGAGGTTTGATGTGAAATAAAAGCGATATAATATGTGAATATGCAGCCTGTTCTTGACCGCCGCCCAACTTGGATAGAGCGTAATCGAACTGAAATCTTTTAATTTTTACTCCCAAACCGATGGCTGGGCTGCTCGACCATTGTTTTTGCTTATTCAAATCTAAATATTGTTGGAAACTATTGGTGCCAGCTCGCAAAAAAACTATTTTTTTATAGTCCAATTCCGCACCGATGTTGGGCGCGACGCTGATTGGATTGGTACTGATAAGCGTATTGCGCTTCCCGTCCGTAGTCATCACCAAGTCCACCGCCGTCGTGAGTCCGAGTGCGCCAAAACTTTTATAGTAAGAACCACCAAATATAATTTGTGGCAACGTATATTCTACCGAACTAATAGGAATAGTGTTCGCATTCAAGGATAGCTGTTGTTTTTCTTTTTCTGTGAATGTAAAACTCCACGCATTGAATGTAGTAGTTATATCTTTTAGCATCAAAGCAAATGACCATTTTTTATTTGGTTTGTACTGCAATCCCAAATCAGCACCAAAACCCCACGAGTGCGCAAAAGTACCAATATTTCGATACACTATCTTCGCATTTGCCCCAACACTTAATTTTGAGGTAGCTGGGTTGCCGATTTTTTGTGCGTAACTACCAAAAAACGCATAATCTGCCGCCGAAAACGACTTCACATTCCGATAATCTATCGTCCCGTCGTCTTGATAAAGGCTCAAAGTATTCGGAATATTGTCTATGCCGAAGCGAACAAACGAAAAAGCGAGCGCGCGTTTATGGTCAGAAATGGGCGTTGCGATGCCCAAATAATCGTATTTGCCGACTCCTGCGAACAGTTCGTGGTGCATCGCTCCGAGCTGCACGCCGTTGTCAATGTCCAAAAAAGCCAAGCCGGCGGGGTTCCAAAGAGCCGCCGTAGCGTCGTTTACGGAGGACGTTACCGCGCCCGCCATGCCCTGCGCTCTGGCTCCTATGCCGATGGATAGAAATTCGTTGCTGTATTTTTGCCCGAATGTGAGCGTCGCAAGACCCAAAAAGAAAACGGAAAGTACGGTATTTTTTCTCATAAATAAATCTGATTTGAAAAAATAGAACGTAAAATTTGGCTACAAATTTTACGTTTAATAATTTTAACAAAAGTATGAATTTTTGTTTGAGAAAAAAAATAAACAGCCAAAATACTTGACTGCTTACTAAAAAAATGGTATTATAATTTGTTACTCTCGAAAAAAAACGTGCAGACAAAAAAAGCAACAATTACCGATTACTGTTGATTTTTATAAAGCTCTTGGTCTTTAAAACAATATTGGAGGACGCAGCACATAAGCCCCGCCTGCACGAATGACAAATAATTAAATTTGTTTTATTTTGAATTTGAAATATTAAATTTGGCAACAGCAACAAAGAAATCCAGACAATTTTTCGCTAAAACGATTCTTTTACTTTTGAAAGATAAGAAAATACTGATGTTTGGGTCAGATTTTTAACAAAATAATTGCTGGATTCCGTGAAACTGCTTTTGACCATAACAACTTTTACAAGTCATTATATTAACAAAATAAATATGTGAAAAAATTATGCCAATTTTTATATTTTTACTACTTTCGCTCTCCAAAATTTTTATTTTTTTTATTAATTTCTCTTTAAATGTCTAACTATCAGTTTTTTATAAAAATTATTTTTTTTATAATTATTTTTCCAAAAACCTCTTACCTCCACGCACAACATTCCGACGGGCAAAAAACAGATTTTAGCGAAAAAGCTATGGTGGTTTCTGCTCACAAAAGTGCGACAAAAGCGGGATTGGACATTCTAAAAAAAGGCGGAAATGCGATAGATGCTGCCATTGCCGTCCAATTTGCGCTGGCGGTCGTCTATCCGGAGGCTGGAAATATCGGCGGCGGTGGTTTTTTGCTGCTCCGCAAAAAAAACGGCGACACCGACGCGCTCGACTATCGAGAAAAAGCACCTTCGGCGGCTACGCAAAATATGTATTTAGATGCTTCAGGCAACGTTATCAACGGTTTGAGCCTTTATGGACATCTTGCGGCGGGCGTTCCCGGCTCCGTAGATGGCATGGTGAAGGCTTATAACAAATACAGCAAGCTAAAAAATTGGAAGATTTTGTTGCAGCCCGCGATTGATTTGGCGGAAAATGGCATACCACTTTCAGATATTGGTGCCAACCATTTGAACGCACACCAGGATAAATTTAAGAAATACAACTCGCACAGCACGATTTTTACGAACGAAAAATCATGGAAAAAAGGCGATTATTTGGTTCAAAAAGAATTGGCGAACACCCTAAAATTGATTCGGGACAAGGGCGAAGCTGGTTTTTATGAAGGCGACATTGCGCAGCAAATAGTGGCGGAAATGAAAGCTGGCGGCGGGATTATCACGCTCGCTGACCTCAAAAACTACGACGCAGTGTGGCGCAAACCGATGACTTTCGACTACAAAAATTATACGATGATAGGAATGCCGCCGCCGTCCAGTGGCGGCATTGCGCTCCAACAACTGTTTTCGATGATTGCGCCTTTTCCGATTGCAAAAATGGGATTTCACAGCACCGAAGCGATACACTTGATGGTAGAAGCCGAAAAAAGAGTCTATGCCGACCGCGCCGCACATCTCGGAGACCCCGATTTTTATAAAGTTCCCGTTTCTAACTTGCTGAATACCAATTATTTAGCGCAACGAATGAAAAATTTTAATCCCCAAAAAGCTACGCCAAGCACAGCGATAAAAGCAGGAAATTTTGGCAACAAAGAAAGCGAACAAACAACTCATTTTTCTATCGTAGATAATGAAGGAAATGCGGTTGCTGTGACAACCACTTTGAACGGAACTTTTGGTTCGCACACGGTGGTAAAAGGTGCAGGATTTATTCTAAATAATGAAATGGACGATTTTAGTTCTAAAATTGGAGTCCCAAATATGTACGGATTGATTGGGGGCGAAGGCAACGCAATACAAGCCAACAAACGAATGTTGAGTTCTATGACTCCCACTATTGTGCTGAAAGACAAGAAGTTACACATCGTACTTGGCACTCCGGGTGGCTCTACTATCATCACTTCGGTCTTCCAAACTATCGTCAATATCATCGAGTTTGGAATGTCTGCTACCAAAGCGGTTCATTCTCACCGCTTCCACCACCAATGGCTTCCCGACGAAATTTATATCGAAGAAAAAACATTTTCTACCCAAATTCGTGACAATTTACAAAAAATGGGTCACAAGCTCAAAGAACGCGAATACATCGGCAGAGTGGAGGCGATTTTGATTCAGTCAGATGGAAAAATAGAAGGCGCGGCAGATTTTAGAGGCGACGACGATGCACAGGGTTGGTAAAATATATTTTATTTATTCCTTGTCACAAATTTTTATTTTTTATTTTATAATTAATAAAAGTAAAATACAAACAAAGTCCCAAATATCCGACGCAGCCAAAGAACGTAATCAACTGAACGGCAAGTAAAAAGTCATTTTTTTGGTGTGCGACGTACAAAGCCGCTACGTTGGAAGCGAGTAAAAATACATTAAAAACGAGTTCTACCTGAACTTTATTGACTACTTCGGCGATATAACTTATGGGATTGTAGAGGCTGCGGAAGAAAAACAAGCAGACTAAAATAGATAAATACTGCCCTGACGCTACCCACTTGGCATCAAAAAAAAATAAAATTATTTGCTGTGACGTGACAGCCAGAAATAAGACTGGTAAGATAATAACTCCTCCGATGAGAGCCTGCATTTTGAGCGTGTATCCAAAAAGTTTTTGAGGTTGATTTGCCATCAATTCGCTCGCTTCTTTGTAAAAAATATTAGATACCGACGACGAAATAAGTTGCAACGGTGCCTGCAATATTCTGGCAGCAAAAAAAAATAGTCCCGCTTCTGCCTTGCCAAACCAAGCTAAAATAAGCAACGGTTGTATGTTTTGATAAAGCAAATTCGCGATGCCCGATGGCAAGCTATAAAACGCTATTTTACTGTATTTTTTGACAGTTTGCTGGTTATTTTTTAGGTCTAAAAAGCCCCAATTTTCATAGCCCAAAGGGATAGACTTTATTCGGAGGTAATAATAACAAACAAGCAATCCGAGCAAATTACCGATGATTAATCCGTTGTTTTTGTCTATATAGAAAAATAAAATTTGACCGCCCAAAATACTTACAGATTGTAAGATTCTTGCGTAAGAAATAATTTTAAACTGGTCAGCTTTGGTCTGAAAAAGCTGAAAAGCAGACGTTCCAGCAAGAAAAAAAATGCCAAATAGTGACAAAAAATTAATTTTGTCACAAAAATCAGAATTTATATACTGAACCAGATAAAAAAAAAGCCATAAAACTGGTGCAGAACAAGCCGCAAGTGCCAAACAAAACTGAAGGGTCTGTATCGCACTTTTCATGTCTTGGTGCAACACAATCGTCAAGTCCAAACGGAGCATCGCAAGCGTAGAACCGATAGAAATAACCGCCAGAAAAAAAGATAGCGCACCCATTTCCTCGGGCGAATAAAAATATTTGGCAAGTAAAAAAGTACCGAAAACCGCCACCATTTGCGACAAAACGGTGTGCCACAACAAATTTAAAATTTTTTGCAACTGCAAACTTTCCAATATTTTTAAGAAATTCATTGTTGGCATTTTCAGTAGGTAGTCGTCATGTCGGTCGGAACTACAAGATAAAAGTCGGCTCTACCGAGTTCTTTTTCGTCTAATTGTTCCATATTATCTTGACTAATTGTAGTGATATTTGTGACAGTCAAATCGGAGCGTTTTTTCTTTACATACCAAATAATTCCCTCTTGAAAGTCGGTATGAAAAGCTCCATTGAAGTGAATAAATGTGACCTCTTTTTTATAGTTTTTTAGGATAAAATGCGCCATAGTTGCGTCTTTGATTGCTTGCGCAGAGGGAAATTTGAAGTCTTCTTTGGTGTGCGCATTTTCATCTCCACCCAGCATTTCTTGGTAAGTATGGAGCTTATAATCTACCTCTATCGGCAAAGGAGCTATCCATTTTTTGGCTTCTGTGGAGAGGCTATTCAAGCCGTCCAAACCTTCCCGAAACACCAGATTTGCGTAGCGTCTTGGAATATTAGTCGCCACAAATTTTAGATTTTTTTCTACCGCAAACTGCACCATCGGCTTGTAATCCGTCTTGTAATTGTCCCACAAACGCATCTCTTTTTCAAAGTTTTTTTCGGGAATTTTACCCTCCAAAAATTCTTCAAAAATAGTCTGACCGTCGGCTTCAAACATTTCTGCGCCAAGCATTAAATTTCCTTTTTTTTCCGCAAAAATATCCTTCGTTATCTGCAATTCTAACCAGTGTGCAATTGCGTTATTGTGCTGTTCGCCGAAAAAAATAATATTTTTTTTAGCAATATTTGTGACAAAATATTGATAAGTCACTTTTTTGCCATTCCCGTCAAAAAGTTGGTAGGCTGGTTTTGTTTGTGCCATCAACTGAAGCGACAAAAAAGAAACAAGGCTTAAAAAAAATAGATTTTTTTGCATAATTTTTGTTAAAAATGAAAAATTTGAACTGAAATAAAAACCAAAATTACGCATTTTTGTTCTTACATTTATCTTTACTTTCTTTCACCAACGTTAATTTTAAAATGTCCATTCCAAAAAAGAAAATTGCTGTAATTTGGTTTCGCCAAGACTTGAGATTGCACGACAACGAGGCTCTTTGTGCGGCTTTGAAAGAAGCGGACGAGGTTTATCCTGTGTTCGTTTTCGATGAGCGGACTTACAAAGGTACAACTCGTTGGTTTGATTTTCCAAAAACGGGCAAGTTTCGCGCGCAATTCGTTATAGAATGTATTGCAGATTTGAAAAAATCATTACAAAAATTGGGCTGCGATTTGGTAGTTCGGACTGGACGCTCGGAAGTCGATGTGTTTGAATTGGCGCAAAAACTACAAGCAAGTTGGGTTTTTTGCAACATGGAACGGACGCAAGAAGAGCTTTCCATGCAGGATAGTTTGGAAAAAAAGCTCTGGACGATAGGTGCCGAAATGCGGTATTCTCGTGGAAAAATGCTCTATCACACGCAAGATTTGCCGTTTCCGGTCGCACATACGCCAGACGTTTTTACGCATTTTCGGAAGGAAGTCGAGCGGACTACAAAAGTGAGAACACCGTTAGAAACGCCGTCACAATTCAATACTTGGAGCGAAAAAATTGATGTCGGAGCGATACCGACTATCTCGGATTTTGGGCATGAGGACTTTACAGAGTCGGAAGCCAAAAATGCACAATTCAAAGGAGGGGAAACGGAGGGCTTGGCGCGATTGAAGTACTATTTATGGGATTCTAATTTGATAAAAACGTATAAAGAAACCAGAAATGAGCTTTTGGGTTTGGATTATTCCTCAAAATTTTCGCCTTGGCTGGCGCAAGGCTGCCTTTCGCCGAAAACTATTTATCACGAAATTGTGAGGTATGAAGCCGCGCGAGGCGCGAATGAATCCACTTACTGGTTGTTTTTTGAGCTGATTTGGCGGGATTTTTTCCGCCTGATGGGAAAAAAATATGGCAATAAAATATTTATGAAAGGCGGAACTTCGGGCGAAGAAGACTCCAGATGGCGCAACGACGACCGCTTGATGCAAATTTGGATTGAAGGTCGGACGGGAGTTCCATTTATTGATGCCAACATGAAAGAGCTGTCACAAACTGGCTTTATGTCGAATCGGGGGCGGCAAAATGTGGCGAGTTTTTTAGTCAAAGATTTGCTAATAAATTGGCAAATGGGCGCAGAATATTTTGAATCTATTTTGATTGATTACGACGTTTGTAGCAACTGGGGCAACTGGAATTATGTGGCAGGAGTCGGCAGCGACCCGCGCGAAAATCGCTACTTTAATATCATCACGCAAGCAAAAAGGTACGACCATGACGGAAAATTTGTAAAGTATTGGCTTCCCGAACTTAAAAGTTTGCCGCCCGAACACGTCCATCAGCCCGACTTGATGAGCTTTTCGGAACAAGAGAAATATGGCGTAAAACTGGGCGCGCACTATCCCAAAGCGATGATAAACACTCGAAAATGGGCGCGATAATTTTATTTGTTAAAAAATTAAGATATTTTTAACAAATCGTCTGGGGTATCAATACTAAAACTTTCATACGAAGTTTCTCTGATTCCGATGTCAAAACCAGCTTCCAACCAACGAAGTTGCTCGAGTGATTCTGTTTTTTCTAAATTACTCATCGGTAAGTTGGTAAGTTCAGAAAGGACGGTGTTGCGGAAAATATAGAGTCCGATATGTTTGTAAAAAGTCGTTTTTGTGAGCCAATCATTTTGCTCGAAGCTGCGCACGAATGGAATTGGGCTGCGGCTAAAATACAGTGCTTTTTGGGCGGTATTTTTTACTACTTTTATGATATTTGAGTTGAATAAATCTTCCTTTTTTTCTACTTTGTGACATAGTGTAGCGATGTCAAATTGAGAATTTTCTAACAATATTCTTATCCCTTCGTCAATTTGTTCCGGGTGAATGAAAGGCTCATCGCCTTGAATATTTACTACAATTTCGTAATCTGAATACTGGCGAGCTACTTCGGCACACCTATCCGTACCACTTTGGTGGCTTTTGGAAGTATAAACTGCATTATATCCGATACTTGTGACATGGTCAAAAATTCGCTCGTCGTCGGTAGCTACTACTATTTTATCCAATAATTTTGATTTTTGGCACTGCTCGACCACCCTTTGTATCATCGTTTTGTCCCCAATCTCTATTAACGGTTTTCCCGGAAAGCGCGTTGAATCAAATCTGGCTGGAATTATCCCAATAATTTTCATAATTTTGTGCTTTTAATTTTACTAACACCATGAATTTTTTACCGAAAATCGTCGCTTTTTTTTATTTATTAGCACTTCCCTCCTTGCTTTTTTGCCAAAAAATGCCTGCAAAAGACAGTCTTTACAAACTTAATTTTCGCGACACGATTCTTGTTCGGCAATCTGCCACAAAAGAACTCGTTTTTTTGCACAAAGTTGCTAAAAAACAGACACTTTTTTCTATTTCGGCGTTCTACGGATTGAGTATAGACGAAATTATACGGCTCAATCCTTCGCTTTCAGAAGGAAAAGGTCTTGCGATTAACCAGTTGTTGAGTATTAGTATGCCGATCGCAGCGATGAAAAAATACAAGGATAAAAATTTTCGACGTTGGCATTATTGCGCCGTTTATTTTCCATATTCAAAAAAAGAGTCGCTCTACCACGTCGCTCACGATATTTTTAGCGTTTCTGTCGATTCTGTGACATTTTGGAATAAACTTTCCAAAAATCTTGAACTTGCTGAAGGGCAACTCCTCCAAGTCGGTTGGTTGCCGACGACTGGAATCCCAGATAGTTTGAGAAAAGCGGTAAAACGTGACACTAATGAAGCAATAAAAAAACTCATCGGACGCGTGGACAAGCTCAAAGAAAAATTTGAAAAAGACAACGCCGGCAATAAATTAATTACCGAGCAAGGCGTAGCTTTTTGGCAACGCAGCGGCGGACAAAATACGGATTTGTACGCACTTCATCGTTTTGCGCCCATAAACTCTGTTATCGCCGTAACCAATCCGATGAAACGGCGTACTATGTATGTAAAAGTGATTGATAAACTGCCCGAAAACGTGTACGGCGAGGACGTAAAAGTAGTTTTGTCGCCAGCTGTCGCTCGACTTTTAGGCGCGCGCGACCCACGTTTTTTTGTCAAAATAAAATATAAAAAATAAAAAAAGTAGTATGCAAATTCGCTGGAAAATAGCGCAAATGGCGGAAAGAATTTGGTGGAAACGCTACCTTAAAAATAAAAATCTTGACGCATATCTAACTTGGAAAAAAAAATATTGGCTACAACTTTTACAAACTTGTAGGATTGACGATATATTGAAAAACGACGGTGTAATTGCAGATTTGGGCTGCGGACCTGCTGGAATTTTTATGGTTTTTGACCACCCAAAAATATATGCTATTGATCCGCTTTTGGATAGTTATGACGCTGATTTAGAGCATTTTACGAAAAGCGATTATCCAAATGTGACTTTCTTAAATGCGGGATTGGAAGATGTAAATTTGCCTCAAAAAATAGACTACCTTTTTTGTATGAATGTAATCAATCACGTCCAAAATTTTGAAAAATGCTACGATAACATGACTTTGATTTTGGCAGACACGGGGACTTTAGTTATTAGTATTGACGCGCACAACTATTCATTTTTTAAAAAATTATTTCGACTTTTGCCCGGAGATATTTTGCACCCACACCAATACGACTTAAAAGAATATCAAGAAAAATTAACGTCACGAAATTTTAAAATTACATCAACTACTCAACTGAAATCCGAGTTTTTCTTCAGTCATTACGTCATAGTTGCTCACAAAAAAAAAAAAGTAGTTTTTAATTTTGAGTCATCATAAAGTATTGAAAATCAACGAATTATGTCGAATATTAAATGTCATCTATTTTAGTGTAAGAACTTAAAACCATTTAGTTTTTAGTTTTTAGTCGCACAAGTAACTGCTAATCAATTATTTACAATATTTTATAATCATAAATAGTTCTATAAAAAAATTATGTATAAAAATAATATTCTCGAAACCATCGGCAACACACCTTTGGTCAAACTCAATAAAATCGTTTCCGATATTCCCGCGTTGATACTCGGAAAAATTGAAACTTTCAACCCCGGCAACTCCATCAAAGACCGAATGGCACTCAAAATGGTGGACGACGCCGAGCACGCAGGCTTGCTGCGCAAAGGCGGCACGATCATCGAATGTACTTCCGGCAACACGGGTATGGGACTTGCTTTGGCGGGCGCAGTGCGTGGCTATCGCTGTATTTTTACGACCAACGACAAGCAATCCAAAGCGAAAATTGACATACTCCGCGCCGTCGGAGCGGAGGTCATCGTCTGCCCTACCAACGTGGATTCGCACGACCCACGCTCCTATTATTCGGTAGCTGAGCGATTGAGCAACGAAATCCCTAACTCTTGGTGGGCAAACCAATACGAAAACGACTCCAATCAGCAAGCGCACTACGAAAGCACGGGACCCGAAATCTGGGAGCAAACGGAAGGCAAAATCACGCACCTCGTGGCTGGCGTTGGCACTGGCGGCACGATTAGCGGAACTGCCCGATATCTGAAAGAAAAAAATCCGAACATCCAAGTTTGGGGCATTGACCCCTACGGGTCGGCACTCAAAAAAGCACACGAAACAGGCATAGTGGACCCGACCGAAGTGTATCCATACCTCACCGAAGGCATCGGAAAAGAGTGCGTGCCGGGCAACGTAAGAATGGAATTTATTGACCATTTCGAGAAAGTCGATGACAAAACAAGTGCTGTCCTGACACGAAGATTGGCGCGCGAAGAAGGGCTTTTGCTGGGATTTTCGGCAGGCACTGCGCTCGGCGGCTTGCTCCAACTGAAAGGAAGACTGAAAAAAAGCGACGTGGTGGTGATTATTTTTCACGACCACGGAAGTCGATATTTGGCAAAAATTTTCAACGACGACTGGATGCGTGAGCGCGGATTTTTGGACGATGAGCTGCAAGTGAAAGATTTGATACAACGAAAAGCGGATAAAACTTTCTTCTCTGTGCAAATTTCGGACACCGTCCGACAAGCCTTCGGAACGATGAAAGACCACGAAATATCGCAAATGCCCGTGATGAAAGGCGACGAAATCGTCGGCTCGATTACCGAGAACGCCGTTTTGAGTTATATGCTTGAGAATCCGCTCAACAACACCGAAAAAAGCATCGAAAGCATTATGGACAAACCATTCCCGCTCGTCAATTTTGACCTTCCGTATCGGCAGTTGAGTCACTACATCAGCCGAAAAGTCCCCGCCGTCCTCACCCGCGACCAAACTGGCGTGCTGCATATTTTGACCCAATTCGATATTATAAAAGCGGTGTAGATAGTGCGGATAAAAATATTTTTTAAGGCTTTCATTGAGCGAAGTATTTACAAATGCTTCGCTCAAATTACTTTTATCGTAGCGTTAATTGAATTTGTTAAGAATTTATTTAAGGTCACAGATTATTGAAATATTTGTTGATTTTGTCGCTAATTTCTTTGCCCGTAGGCAATAAATTCTGGTAGTCTTTGGGCAATTTATCCGTAAGCGTATAAGTGGCAACGCCAATGGGCAGTTGAGATGTTTTCAAAGAATACTCGACTACGGTTCTGTTTTTTTCTTTACAAATAATAATTCCTATGCTGTCTTTTTCATTCGGTAATTTTACTTTTTCATTGAGCAGAGAAAGATAAAACTCCATTTTGCCCTTATATTCTGGCAAAAACTCGCCAATTTTCAACTCAATAGCTACCAGACATTGCAGCTGCCTGTGATAAAGCACAAGGTCTATAAAATATTCTTTGTCCTCCAACTCTAATTTGAATTGACTACCCACAAATGCGAACTGGTAGCCCATTTCAAGCAGAAAGTTGCGGATATTTTGGATGAGCGCGTTTTCGAGTTCCCGCTCACTGTGTTCGTCTGCCAAACCCAAAAAATCAAATGTATATTCGTCTTTTACAGCCAGATAAGCCTGATTTTTTACCGACGGAGGCAATGTATCCTCAAAGTTAGTTTGATTCAAAAGATACTTCTCGAATGTTTTATTTTCGATTTGATGAATTAAAACATTTTTTGTCCAGCCAAATTTTTGAGTAGAAAGAATATAGAACTGCCTTTCTTGGTTGTCTTTGCATTTGTTCAAAATAACAATATGCTTCGTCCAACTAATTTCTCCAACCAGTGGTTGGAGAAATTCAACATCATGATATTCAGTGTAAAATTGAGCCATCGACCACAGATTAGTAGTAGAAAATCCGCCCACACCGGGAAATTCTTTTTGCAATTCTTCAGACAAAGTAGGTACAATAGCTTTGCCCCAATTTTCTGTTTGTTTTTCGGCGATTGATTTTCCTATTTCCCAATACAAATGAATCAGATGCGTATTCACGACCTTCAGCGCTTCGTATTGTGCCAAACGGACTTTTTGCTTTATATCTGCGATAAAATTAAGTTGTAAGTGTTCCATGATTGAAAGATTTTGAAGTGATTAAAACTGGTTTTTCTACTTTGGTTTTTTGCCCTTTTTGACCATCGGACGCATCAATGTCGTATCCAGCCGCAGTTTTGCTTATATTGTAAAAGGCAACCACAAAAATAGTCATTATTAGTATGTTGTTAAAATTAGCCTTCTCAATCTTGCCAAAATTTTATACAAAATCATACCCTAATTGACCCAATTCGATATTATAAAAGCAGTATAAATGACTATGATAAAATATTTTTATTTATTATTATGTGTAAATAATTGACAATCAATTATTTACACATAATAATAAATAATTTTTATTTCAAATTATATTTTTCTGTAATGTGTTTGGCACGATAATTGTTTTATTAAAAGAGTAAGCATTATATATCCGAACATACGAATTTAACGTTACGAAGAGAAAACCGAAAACCTGTATTACACGACAATTACCGATTCCTGAACCTTGTACTTCCTGAAAATTACACATTCATACCTGTAATAGATATTCTATCTACTGTAATGAAAAAACTTACGACTCCCAAAGTCGGCGTTTTTTTGATTACCTGTTCCGTACTTTTATTTTTGCAACTCTTGTGAGTTCAGATGCGCTGTCGCAGCCTATTCCTTTTGCTTGGGACTGGTTCGCCTTCGCTCAACCGTTTTTTTTTTGCTTTTTATGCCTTGCGTGGAATGTACTTCCGCTTCGCAATGCCGTCAGTTTGTTGCGCAGTTCGCAGCATCTGTGACACTTTTTTATCAGCATCGCTTTGAATAGCTTTTGGATTTTGCGTTCAAGAAGTCTTCACACCTGTACCTAATTTTTCGACTTGTGCGACAAAATTAATAGGCGGAGCTTTGCCCAAAAAGTTTAAATTATTTACATAAAATACTGATTACCAGCTTATTATAGAGTGGAAAATAAATAATATTTTAGAGCCATTCATCGAAAAAGACTTTGTTAAATTTTATCTATATACTCATTTATTAATCTTAATTAATTATCTCATGACAACGAGAACAACGATTTTTTCACAAAACTTACTCCGACAGTTCGTACTTTTGGTCATTCCATTGGTCATGCTGTTGTTGAGTCCAGCCTCCACGAAGGCACAATGCACTTTAGTTTGCAACGGAAACGTCCAGATTTCGATGCAGTATTTGGCAGGCGGATGCCGTGACACTCTCACGCCAGATATGTTCCTCCAGCAGCCTTATTGCACAGGCGCAATGTCGGTGACGGCGTTGGATTTGAACACCAACACCTTACTTCCGACAGTAACTAACCCAGACGGGTCTGTAAGTGCAGTCATCACCAGTGCGCAGATTGGACACACTTTGCGCGTCACCACCAAGCACTTGGCGAGCGGCAACTCTTGCTGGAGTACAGCAAAGGTAGAAGACAAATTAGCTCCTGTAGTCACAAATTGCGCCGACGTAACGTTGAGCTGCAGCAATTCACTTGCCAGCCTTCCTACGTCCGCCAATCCAATAGCAGACGACTGCAGCACCGTAACAGCAAGCAAAGTCGATGTCAGAACTGACCTCGATTGCAACTTCGCTGGCTACAGCTACAAAGTGGTTCGCACTTGGTCTTTCACAGATGCTTACGGAAACGTGTCTTCTTGCACACAGACGATTTGGTTCAGCCGCGACACATTCAGTGGTGTCGAAAGCGCAACCAACGGCTTTCCATTAGACATCGTTTTGGCTTGCGAATCTAATTTCCCAACCGTACCGAGTACCGACGGCTACCGTCACCCACGTCCAGATGGCGTTGGAGGAGCAGGAGTTCCGACCATCAACGGAGGCAGTTTGTATCCAAATGCGTTGGGTTTTTGCGAAATAAATTCAACTTTCAGCGACCAAGTTATTCCAGTTTGCGCACCTTCCAGCTACAAAATCCTCCGCACTTGGACGATAGCCGACTGGTGTACAGGTCAGGTTTATACAGACATTCAAATAATCAAAATATCGGACAATAATCCGCCGACGATTACGTTTTGCCCACCGTCCGACGTGACTTGGGAGGCAGACTACAACAACTGCTGGGGAAATCCGACGTTGCCACGCCCTACGGCTGTCACAAATTGCAATTCGCCAGTCAATGTGTCCGTTGCATCGCAAGTAGCCGAAATTTTCGGTCACGATGCAGCTAATTTGAATGTAAAGAGCAACATCGCGCCTACGGAAGACGTAATCCTAAAACGCCTTCCAGTGGGAACAGTAGATACTATCACGTGGACTTTCGAAAACGGTTGCAACGGACTGAAAACAGTTTGTAAATATGCGGTCAAAATCATTGATAAGGTAGCTCCGATTCCGGTATGTCGCCAAGTGACGAAAGTTTCTTTGGGTACAGACGGGTCAGCGACCATTGACGCTTTGAGTTTCAACGAAGGCAGCCACGATAACTGTGGTGTAGTGGAGTACAAAGTTCGCCGCTTGCCAAGTCCTTGTGTGCCTGCCGCCAACCAAGTATTCGCAGATTTTGTGACGCTCACTTGCTGCGACATAAAAGATACGGTTATGGTAGAGCTTCGCATCAAAGATGCAGCCGGCAACACCAACTCTTGTATGGTACAAGTATTGACAGAAGATAAATTGGCTCCGTCCATCACTTGCCCGCCAAGTGTGACGGTTGAGTGTGGTGCTTACGAGTTGGCTTCTGCTTCGCTCACCAATGCTTATTTGGCACAAAATTTTGGTAAAGTAGTTTCCACACAAGCAAGTCGCCAAGATATTTTGGTAAATATCGCTGGCGACGGAACGAACACGCCCGTCAATATCGGAAAAGACGGAATCGCCACCGACAACTGCGCACAGCTTACTATCGCAGCTACTTTCTCTTCTACTATTAACAACTGCGGCGTGGGTTCGATAGTCCGAACATTCAGCGTCACGGACAGAGGCGGCAGGTCGGCTGTATGCACACAAACTATTTCGGTCGTCAATTTGCGCCCTTTCAACGGGACTACTGCTATACAGTGGCCCACAGATATTACCGTTTCTACTTGCGGAGCGGCTACTGACCCCGACAGCTTGGCAGTCGGCTCGCGACGTCCGATTTTTACAGAAACAAGTTGCGACTTGGTAGCGACCGCCTACGAAGATTTGGAACTACCGATACAGTTGCCTGCTTGCAAAAAAATATTGCGCAAGTGGACAGTCATTGACTGGTGCCAATACGACCCCAATGTGACGGGCAGCACCGGATTTTATACTTACACACAGGTCATCAAAGTGCTGAACACGATTGCGCCAAACTTTACGACTTTTTGCCGCGATACTGTTATTTGTCAGTACCCAAATACTTGCGCTTCGTCTTCTATCACGCTTTCAGTTACTGCTACCGATGATTGCACGCCAAACAACAGAATTAAATATTCGTGGAAAGCAGATGCTGGCGATAACGGAACGACTGATTTTACGGGCAACGGTAACTCTCTTTCACAGGCTTTGCCTTTCGGTATCAACCGAATCACTTGGTCGGCGGAAGACGGCTGCGGCAATGTGCGGACTTGTAGCTACAAAGTCCAGATAAAAGATTGCAAAAAACCAACACCAGTTTGCATCAACGGTCTTACGATTAATCTGATGCCTGCTACGGGCATGGTACCCATCAACGCTACCGCTTTCGACGGCGGAAGTTATGACAACTGCGGTCCGATTGCAGAAAGAAAACTGACGCACAACACCGTCACGCCGGGTACGCTTACACCTCCCGCATCGGCTTCGGATACTTTGATTTTTACCTGCGACAATCTCGGCACCAATATCCTCGCACTTTGGGTGCGTGACTCAAACGGCAACTGGGATTACTGCGAAACATACATTATCGTCCAAAATAACATGGGCGCACCTTGTCCGGGCAGTGGCTCCGCCAACATCGCTGGCTTGGTGAAAGACGAAACGGCGCACGAAGTAGAGCAAACGACAGTGAAAGCGACCTATTCCTCCAACGCGTTTCCTTACATCACAGGTGCGTCGAACCCGCTTTTCCAAAACGCTACGCCCGGTTTCTTCGGCTACAATATTCCGAATGGAGTCAATGTTACCGTCACACCCGAAAAAGACATGAACCCGCTCAACGGAGTTTCTACCTATGACTTGGTGTTGATGAGCAGACATATCTTGGGCATTACGCCCCTCGAGTCGCCATACAAAATCATTGCGGCAGACATCAATAGAAGCGGCACAGTGACGACTTTCGACATGGTGGAGCTGCGAAAACTGATACTTCACATCACCGATAACTTTACCAACAACAGTTCATGGAGGTTCGTAGATGCAGCGTACCAGTTCCCGAACCCGCTCAATCCGTTTGAAAATGCGTTTCCAGAAGTAAAATCGTTCACGAGTATCTCTGGCAGCAAGCAAGCGGATTTCGTGGCGGTCAAAATCGGCGATGTCAATGGAAGTGCGGTAGCGAACAATTTGCTTGGCTCTACCGAGTCGCGCAGCAATGCCACTACGACATTCCTCTCCGACGATGTGAATTTTAAAGCTGGCGAATTGGTGACGATGAATGTGACGACTACCGAGTTTGCTGCTTTGCAAGGCTATCAATTCACGATGAATTTTGACAACAGCAAGTTAGCCTTTGTAGATATTCGTTCCGAAAATGCAAAGACAGACAATTTTGGTCTTACTATGCTCAACGAAGGCATCTTAACTGCAAGTTTCGACGGCAAAACAGCTTCCGAAAACGTATTTACGGTGGTTTTCAAAGCCAAAGCGAGCGGCACGTTGAGCAATTTTGTGCAACTCAACTCTCGAATGACGGCTGCCGAAGCCTACACGACGGCGGGTGACTTGCAAGATTTGTCCCTACAATTCAAAGGAAACAACAATGCGGCGGCGAATGGCGGGTTTGAGTTGTATCAAAACCAACCCAATCCGTTCAGAGCGACTACGATGATTGGCTTCAACTTGCCCGAAAGCGCGAGTGCCAAATTGACCATCTTCGACGTGTCGGGCAGAGTGCTGAAAGTAATAGAAAATACGTTTGCGAAAGGCTTCAACCAAGTTGGTATCAACCGCAACGAGATTGCGCCGATAGGCGGAAACATCTTGTACTATCAGCTGGAAACTTCGACCGCAACGGCGACTAAAAAAATGATTATCATCGAATAATAAAAGAAAATTGTCAAATGTTAAGGGATTAATGAACCAGAGTAAAACCTCGCCGAATGAAAATTCGGCGGGGTTTTTTCTTTTGCCCCAAAAAATAAACCTACCAAAAATGTTGTTATATTTGCATTGGAGAATAAAGAAAATAAAGTATTCAATTTTTTTAAATAAATTCAATCAAAAACAGAGCATTTTTGAAGTGCAACGCAGAGCGTTGTAACGAAAAATAACTCAATGGTTGGTTGAGTTTGGCATAAAAATGGATAATTTGTTTGGGAAGTGTTGACAACACTCGAAGCTAAAAAGTTATAAAACCCCTTACAATCTACCCAAGTCCCCAAAAAAAGTTAATTCATTTTTGACTTTTCAGCTTCGCCTTGCGGTTGTCTATCGTTTTGGACTGTCTGAATATCTTGCACCCGCAGCACTGCCCCACTCCACTCTCGAAGAAGTCGCAAGTGAGAAATCGAATATCGCATCAGCCAAATTTTTTCGCAGGTCTGAAATTTGGCGAGCGGATATTTTGCCAACCGTTGCTGTGCCATGCTGCTGGCACCGCATTTTATTTTCATCAGCGCATTGCCGTCCAAATTCACGAGGCTGACGAGTGTGATGTCGGAATTATTTTTCATAATACAGTTATTGAGTTTTAAAATATTTCACAAATATAGAAGTATAAAATACAATCAACCAAATTTATTTCGTTGAAAATCAGTACAATAAGCAACTTAACTATCTGCTAACGGTTAATATTGATTATTAACCGTTAAAATATTTATTTTTTGTATTTTTGCTCCAGCTAACGCTTCTCGCTCCAACGGCGGAAGTAAAATTGCCTTTGACTAAAGTGTTTTTAAGTAAGTTCTTACACTTAAATAGATGACAGCTAATATTTGACATAATTCGTTGGTTTTCAATAGTTTATGATTACTAAAAATTAAAAACTAAAAACTTATAACTGCTTATCTGAACATATTTATTTTTCATTAAAAGCCGACTGCATTAGCTGTCGGATAATGGATAATAATTGGTATTGGCTTCAGCCTAAATAAATCGCTCTTGGCAAATATTGGGCTAAAGCCAATACACCACCTTTTTTTACTCAACAGCTAAAGCTGTTGTCAATTTAGGAATATAGTTTGTGCAAAGCTATATCAGGACATGACACATGACACTAAAAACTCACTACTAAAAACTACTCGTTATGGGACGCTGCGTTATCTGCAAAACGATTTTCAAAGGGCGGGCGGATAAAAAATTCTGCTCCGTGAGCTGCAAAAATACTTTTCACCTCAAGTTGGCGAAAGCCAGCGAAAATTATACGCACAAAGTAGATAAAATCCTACACCGCAACCACAGAATCCTGATGGTGCTGATGGGGAAAAGTCTGCTCCAACTAAAAATTAGTCGCGTAGATTTAGTCAAAAAAAATTTTAACTTTGACTTTATCACCGGTTTTTACCTCAACTCACAAGGCAAAACCTACCATTATGTGTACGAATTTGCGTGGATGGAATTTTCTACCCAAGAGATAATGGTCGTGCGGACGGCTCGAATGGAAGTATCGGGCGATAATCTGACTCCCGACGCAGAGCCTTCCTAAAAAAGAAAGCGTCACTCGACTGAACGAATGACGCTTAAATATAGGTGGATTTCTATGTAGAAATTTTTTAGTCAAACGATTGATTGACGGAGTTCGCGGCGTTGGTCATCTGCTGATATTCGTTGGGATTCAAGCCGTCCAAACAAAAATGTACCGGATTGACGGGAACTCCCTTGTAGCGAACTTCGTAGTGACAGTGCGGCGCAGTAGAAGAACCCGTGCTGCCGACGATGCCAATTTTTTGTCCTTTTTTTATCTTATCGCCCACCTGCACGTCCATGCGCGCCATGTGACCGTACAAAGTTTCGTAGCCGTAGCCGTGCGAAATAATGACATTGTTGCCATATCCGTTGCCCGCGTGTTCTACTTTTACTACACGTCCGTCGCCGGTAGCTTGTATCGCCGTGCCTTGCGGAGAAGAAAAATCAATACCCGTGTGCATTTTAGTCACCTTATGGATTGGGTGAAGGCGCATTCCGAAGCCCGAAAGCAGCGTCATGGAGCGGTTCAGTTTATCCTCCCGAATAGGTTTGATAGAGGGAATAGAAGCGAACATATTTTCTTTTTCCTTCGCCAACATCTGAATCGTATCGAGCGACTTGGATTGCAGCACCAACTGACGCTGTAATCTTTCTGCTTTTTCGAGCGACGCAGCTATCACACTTCCCGTGTTGCTAAAATCAAAAAGGTCTTTGTATTTGTTGTGACCGCCCACACCTCCATTCCAGACCGCTTTATCAATCGGCTCCATACCAAACATCATTCTGTGAACTCCAGCATCGCGGTCTTGAACATTCTGCAACACCTTGGACATATCCTCCATCTGACCGTTCAGCGAAGAATACTTATATTGCATTTGCTCGATTTCGCGCAGGAGTTGTCCTTCCCTCGGAGAAGGAAAAAAGCGGTACACCAAAGTAAGCAACAAAATAGCTGCTACCAACGATGCAGAAAAGAAACTAAATAGTTTGAAAATTCTATCTTTCAGCGACATCACTACGCGCTCGTAAGTGAGTGTGTGCGTATTGAATACGAATTTTTCTTTGCGTTTAAATATTTTAATCATAAAGCTGTGTTTTGTTTAGGTAGTTAAAAATACGATTCCCGCACCCCAACATTAGGGTGTCTTTTAAAAGGATTTATAACTACAAACATAGTAAGCTAGGGGCGTTACATCTATTCCGACCGTAAAAATGAAAATTACTATTGGAATATCCAAACTTTTGTCCAAAAATCTCTCCAAATTTTTATTTTTTTTGTTTTAGATGTAAATATTTTTTTTTCATATCTTAATAAAATCTATGTAATCAGACCACTATTTTTTTGAAGTAATTTTAAATATTTTTGATAAATAACTGATAATCAACGATATAAATATACTTTATAATAAAATTTATTGCTGTAAAATTTTAACAAAAACCACATTTTGTTTTAAAAAATAAAACAAATTTTTATTTTTATAATTTATAAAAAATCTGTGTGCAAACCCCTTTTTTTGCCACTCTCCAAAAAATTACTCCCATTCATTTTTGCACAGCACAACAAAAAAACGTACTTTTGCGACTTGGTTTTTTTACACATAAAAATCGTTCTTACAATCATCATATTTTATGACTTCTCACGAAATACGCCGTGCATTCCTCGATTTTTTCGAGAGCAAACAACATAAAATCGTACCCTCTGCGCCGCTGGTTCTCAAAAATGACCCAACTTTGATGTTCACCAACTCGGGTATGGTGCAGTTCAAAGATTATTTTTTGGGCAACGGAACGCCGCCCGCGGTGCGCATCGCCGACACACAAAAATGCCTTCGCGTAAGCGGAAAACACAACGATTTGGAAGACGTTGGTTTCGATGGAACGCATCATACGATGTTTGAAATGTTGGGCAATTGGTCGTTTGGCGACTATTTCAAAGAAGATGCAATCGCTTGGTCTTGGGAATTGTTGCACGATAAATTGGGCTTAAAAAAAGACCGTTTGTATGCTACCGTTTTTGGGGGCGACGAAAAAGACGGCTTGGCAAGCGATGAAGAAGCGCGTAATTTTTGGCGTAAATATCTGCCCGACAATCAAATAATTAATGGCTCCAAAAAAGATAATTTTTGGGAAATGGGCGCACAAGGTCCGTGCGGTCCGTGTTCCGAAATTCACTACGATTTCCGCAGCGATGAAGAACGCGCCATCATCGCGGGAGAAGAATTGGTGAATAAAGACGACCCGCAAGTGGTCGAGATTTGGAACAATGTCTTTATGCAATTTGAGCGCAAAGCCGATGCTTCGTTGGTCGTTTTGCCCGCGCAACACGTGGACACGGGTATGGGATTTGAGCGTTTGTGTATGGTTTTGCAGGGCAAAAAATACACCTACGATACGGACGTTTTTACGCCACTTTTGACGTATATTGAAAAAAAATCAGGTAAAAAATACACAGGAAGCTACGAGCGAACCGCGATGACAGACGTTGCGATGCGCGTTGTGGCGGATCATATTCGTGCCGTAGCGTTCACGATTGCAGACGGTCAGTTGCCCGCTTCTGGCGGTGCAGGTTACGTTATTCGCCGCATTTTGCGCCGTGCGGTGCGTTATTCTTACTCGTTTTTGGACATCAAAGAGCCGTTTTTCAATACGCTTGTTCCGATTTTGTCGAGTGAATTTGCAGACGTTTTTCCAGAGTTGAAAGCACAACAAGATTTTGTTCAAAAAGTGATTTTGGAAGAAGAAAAATCATTTTTACGGACGTTGGAAAATGGTCTAAAACGTTTGGAAAACATCACGCCTACAAACGGACAAATCACAGGAACCGATGCTTTTGAATTGTTGGACACTTACGGTTTTCCGATAGATTTGACAGAACTTATCGCTCGCGAAAAAGGTTTTTCGGTTGATGAAGTTGGCTTCAAAAAAGCACTTGATGAGCAGAAAAAGCGTTCTCAAAAAGACGCTGCCAAACAAGTTGGCGATTGGTTTGTCCCGTCTTCCCCTCCTTTGGAGGGGTCGGGAGAGGAACGCGTTGAGTTTGTAGGTTACGACCAACTGCAAGTTGGCAACGCAAAGGTTTTGAAATACAGAACGGTCGAAGATAAAAAAGGTACAAATTATCAGATTGTGCTGAGCCGCACGCCATTTTATGCAGAAAGCGGCGGACAAGTTGGCGATAGCGGACACCTCACCCTAACCCTCTCCAAAGAAGATGAAACAACAATCGTGGAGCGCATCGAAGTGTTGGATACGAAGAAAGAAAACGATTTGATTATTCATGTGGTGGATAAATTGCCTTCGTGGATTGACAAAAATGTGATTATTGATGCACAAGTGAATGAAAAACGCCGTGGTTTGATTTCAAAAAATCACTCGGTTGGGCATTTGCTTCATGCGGCATTGCATCAAGTGTTGGGAAAACACGCTTTGCAAAAAGGTCAGAGCATAGATGAAAATCGTTTGCGTTTTGACTTCGCGCATTTCAACGCAGTGACAAAAGAAGAACTTTCTCAAATAGAAAGTATAATCAATCAACGAATTAGAGAAAATATTCTGTTGGAAGAAGTACGCAATATGCATATCGCTGACGCTCAAAAAACGGGCGCAATTATGCTTTTCGGAGAAAAATATGGCGAAACGGTGCGCGTAATTACTTACGATAAAAATTTCAGTATTGAGCTTTGCGGCGGCACGCACGTTGCGGCTACGGGCGAAATCGGTTTGTGCAAAATCGTTTCGGAAGGCTCGGTGACGGCAGGAGTTCGTCGGGTAGAAGTTTTGACCGATGCGGTAGCTGAAGGCTATTTGAATTCGGAACTTGCTGAATTAGAGGCGATTAGAGAAATTTTTAAGAATAGAAAAGACACAGCAAAGAAAGTAGCTGACCTCTTTGAAAGTAAAAGTAAAACCGAAAAAGAATTGGAGGCAGCAAAAAATCAAATTGCCAATGGCTTGAAAATAGGTTTAGTTTCAAAAATAGAAACCTTCGATGGCTTTAATTTATTGGTCGCAAAAGTAGAATTGGACGACCTCAAATCAATCAAAAATTTGATGAACGGCATTGAAAAAGAAGTCGGAAACTGCGTCCTTGCATTCGGAAATATCAGCAACGGAAAGCCACAGTTGAGCGTACAAATAAGCGAAAATCTTGTAAAAGAGCGCAATTTGAGTGCAGGCAACCTCATCAAAGAACTTTCCAAAATCATCAACGGCGGCGGTGGCGGACAAGCGCAATTCGCGACGGCAGGCGGACAAGACACTGGCAGCTTGGACAAAGCCCTTTCATCGGTCAAAAGCTTTTTGTAGCCTGTTTTGTCACAAAAGCCGTCAGAAAATTATTTTTTGGCTATTAAAAAAGCATGAGCTTCAGTGTTCAGGACATATTTTTTCAAGTCCAACGAAGCGTCTGGCGCAAACAGTAGGTAAGCATATTTGAGCGTTTCGGCGAATAAAAAACTGTGCATAACGTCCATTTTTTCCATCGTTTTTAGGTCTTTGATAGAGGCAAAGCCAACTTCTGACCGACAGTTTTTTAGAATGTCATCAACCATTTTTTTTCCTTCCCAAAGATACTGTTCGCTTTTGGTGCTTCGGTAAAGATAAAAGCAGCTTTCTAAATTTTCGGGACGCAAGTGGTACTGTGAGTTTGTCACATTTTGCGTCTTAAAATTATACTCTTCTGGCTCCATACCGAAGGCATTCCACATGGAGAAGTTGGCTTTTTGGATATTTCTTGCCAACAAAATATCGCCTTCCAACACGCACAAACCTGTATAAAAAGCGTCTAATGCGCCGTAATTGGAGGATATTTCGACACCTGTATTCATATTGACTTGGCGCATAAAACTACCATTTTCGGTGTCACAAATCAAATATTTTTTTATCGCTTTTTGATGAATTTCAAACGCTTTTTTGAAATCTTTGTCCCCAAAAAGCAACCAACTTTTGTACAGATATTCGTAGTAAGAATCAATGCAGCCACTGATATGACTGTTCGTATTCGTCCATTTTCCAGTCTTAACATCTATCGCCTCGCCTACCAAATCCAAAGCACTCCGACGCTCAAAGACCGCCAAAGTCGCTTTCTTAACGACTTCGTAATAGGTTTTGTCGCCCGTAAACTCGGATAATTTACCAAATTCGAGGGTCAAAGTACCGATTTCAGCTGGATTGTTGATGCTGTCGCGACAGTTGCCAGTATGAAGATTCACGAAGCGGTACGGCATTCCTGTTGGCGTTTTGAAAGCGGGAAGAAGTCGCTGCCCCAAGTCTTCGGCAAGGGACAAAAATTGTTTATTTCCCTCCGATTCGTAGGCACTCAAAAGACTTCCGAGCAGCCGAATAGTAACTTCAAAAACCTGAACATCGTTGTCCAAATCAAAATTAAATTTATTTATCATCGAAGCCTGCGCCTGCGCCGCCTCCTCTTTTAGTCCCATCAAGACGAAAGTATCGTAAGCGTCCATAGGAGTCATGGACATCGAAAATTTGTACCAATTTCTACCTTTTTTGCTCAACGGCATAAGGTCGTCGCAGCCCGAGGCATACTGGTTGTAACCGCTCCATGCGTGTTGAGTAGCTTCTTTTACCCTGTCACACATTTCATTTTTTAGTGCTTTTGTAAATTTATTTTGCGCCTCTGCTATTTGAAAATTTACAAACATTAACAGACAAAATAACACTGTGTTTTTGTATGGGAAAACTAAATTTTGCATACTCGTTGAGCTATTTGAAAAATAATAATTTACGTCAAAATAATATACGGTTAAATCAACCTTTGGGACAGGGTGAAATTAGATTTTTTTTTTAAATAATTTTTTTTTATTTATTTTAATGACTTACTACAGAACGAACCAAAATGGTTTTTGTATCCTTTAAAACACCACATTGTAGCAATTTTTTACATAAATAACTCATTATCAACTTATTACAGTAAACATAATTTCCCAAAAAATTATAAATTATGACATAGCAAAAAATAGTCTTCAAAAAAAAATTAATAAAAAAAAGCTCCGATTGTGAATACAATCGGAGCTTTCGGAAAATCAAAGATTTTCAATTTCACATCAACGCTGTGGCAGCATATTTTTCCACAAATGACTTCATCTCATCTACCATATCTGGCGACCCAATTACTATCGTACTGTTCTGGTGCAGCTTGGACGGTTTGATTTCCAAAATCCTATTGAGCTGAGTCGTAATCGCCTTTCCACCTGCTTGCTCGACCACAAAAGACAGCGGATTGCACTCATACACCAAGCGAAGTTTGCCATGCGGATACTTGCGAGTGTTGGGGTAAAGAAAAATTCCTCCCTGAAAAAGTATGCGGTGAATATCGCTCACCATCGAGCCGATGTAGCGCAAACCAAGATTGAGGTCAGAGCAATAATCGACATAGCGACGCATTTCTATATCGAATTTCAAGTAATATCCTTGATTGATGCTGTAATAATCGCCACGCGCAGGAATTTTTATGTCCCGATGCGACAGGCAAAATTCCCCAATCGAGGGGTCAAGCGTAAATCCGTTCACGCCGCTGCCCGTCGTATAGACCAAAATCGTCGAAGTACCGTACATCACATAGCCCGCCGCTACCAATTCGGTGCCTTTTTGTAAAAAATCTCCCAAATCACACGGCTTTTGGGAGTCACTTTTTCGGCGATAAATAGCAAAAATAGTCCCGACCGACACATTGACATCAATGTTGGACGAGCCGTCCAAAGGGTCAAAAAGTACTACATAATTCGCATTTTTGGACATCAGAGCGGGAATCTGAACGATGTCATCGTTTTCTTCCGAAGCGATGCCGCAACATTCGCCGCTGCTTTTTAGACATTCGATGAGCTTTTCGTTGGCGAACAGGTCAAGCTTTTGGACTTTATCGCCCGTGATATTTTCGGTGCCGGCGGTGCCGAGTATATTCACAAGTCCTGCTTTATTGACTTCTCGATTGACGATTTTAGCGGCAACTCCGATGTCGCGCAGCAAGCCCGTGAGTTCGCCCGTATGTACGAAAGCAGAATCCCCTTCTCGGCGGATAATAAACTCATCGAGCGTAACAATTTTGTTGGTCATGTGGTGAAAAATTATTTGGTGAAAAAAATTATTTGGCTTCGCAAAGATACTTTTTTTCGTCGAAATTGAGCTGCGTATAGACATTCTATTCTACTTTTGCGCTGTCGTAATTATGCGCTATTGGTAGCGTAGGCTAATATTTTTTTTTACCTAAACTATTGATTATGAGTGCCAATGTAGCACAATTATTTTTTTAGTAAAAAATATAGTAGCAAAAGTTTGTAAATTCAGAAATAGCAGCTATCTTTGCATCGCTTTTTGAAAATAGAAGTAGAGGAGGGGTGGGTGAGTGGCTTAAACCACCAGTTTGCTAAACTGACGCACTGGTAACGGTGCCCCGGGTTCGAATCCCGGCCTCTCCGCAGAAAGCATAAAATTATTTCGGGGTGTAGCGCAGTCCGGTAGCGTACCTGCTTTGGGAGCAGGGGGTCCCAGGTTCGAATCCTGGTACCCCGACATCAAGAGAGCATCAGCACGAAAAGTGTTGGTGCTTTTTTTTTGTCTTAAATAACGTATCTTTGATTTTTATTTTTTGACTATGAGAATTTTATTGACCACCCTCAACGCCAAGTATATTCACATCAACTTGGCGATTCGTCTGCTGTACGATTTGAACTCCAAACACGAGGGTTTGGAATGGAAAGAATTTACGATAAAAGAGCCTAAACGTGACATAGCAGATTTTTGTAAAGATTTTGATGTCGTCGCATTCAGTTGTTATATTTGGAACATCACGCAGACGCTCGAAGTGGCAAAACTGATGAAAGAAATAAACCCAAATGTAAAAATTTTGCTCGGCGGTCCCGAAGTGAGCTACGAGTGGGAAGACATCATTGCGTTGGATTGTATAGACTTTATCATAACTGGCGAGGGCGAAATTCCGTTCACGGATTTTATAAAATCTTACCCAAACGTGGACAAAATCGCAAATTTAGTCCAAAAAAGAAACCACCAAATTCTTTACGTTCCGTTGGGAGTCAATTTTCCACTCGACCAATACGCCGAATCTTTTCCCTACCAATACGACGACGTGGCGAGCTTGCGCAACAAAGTTCTCTACATCGAAACCTCGCGCGGCTGCCCCTACAAATGCGAATTTTGTTTGGCAAGTTTAGACAATCGCGTCCGATATTTGCCGATGGAAAGCATCAAAGCCAACCTCTACTTTTTGATGCAACACGGCAAAGTAATCAAGTTTTTGGATAGGACGTTCAACGTAAAGCGGGATTTTACGATAGAAATTTTTAAATTTATCCTCCAACATCATCGCCCCGAAAACGTTTTTCAATTCGAGATTACTGCCGATATTTTGCACCCCGACATCGTCCAATTTATCCACGACCATGTTCCTGCGGGATTGTTTCGCTTCGAAATCGGTATCCAAACCGTCAACCAAAAAGCAAATTTGGAGGTCAGTCGGAAGCAAAATTTTGAAAAAACGAAGAAAATAATCGAAGTACTTTCCTACAAAATCGAAATGCACCTCGACCTCATCGTTGGACTTGCGTTAGATTATTGGGAGGATATTAAATACAGTTTTGAGGAAGTTTTCAAACTTTTCGCCCCCGAATTGCAGCTCGGTTTTCTAAAATTTTTGAAGGGAACGCCGATGCGCACGAAATGTGAAGCGCATGGATTTGTGTATGACCCGATGCCGCCGTATCAGATTATAGAAAGTAAATACTTGTCGAAAGACGAACTTTTTCGCATCGAGCAACTCGAAAATGCGTTGGAAATTTATTGGAATAAGGGCAGAACGTTACAAACTTTGAAATATGTCACAAAAAACTATAGTATTTTTGATTTTTTATTAAATCTTGGTATCTATTTCGGCTCTTTGCGCCCTTATCACCAATACACTATGAATGAAGTGTATGAAACTATTTTTCAATTTGCTAAAAATAATTATCCGCAAGATACTGTTTTACAGCAGCTTATAGCGGTTGATTATTATTCGCAGTACAAAATAAAACCTAAAATACAATTCGTAGAAGAATTAGAGAAAAGTAAAAAAAATACACTTTTGAGAGCCATGAATTTAGATATTCAGCATTACAGATATGTCACAATCAACTTAAATTTTGATTTTAATTTGTTTCAAAAAGAACAAACTATCGACCCCAAACCTTCGCGTTTTATCCTCCAATATACGGGAACTCGAAAGCCGAGATTGATTTTAGAAAACGCTGAAAGTTTGGTAAAATAAAATATCCAAGCAGCGCAAAAAGCATATTTTTGTGAATTTAAAACAGAAAAAATGGAAAAAATAGAGCAACGAGTACGACAGCTAATCGATAACGGATACCTCGTAAAGAGCAAGCAATATGTAGAGGAAGCGGTCGAAATTTTTCGGCGAGATCCTGCCGTTTATATTGTTTTTACCTTGTTTTTTTTCGGTGTGATTGCGGCGGCGGTAATGATTCCGTTGGCAAGTCCGATGATTGCTCCGCCATTTGCGGCAGGCTATTTGATAGTCGCTAAAAAAATGAAAAACCGTGAATCCTACACTTTTCAAAATTTTTTTGAAGGTTTTGAGAGCTTCGTACCGTTGGTGTTGTCGTCGCTTTTGGTGGGTATTTTTGTGTTTTTGGGCGCATTTTTCTTGTTTCCAGCCGTTTATTTTTCAGTCGCTTACACATTAGCGAGCTGTTTTGTGCTGGAAGGAACGAAGGACGCTTGGGCGGCTATGGAGTTGAGTCGGAGGCTTATCACTCGACAATTTTTTCAGTTTTTTGGATTTTTATTGCTGCTCGTACTGCTCAATTTAGTCGGTCTGTTATTCTTCGGCATAGGTATTTTAGCCACACTACCAATTAGTTATATTGCCGTATATTTGGCATATTGTGACATAGTTGGAAGCGATAAAGTCGAAAGTTCTGACGAATTATATTTGTAAAATAGTCAAAAAAAAAGCGATTTTGAGAAAAATCGACAACTTTTTTTCAACTAATCGCTGCCGCCGCCGCTATCCCCACAGCGATAGCAAGCAATCTGCGCCAAGGGATTTGGTGGTGATTGGACGCGCTGCCGCTGCTATCTACTTCAAACAAAATCGTGGTAGCAATGTGTAAAAAAGAGCCGATGACAACGGAAATAATTCGGTGTTCTGTGACATCTGAAAGTTGAAGATTTGCGCCTATCGTCGCGCCCAAAGGCGGCATAAATGAGAACAACAACAGACAGAAAAAAGCAGTTTTGGGCGTATATCTGGAGGACAAAAACAACACAACCAACGCAAAAGCCGCAGGTGCGTGGTGCAAAATAATGCCATAAAATAGGTGCGTATCTCCAATATTGCTCAACGGAATCCCCTCAAAAAAAGCGTGGACGCACAGTCCCGTCATAATCTGCACAGCAAACGAGCCGCTGGGCTGGTGTGGAAGATGAAAATGTCCGTGTTCGACACCGCGAGAAATTTGCTCCAGCAATAATTGAATGAAAAAACCGAGCAAAATCCAGTAACCAGCTTCCTCCGAAAGTTTGGCAAACACCTCCGGAAGCAGGTGCAGCATCGTGATGCCAAAAATATAAGCTCCGCTAAACGAAAGAAAAATTTGTAACCAAAATTGGGTATTTTTTTGCACAAAAAAGCCGATGCTGCCAGCAGCAAAAACGGTAAAAAATAGAAAAAAATAATCGCTTGGTTGCATAGCTTTTTTTCAATAAAATAAATAATTATCAGGCGTTTTGTGAATTTTTGATGTCAAAAATATTGATTTTTTGGAGAATTTTAAGAAAAATAATCGCCAAAGTTGTCCCTAAAAAAGCTCCCGCCAGAATATCCGTAGGATAATGTACGCCCACATAAATTTGTGCTATGCTGATCGAAGTCGCCCAAAAGATGAGGAGGAGTTTTAGCCATTTCCAGCGTCGCCCGAGCGTATAAGCAATAAAAATGGCTATTGCAAAATGATTGGCGGCGTGGGAGGAAGGAAAACTATAACCTGCGCCGCAAGGAATTAATTTTTTTACTTGGAAATCCATCGCTTTTTCGCGGCAAGGTCGGACGCGTTGAACAGCTTTTTTGATTATTGAGCTGCTCGTAAAGTCGCTACAAGCAACCAACACCGCTAAACAAAAAATAAAAAAAGCACTTTTTTTTAACTCAAAATTAAGTAATAAAAAGCTGATAAAAAAAACATAAAGTGGCGACCAAAAAAAAGGATTTCTCCAAAGCGTAGCTAATGAATCCAGAAAAGGAAGGTGGCAGACGGTGTTGAAAAAGTAAAAGAAATATTGGTCAAATTGGTGTATAAAATTCATATTTTTTGGGCAATAATTAGCTGGCGTGGCGAATGTTCCTCATCAAATGGAGAAAGTTGATAATCGCCGAATCGGTGTAGAATTTTTAGATTCGCTTGCCCAAGCAAGTTGTCGAAATCTGACTTTGAAAACAGTTGTACTCTTTCCTTAAAATGAAATACTTTTCCAGCGTCTCGGACTTCGATTTCTTTTTCTACAAAGCCTTTCACGACTTTTTTGGATATAAAAAAATCAATTTTTTCTACTTTTTTGTGACATTCCGAAATAATATCTTTTGTGACATAGCTCGAATTGAAATAATCCAAAATAAAAAGACCATTTGGCTTCAGATTTTGCCAAACCGCTTGCAACGTTTTTAGGTTATCTCTTTCGCTGTCAAAATATCCAAAACTGGTAAAAATATTAAATACCGCATCGAAGTAGTTGATTCTCAACGACTTGCGCATATCGTGGACGAAAAAAGTAAGTTCGTCCGTTTCGCTGCTTATATTTTGTAAAATACTTTCTTCCGACAAGTCCGCGCCTACCACTTCGTAGCCGCGCGAAGCCAAATATTTTGAAAATCGACCTTTGCCGCAAGCCAAATCCAAGAGCCGCGACGAGGGCGGCAAGTGCAAAAAATTCAACAAAACCCCTCCGAGTTCCTTCGCTTCTTCCTCATTGTGGTCGCCATAAAGCGCGTGATAATACGCCGTATCGAACCAAGTTTCAAACCATTCTTTTTTCATAATCGTTGCTGCGTTTAGATTGACAGCGGTTTTATCTGTGCCTTTTCGCCTTATTTTCTTTGTAATCCATAAAAATAAATTCGCCCAAACCTTGCAAACTGCTGTAAAAAGCCTTGCCGTTGTTGGCTTGCGTGAACTGATCCACGAACTGCATCAAATACGGGTCGCGAGCAATCATAAAAGTAGTAATTGGAATATTCATTTTCTTACACTGCTGCGCCAAAGTGAGCGTTCTGGTGATAATTTTTTTGTCCAAGCCGAAGCTATTTTTGTAATATTTATTTCCTTTTTTGATACACGTCGGCTTGCCGTCCGTAATCATAAAAATCTGTTTGTTGGGGTTTCGGCGGCGTTTGAGCAAGTCCATCGCCAGCTCCAAACCCGCCACCGTATTGGTGTGGAAGGGTCCGACTTGCAGATACGGCAAATCCTTGATTTCTATCTGCCAAGCGTCGTTGCCGAACACAATAATATCGAGCGTGTCCTTTGGGTAGCGCGTCGTGATGAGTTCGGAAAGTGCCATCGCCACCTTCTTTGCAGGCGTGATTCGGTCTTCGCCGTAGAGTATCATCGAGTGCGAAACGTCAATCATCAGCACCGTACTCATCTGGCTTTGGTAGTACGACTCGTGGATTTCGAGGTCTTCGCCAGTCAGCTTGAACTCGTGGATTCCGTGATTGATTTGGGCATTTCGGAGGCTGCTCGAAATAGAAATATTTTCGATTGGGTCGCCAAATTCGTAGGGACGCACTTCGGAGGTCGGCTCGTCGCCCCTACCGTAGTTTTTGGTATTGTGCTTGCCGGGTCGCGCTTTTTTTAGTTTCCCAAAAATATCTTCCAGCGCACTTTGTCGCAGCGCAATTTCCATCTTGGAGCTTGGCACATATCGCGGATTTTCGGAGTCTTCTTGTTTGATATAGCCTTTATCAATCAGGTCTTGAATGAAATCCGCCATGCCATACTTTTCGTCCGTGAGCTTATAATCCTTGTCCAACTGCGTCAGCCAGCCCAGCGATTCGCTGACATTTCCCGCCGTATAGACGATGAGGTCTTGAAAAATTTTGAGTAATTTTTCAAAGTTCGCACCGCCTTTTTCATCGGGTACGAAGTCCGTAAATCTCCAACCTATCATACTAAAATATTTTATTTATAGATAAGGAATGTAAGTAGTTATAAGTTTTTAGTTTTTAATTTTGAGTCATCATAAACTATTGAAAATCAACGAATTATGTCGAGTATTAAATGTCGTCTATTTAAGTGTAAGAATGTATCTAAAATATACTACTCATTTTTTCTGCTAAATTACAACCAATTACTGCGTTATTTTTTCGTTACAACGCTCTGTGTTGCGCCTCAAAAATGCCTTGTTATTGTTTGAATTGATTGGAAAAATCTGAATATCTTATTTTTTCCTCATTCCTAAAAATGTGACAGCCTTCACAACTCACAACATTTAGCCAACTTCATATAATCGGGTACGTCAGACGCTAACTTATGGACATAACTTTCCCGAATTTCGTTTCTAAAAATAATAAAAATACCCGGCATTTGGAAGCCATCTCCAATCGGTCCGCCGAGTCCGTAACCTTTCAAAATACCCGACTGAAAGCCACGCACGAAAGATTGCAGCCCAAAAAGTTGAGTCGCCGAGCCTTTGATTAGCCCAAAATGTGCATAATATTTACACTCCGAATCCCCAACGAAAGTCGCGTCGGGCATTTTGAATTTCGTAAAATACTTCTTTGCCGTCGGCTCGTCTGCCATGTGGACGAAGACAATTTTTATGCCGCTTTCTTCGATAGATTTGCGTTTTTTTGAAATCTCGTCCAGAGCTTCTCTACAAAAAGTACAACCAAAATGCCGTAAGAAAAATAACATAATTGGTTGTTTTTGTGACAACGCCGCCAAGTCTTCTCCTTTATTGGTTTGTATTTCGCCCAATATCCTCAGATCTACACTACTATTCGCAGTTTTTGGTTTTTCGTTTGCTTCCATTCGGATAATATTTGACTTTGAAAACAATTTTCCATGCCGATTAGTTCAATTTGCGAGTTTTAAGATGTTGATTCCATTTACTTTCAGCCGCAATTTCTGTATTTTTATAAAAATAAAAAACCGCCGTCGCTATCGAAGTGCCAACGATAGAACCCAACAAAACATCTTCTAAAAAATGTTGAATTAAGTACATTCGTGACACCGCCACCAACGCCGCTGAGCTAAAAAAAATAACTGCATTCCGTGTCTTGTTTTCTGAAAGCAACGCCAGCAAACTGAACAGCGTAAACGCTGCCAGCGTATGCCCCGAAGGAAAACTATTGAAGCCCGAATTCAAATCTACGCCCTCCACAGGGTGCAATTTTTCAAAAATATGCAGCTGATTGAAGTAAGTCATCGGACGTGGGTGCGCCAGATAATGCTTTGAAAAATAGGTAATTATCAAGTTCAGCCCGCCTGCAATAGGTATCAAAATTGCTTTTCGATACTCAAAAAATAACAGCACAAAAAAAGCAATTACAAAAGAATACGCCTCTCCTACCAACGTAAAAAACTGAAAAATTATATCTAAAAATGATTTCCTTTGTGCATCCAACCAAAATATTTCTTCGCCTTGTATGTGATTGTGCCACAAAAAAAACTGCGCAAGCAACAGAAATATTAAAAATAAAGTAAAAAATACCAAATTATTTTTAATAATATTATTTATTGTGACATCGTTCATTTAGCAATTATCTTGTTTTTTGTTTTATAAATATTTTTTATTCTTTGAAAAATGCTCGCAAAATCGAACAACGGCGAGTCGTTCATTCCTTTTATCGTCAAAATAATACTGACCGGCAGCAGTACCAAACACGGCAGCCAAGCCGCCAAAATAACATTCATCGCCAGCGAATCCGCTAATCTTTTTCCCATCACGGTCAGCATAAAAAACAACATAAAAAAACTAATCGAAATCAAAATCGGATATCCAAAACCGCCTTTGCGAACTATCGCTCCCATCGGCGCGCCGATGAATAAAAAAAGCAGACATACAAACGCCCAAGTGAATTTGGTGTGTAGCTCAAACTGGAATTTTACCAAGTCTTTTTTCAGTCGGTCTTTGCTCTCAATAGTAGATATTGCAAGGCTTTTGCCGCTTCTCGCCTGCGATGCAGCCCGACCAAACAGCTGTTTTTGCTCATAGACAGGCATCGAAGAAATCAAGTCTTCGAGGGTCGTAAAGGGCTTCGCAAGCAGCGCGGAATCGCCAAAATCTCTGAATTTGGGCGGTATATCGCTGTGTGGAGTGCGAAAATTCGGAGCAATGATTGCGGTTTTTGCTGCCGAATCCGATGTCACATTTTTGATTTTATTGATAGAAAGATAGCGATAAAAACCCTTCGTTTGGTTAGAAAGTTCTGTATTTTGGTCTTCGATTTTTTGATTGATAGAATCCACTTGCTGCAACAGTTGGGTAGTGCGCTGCACACTTTGGAGGTTTTTGAATAAATTTTCGTCGCTGCGTCCCATCTCAAATTGCCCCAAATCAAACACTTTGTTCCACTCTTTGAATGAGGTGCGGACAAACGGATACGACTTTTTGTTGTTTTTGCTCGACGGCATTACTTCCTGATATTGCCGCCCATCTTTGAGGTTCATTATCATAAATTGTCGGTCGGCAGTCGTGTACATTTCGCCGCTTTTGGCGAGGATTTGGTTGGTTTTCGTTTTATCTTCCCCCGTGTGGTCATAGATTAATACATTTTCAATCGTCTTATTATCGCTATTTTTTTTACCAATTCGCATCACAAAACCAGCAAAATCGCTGTTGAATATTCCCTCTTCCAAGCTCAAAGTCGGTTTTTGCTTCCGAATATCATACATTCGAGAAGTGAATTTGAGGTTCGCTTTCGGTATAAAATAATCGGAACAAAAAAAGGAAAAAATCGCTACGCCGAAACAAAAAATAAACAGCGGACGCATCACTCGGAGCAGCGGCACGCCCGCAGACTTGAAACTATTAAGCTCGTAATGCTCGGCGAGGTTGCCCATCGTCATGACGGACGCGATGAGGACGGCGAGCGTCAAAACCGTCGGCACAAGTCGTATCGAAAGGTAAAAAATCAGCTCCGCCAAAAGCAGCAAACCCGCGCCTTTTCCCATTATTTCGTCAATATAAAGCCACAATGTCTGCATAATAAACACAAACAAAGCGATCAAAAAATTGACTACAAAAGGAGGCAAAAATGATTTTATGAGTAACTTATCGAGTTGTTTCAAAGCAATTTTTGGTCATAAAATTTTCAAACGACGATGTAAAACTTGCCCAAAGATAGTTTGATTTTTCTATAAGGAAAGCGTCTAAAATAAATTACCTATTTTTTCTGCTGAATTACAACCAATCACTGCGTTATTTTTTCGTTACAACGTGCTGCGTTGCGCATCAAAAATGCCTTGTTATTGTTTGAATTTATTTGAAAAATTGGAGTACTTTATTTTTTCTTCATTCCTAAAATGACTATTTCGCAAGGCGAAAAATTTTATGTTTTTGGTTGGGCAATAGTTTATTTCCAGAGCGTGACTTCGCCAGACATCTGCCCCAAAGTGTCGTCAATTAGCTGGTATTCAATGAAATAAGTGAATACGGCAGGCGAAAGTTCCGCGCCATTTTGAGTGCCGTCCCAAGTTGGGTCTGCTCCGTTGGGTTCGGTCTGCTGCGAAAAAACGAGGCTTCCAGCGCGGTCGTAGATACGCAAAGATTGTATTGAGGTGACTTGTTTTTTGTTGTAAAAAACTTGAAAAAGCTCATTTTTGTCGTCCCGATTGGGCGAAAAAGCATTGGGAACAAAAATTTCTGGGCGGCGATTGACGGCAACTCTGACCTCATCGGTCGCCACACAACCCGCAAAATAAGCAGTTAATTTATAGTCGGTAGAAAAATACGGCGTGACTTCTGCAAGGTCGCACTTGCAGGGAACATTTGGCTGCCAAACTATAGAATCCAACAAATAGTTGCTTTCTACCTTTATTTCGGCACTTTCGCCCAATTTTATACTTTTATTTTCGCCAGCGTATATCAAAAATTCTCGGACGAAATCTACAAAACTATCTTTTTCGACTTCGCAGCCCAAAGAGTCTTTGATTTTTATTTGAAATCGCCCAGACTTTTGGTTTGAAAAAATAGAATCCGTAGTATTTTTTTTATTAAAAAAATATGTCACAGGAACTTGTGCATTTGAAATATTTTGTACCTCAATTTTTCCATCATTCGACGTATTGCAGCTCGGATTTTTTACCAAAATATCAAACTGAATGGCTGGCGGATTTCGGATTTCTATATTTTTTACCGATTCAAGCTGGTTGGCATCGGTGACGGTAACGGAATAATTACCGCAATTCAGGCTGTCGTTGGCGAGCGTTTGGGCTTTTCCATTCGACCATTTTGTTTGATACGGCGGAGTTCCGCCTGCCAAACTCGTGACCGAAACACCGCCGTCGCTGCCCCCAAAGCAAGTTATTGGGTGCGAAACAACCAAATTGAAGCTCAAATTTTGCCCAAAAAGGCTACAAATCTGAATTAAAAAGTAAAATATTACAATGTTTGTTTTCAAAATACTACAATGTTCCTTGTGCGATGTTCATTTGATTTTCTATATATTCCATGTGTTTTCTCAATTCTGCGCTGACCAAATTGCTAATTTCGTCGTCCGTTAGCTGCTCGGAATATGTTTTTTCGTAGGTTATGTTATTCGTATTTTTGACGGTGTATTTTTTTTGTTCAAAAGTAAACGATATGTTTGAGTTAAAATTAAAATTTGAAAGTCCTTTTTGGTCAAAATTACGATAGTACAACCTAATTGTGACGTTGTTTATTCTATGTTGAATTTTTTTTCTACATTCTTGGATATTATTTCCGATACTAACCAGATATTCTTCTCCATCAAGGTAAAAATAACTGTGACTACTCGTATAAAATTGCTCAAATATTTTACCTTTTTCAAAAAATACTCGTGCCAACCTTGTCACAGATTGATCGTAAATTTCTAATAAGTTTTCAGCACTTTTGGGTACTGCTTCCCCAAATCCTTTCAGTTTTTGTGCCAAAAGTGCGAGTTCTTTGTCAATATCGTCCGCTTCTTCTATGCTTTCGCCCTTCGCGCCTTTTATCATTATTTCCAACGAATGATTGAGATTTTGGGCAATAAACTCCAAAAACGGCTCAAAAATACCTGCATCGGCTTGCCGCAACACAGAGAAATAATTTTCTTTTTCGGTCGTCTTGATGACCGCAGGCGGATACGCGAATTGCATCAAAATAAAATTCATCAATATCCGCGCCGTGCGCCCATTTCCGTCGTCGAAAGGGTGAATACAGATGAATTTGTAATGAAATTCAGCCGCCAACAAAATCGGATTTACGTCTGCTTCGTCGAGTTTTGCTCGATACCATTCCAACAAATCGTGCATTTTTGCAGGCGTTTCTTTGGGCGTTGCGAAGCGAAAAATCTCGCCAGTTTTTGTCTTCACATGGTTGGGCGTTTTCTTGTAGCTACCGATTTCGACCCGCTTTTTGGTCGGCAAACCATTGGGCGTGATGGCAGCTACTTCGTAGGGTTCTTTCAAAATCAAAGTGTGCAACTCCCGAATAAAATTTTCGCTCAACGGTCGCTCTTGCTTCACTATTTCCAACACCCAATTTATCGCCTCGTTGTGACCCGTTATCTCAAAATGGTCTTTTAGCGGCTTTCCCTGCGCCGTTATTCCGAACAAAATCAGGGCTTTTGTTTCACCAAAAGTCAGCGAATTGCCCTCCAAATTATTGGAGTGATAGTTCCAATCCAATCTGAATTTTTGCATAATTTTTGCTTCGACTTCTTCGGAAATCGGGCGCAATTCGTCCAACTCTGTTTTGAGCAGAATTGATTTTTCAATATTTTTCATATTAAAAATAATTGTATTGGCATATTTTTCAGGATTTTCGCTCCGCAAATGTCGCAAATTCTTTCCAAACCCACGTCACTTTTCTCACAAAAAAAATGCACCGCTTTTCGAGCGGTGCATTTTTTATTATTCATCATTTTTATCTTAATTCCTGTGCAGCGTGACATCGGTTTTGATGAGTTCCACCTTGCCGTCTATGTACGTCACACGCGCCCACACCACATACACTCCGTTGTTCATCGGCTTGCCGTTGAATGTGCCGTCCCAGCCATATTGTGGGTCGTTGGGTTGGAACGGTCCGTTGAGCCTGAACACCACGTCACCCCATCGGTTGTATATCTCAAAATTGTCTATCTGCTTCACCACCAACGGATTACCGAATATGTAAAATATATCGTTCAACCCGTTGTTGTCCGGCGAAAATATGTTCGGAATAAACACTGGACGTTTTTTATCCACCCGAAGACGCAGGCAGTCCGTCGCTTGACAGCCGTTTTTGCTGATGACCGTAATGCAATAATCCAGCTCGTCTTGCGGAACTTTGACCATGTACTGCAAACTCATCACCGTATCCGCTTTCACGGGTATCCAGATTATCGTGTCTATTTCTGAAAATGGTATGTTGATTATCGCTTTCAAAAGCGTGTCGTTTCCTAAATCTATCACCACATCGGGTCCCAAATCCGCAATTAATTGAGGCTGTTCTTTGATGTTCAAAATAGTATCGAAACGGCAGCCGTTGGAGTCCAGCACCGCAAATGTGTATTTGCCCGCTTTCAAATAATAGAACGGTATCGTGTCTATCGTCTTCGGTACGGTCACAAATCCTGTCCCATTGAAGTTAAATTTGTACGGTTTCGTACCCCCAAAAATCGACTTGATGACAATATTTCCGTTGTCAAACCCGTAACAAGTCGGGTCTTTTACCGACACCGTAATCTCGGGAAACGATATTTTTTGATCCACCTTTACCGTGTCCCGCGTAAAGCAGCCCGTATTCACGTCCCTTACCGTCAAAATATACGTCCCCGAACCGTCCGCTATCGGATTAGCCACACTCGGATTGCTCAACGCGCCCGTCCATTGGTAGCTAAATTCTGACCCAACAGACGTGTTCGCTCCACCCAACGTCGCTTTGGTCACATCGCAATTCAGATATTTGTCCAAGCCCGCATCTGCCACCGGCAACGGATTGATGACCACCGTCACATACGCAGAATCTCCCTTGCAGCTCGGCGCACTCACTTTGTCCGCTATCCGATACAAAAATTTGTACGTCCCAGCGGCTCTGTTTTTTGTCTTGAACTTGCCCGTCGATACGTCGGGGTCGGGCGCAGGTGGCACCAAACTCCAAATCCCATTCGGCTCTTCATTGTTCAATAAATTCGCCAATATAACCGTGCTGTCCGTCCGCTCACACACCGTCAAGGCTGGTCTGGCAACCCCCGCCTCCGCCTTGCACGGACAACTGTTGATGCCCTGAACCACCGTAGAGTCGCAAGATATAGCGTCTTTGAACACAAATCTGTACCCCAAATCGCTCTTGATGGACGCTGACGTAAATTTATTGCCCGCTCCGCCGTTGCTGAACGTTCCCGCTGGGTTCGGGTTCGATAGTGCCTGTTTGATGCTGTATGGCGCAACCCCCGACAAGCTGAACGTCACTGTGTATGTAGTATCGGTGGCGTTGCATATCGTGTCCAACGTCGAAGCTATTATGCTCGGCGCAGGATTGAATTGGAACAAAATTGACACCGTGCAAGTGTCCTTGAATCCGTTGTTGTCCTCTATCCAGTTGAATGAATACGCACCGTAGGTCGTCACCGTCACCGTAGGCGATGGCACATTTACCGACGGCACAAAGTTCGCTCCCGAACCTATCGGGCGGCTCTTTATCTCCCATTTGCCAGTGCCGAAACTCGGCGTTGTAGAAAGTTTGTACGTCTTCGTGCAAGCAACCGTGTCATTGGGTTGGCACAACGTGTTCGGACATTGGTAAAATACAACAGGCTGGCAGCGAACATCTAAACAACGGTTCATCGTCGTATCAAGTTTTACTTGTCCGTTGAGCAGCGTGTCGCCCACTACGAGCGCGATGTAGTACGTTTTGCCGTAAATCATGCCACCCGAAAATCCGAAAGTTCCCGTCTTATTTCTCGAAATAACATTCCCAACCCGACGCGGCGAAAGGCACGAATCGGTCAATATATACTCTATCCCGTCGTTGGCATCTAATTTTACACTCGGCAGATTCGCTGAAACACTAATCGTGCCGCCGCCCGTCGCATCTACGCATTGTTTTATGATCGCTCCGCCAAATGTGCCAGCAAATGTTCCCACACAAATACAATTCTTCGTCCCCGTAATTATTTTTTTACAACCATAGATGTCCGTAATCGTGAATTTGTAATTCAAACTGTCCGCAGGAATTAACGGCGAAACGAAATTACCCGCTACCGTTGTGACGTTGGTGTTGTTCGTCCCAACGATTTTGTACGGGCTGCCGCAGCCTTGCAGATTGAATTTTACAAAATATCCTGTGTAAATATTATTACAACTGTCTTTCAAATTGCTCACCGTCGGCGGCTCGCTGAATATGATTTTTACCGTATCGCTTTTTATGCACGAAAGGTTGTCTTCTTTCCATTCGTATGTATAAACTCCGCAAACCGACACGCTGACCGTAGCTCCTGCAAGCGTGTTGTCGTTGAAAATACTCGTCCCCGCTCCCGTCACCTGCCGCCACACGCCTGTCCCTACACTCGGTATCGCGCGCAGCACATACGTCAGTCCGCATATCGAATCGTCCCCGCCTGCCTTCGGAATCGGGTTTTCAATGAACCGAACCGATTGGCACGCCGTAGAGTCCAAACACAAATCCGTGATATTCACCTGACTGCTCGGCGTGGAGTCCCCCACGATTTTATACGCAAAATACGTCGTCCCCAACACCAACGGTGCTTGATACACAAATTTTCCGCTCTTGTTTCTCTGATATATCACCGCGCCGTGAACGCCGCATTTGTCCGAAAGTATGTATTCCATTTGGTCGTTGGGGTCCATCGCACCTGTGTTAGGTTGCAGCAACGGCGCAATTCTGATGCTGTCGCTTTGGCACACTGACAACAACGAACCTACCAATAGTACTCCCGCATCGGACGTGCAAACGCAGGCGATAGAATCCACCACGCTCGCCGTACAGCCGTACTTGTCTTGAACCTCAAAACTGTAGTGCGACATCGAATCCGGCGAGCAGCCCAAAATACCCGACGTATAAACCGAACCCGCAATAACCGAAGTATTCACGCGAAACGGTTGGTTGCAGCCGTTGATGCTCAACGTTACCGAAAATCCAGTATGGCTCTGGTTTTGTGCCGTCGTATGACCAACAATAGGGACTTTCCCAAAGGTGATTTTTACCGAATCTATATCCACGCAGCCGTTGTTGTCCCCACGCCACTCCAACTCGTACTCGCCGCAACTGTCCACCGACACGTTGGAGTTTTTAAAGTTTGGATTGGAAAATGTCGCCACCCCATTCGTAGGTTTGCTAATCACTCGCCATGTCCCTTTTCCGATGTTGATAGTGCCTTGCAACACATAATTTACATCGCAAATCGTGTCGTCCAATCCCGCATATACTATCGGCTGACAGTTGAAAATAAACGGAATGGTTTTGATAGACGCGCAAGGGTCGTCTGTAAAATTGACGTGACCAATGTTCGCCAATGCCGTGTCCGCATTGCCGATAGCATAGCTCAAATAATAAGTCGTCCCGCAGTTCATTCCCGCAAGAAGACTGAACGTTCCTGTCTTATTGATCGCTAATTTGCCGTCACTAACGGGGTCTGCCGTCGCACTCAAATAGTATTCGTCAATATCGTTGTTGTCTTTTGTCCCAACTCCTTTGCCTCGCACCATGTCCAACTCGCATAGAATTGGGTTCAATATAGATACGCTCACAACCTCCGTCTTACAGTCGCAAACTTTGAACGTTTTTACCGTATCTGTCTTGCAGCCGTAAAAATCAGTGATTAAAAATGTATCCCGAGTGCTGGTAGGCACTTTGGGCGTTTCATAAAAATTGCTCAAATCACTGTATATGTACGTCAAGCCTGTTCGCTTGTCCAATATCGTGAACGGCGGAGTGCCGCCTGTTATTTTGATGCTGTCTTGGTAAAACTCGCCCGGCAGGTCACACAGATACGACACATGGACTGCGTCCAAATCATCAGGCAAAAAAGTCACCGCTACGCTGTCGCTGCCCTTGCAACCCGAATTGTTCTCCTCCCACTTGAATTTGTAATTCCCAAATGCTGTCACTTTTACCTCCGCCGTCGGCGTGTTCGCATCGGGCGTGTAACTCACTACCGACCCCGCTCCAGAAAGCAAAGTCCATGTTCCCACCGCGCCCGCAACATCTTTTATCGCCGCGAAAGTAAATGTTTTGCCACAAATACTGTCCTTCATGCCTGCTTTTGGTGTCGGGTTTTTGTGGAAAATAACAGGCTGACCCGGCGACACAGACAAGCAATTATCGGTCGTATCTACTATCCCTCCGCCTTTGTTATTCCCCGCAATAGACGATATGTAATAGGTCGTTTCGTACTGCATCGGTGCAGCAAATCCAAAAATACCCGTGTTGTTAATCGCAAACGCTTGGTTGGTGGACGCAAAAAATCCATTGTGGAGCGCGAATTGCTGTACGTCGTTGCCGTCATTGGCGAAGCCGCCAACAAAAACTCCCGCAACCGTCCCGCTTTCGCAAGCCTCCAACTGCGTCGCGCTCATCGTCCCCGCATTCGTTATGCACTGGCAATTCTTTAGCCCTTGCGCCAGCACCTCGCAGCCGTAAGCGTCTTTCACGCTGTAACTGTAATTGATAGTCCCGCTCGGAATAGAGTTGGACGTGAAGTTGTTGCCAACTACCGCACCCCCTGTCATGCCCGTCACCGTGAACGGCGCAGAGCAGCCGTTGATGCTGAACGTAACTACATACGTCAATTTATTGCCCGCACAGGTGGCAAGCAACTGGTTGATAACCGGCGGCTCACTAAAAATAACCGTCGTAACGGCGGAATCCAAACACCCGTTGTTGTTCTCTTTCAACTGGAAAATGTAAGAGCCGCATTTATCTACCGTCACCGCCGTCGCAGCAGATGTAGCGTTGCCAAATATAACGCTCGAGCCGGCGGGCTTGCTTTTTACCGTCCATAATAAATCGCTGGCAGGAATGTTTTTTGTTCCCACCAAATTGTACTGAAACCCACAAACCGTGTCCAACGCAACGCCCGCATTGGCAACTGGTATCGCATTCACTACCACCAATACACAAACATCTACGCTCCCGCAAAAATTTGTCGCTTTTACACATACTTTTTCTGACACACCCGGATTGGTCCAGTTTACTTTGATAGAATCCGATGTGGGAAACGGAATTATCGTCCCGCCGCCAGTCACAGTCCATGTGTAAGTAACGCCATTGCGAAGCGTATCTACTTTGTAAATAACTACTTCGCCCAAGCAAGCCGTCGATTTGCCAAACAAAACCGGCGGCACAGGTGGCATTCCTATCACAATATTTTCACAAAAATCCGCGCTGTTGCCGCAGGTGTTTTTGCTCTTTACACATACTTTTCCTACCGTATTCACACCCCAGATAACTTTGATAGTCCCAGAGTTTTGTCCCGCATTTATCGTCCCGCCTGTCACCGTCCAAACGTATTGCGAAGCCTCCGCAATAGCGGGAGTGCTGTAAGTAATCGTGTCGCCGCTACAAACTACTTTACTGCCGTTGATGAGCGTCGGAGCAGCAGGAACGTTTTTGATGATAAGTCCTTTGCAGGTGCGTTTGGTGCCGCAATTATCTACCGCCGTCACGCAGACGCTGTCGCCGCTCACGGCACTCGCTCCGATGGTCGCCGTGATGCAGTTCGCGCCCGGTCCTGCTACACTCGTCACCCCCGCCGGCAACTGCCATGTATATGTTCCCAAAGGGTCGGGATTGGTGATGCAATAGCTCTGAACAGAAGCCCGACAAACCGTGTCTTGTCCGCCGATGATAGGCGCAGCAACCGAGTTTTGAATGTTAATCGTCAGCGTGCCGACCGCACTCGCAGAGCCGCATTGGTTGGATGCAACGGCAGTTATCACGTCATTGGGCGCGCTGACTTGAAACGTTACGCTGTTCGTAATGTTGTTGGGTACTGTCACACCATTTATTTTCCACGCAATGATGTCCGTCCCGTTGTAATTGGAGATGGTAAAGGTGTACGTGCCGCCGTTGCAGTACGAACCTGCTCCCGTGATGACCGGTGTTTGTGGCGAGGGTGCAACCGAAGCACTGACAGTGGCGGTTGTCATCTCCGTACAAGTTTTGGTTAAGGGAGTCGTCCCATCGGGTCCAAAATAATTATACTTATAGGTAATGACAAACATATAGACTTGCGAGCCTGTCAATACATCGCCTGCAGGAACATTGTAAAAAGAATCCGTAGCTCCCGGAATTATCGCCGCTCCTTTAAACCATGTGTAAGTAACTATCTGATTGCCGCCTAAATTCGGCAGCCATGTGGAAGTAGCACCACTCAAACGCACCACAGAATTTGGGCAAGCCTTCGTCACACTTGCGGGAATAATTATCGGATTAATAATAATTGGCGTTATGAAAAAGGATTTTGTCGTGTCGCATTTAGGAGGCAAAGAACCCGCAGGAACAGGGCAGATGACAACCTTTCCGCCTGGTGTCGCTTGGCTGTAAGCCGTTCCGCAAATTGTAACTGTTTGATTTTTGCAGAGTGGAATCTCTCCCAAATCTCTCGAATAGTCTGCTTCAGAATATTTTCTTAAATCTAAATCTACATTAAACGGGCAATTTTGAGCATCTTTTACTTGTACTGTATAAAGATTGGAACCGGGAAAAGAAGTGGTTATGCTAAAAGGAGCACCCGGCAGAGTAGCAGGAAACCTTGGCGTAGGTAGGCGACCTGTTCCATTCCAAGATGACACGTTGGGGCAAAAATAAAGAACAGCAGACGTATCTACGGGCGGAGTCTTGATAGTTACATCTTTGCACAATGGCGGCGTATAGTTACACCCGTTTCCAGCCTCCACACACAACTTGAAAGTTCCCGCCGTATTCCCCGAAATACTTAAGTTCACTGCTGCGCCTGTGGTACCTGTCGTGTTGATGTTCATACCGGACTGTGATGTGTTAGCAGCAATACCAATACCCATGATACTGGCTGTCCCACCTGACCCCGAAGAACCCATTATATACCAGTGATAGGTGGTTGCACAAGCAACAGGCGGTATAGAATATTTGATTGGAAGGTCTGGAACAGGGTCAGCACAGGATATAATCGCATTGGCAGGCGACATAGGACCAATAGCGAGCCCGTTGAACACATCTGGCGGCGGCACTATTGAGTTTGTAGGATTAGCAGTAATCGTGTAACCACATTGAGAACCAGACACACCGTCAAGCATTAAAATATAAGTATTACCGGGTACAAAACTGACATTGCCTCCTATTGAAAAGCTGACGGGAGAACCCTGATTACAATCAAGTGGAGTACTATTGCAGGCACCTATTGGATAGATTGCTGCCTGAAGGCCATTCCCACCGCCAGTACAGCCTGCTAAATCAATTTGAAAATTAATTGAGCCACCTGCAAACGCAGGATCTACCGTGAACGATATATACACATCATTTTGAATCGTGAGACAGCCGGGAATATCTACCCCCCCCGCGCCCGAAAAACCGTAATTATTGCTAATAAGTCCATTCAGACAGGCAGATGCGGGATTGGCGCAGGTCTCTCCTATCCCACCCGCCATGGGAGAGCCGCATTGCGCTCGTAACTCTGTAGCTATAAAAAAAGACAAAAAAACAATTAATAATAGTAAAATGTGCTTCATGTTTGAAAAATTGTTTGGTAAAACGGGTACTTTATTTTAAAATAGTATGTGTTGCTTCTATGCAAGTAAAACGTTAATCCTGCGTTAAGGTTGGATTAGATTACAAAATTATCATTGTTTTGGTACAAACCAAAACAATTTAGAATTAATTTTGCAATTTAGGCGCAATTATTGGATAATGTTATTAAAAAGTGAGTAAAATGCTGTCAAAAAAAATAAATATCAGAAGTGAAGAAGTCGAGGAGTTGCTGAGCAAACCGCCGTCGTGGCTGCTTCGCTGGGGGACTTTGTGCATCGGTGCTGCCATCGCTGCACTTTTTTTTGTAGTCTGGTGGATAAAATATCCCGAAGTAATTTCCGCACCTATCGTGCTGTCATCAGAAACTGCGCCTGTCGTGTTGGTAGCGCGCACATCGGGGCGTTTAGAAAAATTATTGGTCGCAGACCGCCAAAAAGTAAGCGTCGGGCAGCGATTAATTTTATTGCAGAATACTGCCGATTATGATGACGTAATGCGATTGGATAACATCTTAAATGAGTTACAATCGGGCGAAAAAATTCCTAAAAATAATTATTTATTTTCTAAAAAATGGCAGTTGGGTGACATTCAAGGTGAATTTTCGGAGTTGCTCCAAAATATGTCAGATTATGATTTTTTGACAACCGAAAAATTTGACATTTCGAACTCCACCCAACTCAACGAACAGATAACTATTATACAAAAAGGCATCGAAAAACTCCAAGATTTAGAAAAAATAAATCGCAAGGACTACGAGTTGGCGCAAAAAAGGTTCAAAGATTCTCAAAAATTATATGCCGACGGTATCTTAAAACAATATGACTTGGAAGATGCCAAAAAAGAGGAATACGCCAAAGAAAAAGAACTGAAAATATTGGGACTCAATATCCTTGAAAAACAAAAAGAGGTAGAGCAGCTTCAAGCTAAAAAGCTGATTATCAGTCAGTCAAAGAGCGAAAATGATAATTCTAAACGGAGTAAAATCCGAGAATCAATCCGCCGTTTGGAAGGTAAATTGGCGGAGTGGAAACAGAATTATTTACTTTCCGCGCCTGCCGCAGGAGTCGTTTCTTTCTATAATTTTCGAGCCGAACAACAAAATATCAAGTCAGGCGACGAACTTTTAGCTATCATTCCTGACAGTTCCCAACTCGACCATCGGTCAGACATGGTAGGGCGAATTTATCTGCCCAGCGCAGGGTCGAGTAAGGTAAAATCCGGGCAACGAGCGGTGATAAAATTAGAAAATTATCCTTTCCAAGAGTATGGTATTTTAGACGGTAAAGTAGAGTCCAAATCGCTTTTGCCCAAAAATAATCAGTATTTTATCAAAGTAATACTACCTAATGGCTTGAAAACCAGCTTCCAAAAGGAAATTATACCTGAACAACAATTAATGGGTTTTTGTGACATTGTAATAGAGAACAAAAGACTGTCCGACCGAATTTTAGAAAAACTATTTAGTATATTTTTTCCCTCTAATCTGTGACATGAAAATATTACCAATAGTCCTCGTCCGCTTGGGAGGATTTTCGTTTGAGGAGATAGAAAAGCTCTCCGCAGTACCGCCAGAAAACTCTCGAAGAGAGTTGATTTTAGAAGATTTCGATGCTATTTTTGAGCAAAATTGCCAGCAATTAATGTCCTACGTTCATTCCGATTTATTGCAGAATGGATTGATTTTTTCGAGCCACGTTTTTTTGCGAGAGATTGTAAAAAGACGGGACTGTGTGACTTCCAAAATCAATAAAAAAGAAAGGCAGTTTTTGCGCTCTTTGTTGGTGTATATTTCGAGAATTGCTTGCAAATCCAGTCCTTTCAGCGTTTTTTCTCCAATTTCGATGCTCTGTTTTTTGTCTGATTTGGGTGATTTTCAGAACACTCGGATTATTAATTTCAACCGAATTTTCTTTGAGGAATATTATCAAAAACTAAATGAGCAAACTAATTTTATCCCTAAAATCACGCCTTGCAAAGATGTTTTTTTAACAAGCGATACCTCTAAAAAAATAGCGACGCAATACGAAATACAGCAGATTTTGCAAGAAAATCTACCCAAAAACTCCGAGTTCAATGTTCCAAATGTAGCGCACTTACTGTATGAAAATACGGCGGTCAAAACAGATTTTGACGTTACGGAACTCGAAATTCACGGTTTGGTAACAAAATTTTCTTGTTTTTTAGCCGAAAATAACTTAAAATCGTACGTTTTAAAATATAAAAAATTAAATCCTCCAAATAAAAGTACAGACTTTCACGAATTTTTTGCATATTATTTGGAAAATTACGAAGAATTTCGGCAGTGTGAAAAATTATTTTCAAAAAAAAGTCAAAAATCTATACTAATTCAGCTTTTCAGAGATAGCGAAAACGGACTGTGCGGAGTAGTCAATCAAATTTCTGTCGGCTACGGAAAGCACTTTAGTAGGTTTTTGGGTTTACTTCCCAAACAATATTCGGTACTTCAAAATCGGTGGAATACGCCACCCAAAGACGAAATTTGGGTGCTGAATCCTGCAATCAATCAAGCGGATTTTGCGCAACTTTCGCCACTTTTTGAAAGTGAAATAGTGTTGAATGGTGTAAAAAATGAAAACAAAAATCAAATCTTGATAGAAAATATCGAAATTTGCAACGACAATACACTCGGCATTTTTTTATGTCACAAATTAGACGAAAAACGAATTAAAATATTCAATATTGATGACAAAAAACTGTCACAAAATAATGAATTGTACCATTTTTTTAACCTTTTTGCCGAGCAAGATGCTCCGATAACAGAATTTATTTTTCAGGAAAATAAAAAAAATAAAATACTGCTTGACTCCAATATTTTTCATTTTCCGAGAATAATAATTGATAAGTCAATAATTTTGCAACGAAAAATTTGGTTTGTTCCGAAGAACAGTATTCCCAAAAAAAATAGTGGCGATACGCTCAAAATATTCTTTGAAAAAATCCGAGCGTGGCGATTAAAATTAGATGTGCCGAGTCAAATATTCCTAACTATTCGTCCGCAAGAAATCTTTATGCCCGACGAAAAAAATCATTACAAACCACAATTTATAGATTTTGACATTCCAATTTTCTTGGATTTATGGGAAAAATTGGTTCTGAAATCTGAAGAAATATTAAAGATAGAAGAAATGTTGCCCGCAGGAAAAAATTTATTAACCTCTGACAATCAGAGAGTTGTAGCAGAATTTGCAATCCAGTGGGAAGACTAACAGCTTCAAGCGTTCATCACCTTGCTTTGGTGATTGATGCTTTCGAGATGGATAGCGTCAAAATATTTTTTTACAAATTCCATACTCAAATTGTGCTGCTCGCAAGTCCGATACGCTTTTTCGAGGATTTGATTCCATCTGGCGGTTTGCAAAATAGTAACGTTATTTTCCTTTTTGTAGTGACCTATTTTCTCTGATATTTTCATTCGCTGCGCGATGATATACAAAAGTTCCTCATCAAATTGGTCTATCTGCTGGCGCAAGTCGCGCAGAGCTGCGTGGACTTCTTCGGACGGAATTTCATCGCGCCGCCACTGAATATTATCCAACATTTGTGACAGCACTTCTGGCGTAATTTGTTGCTTTGCGTCGCTCCAAGCCGCATCTGGATTGATGTGACTTTCTATCATCAATCCATCAAAATTTAGGTTTATAGCCTTTTGAGCAACACTTTGAAGTATATCTCGCCTGCCACAAATATGCGACGGGTCGTTGAGCATCAGCAAGTTAGGATTTCTTCGCATCATCTCTATTGCCAAATGCCACATCGGCGCATTTCTGTATTCTGTATTGCCGTAAGAAGAAAAACCACGATGCACTAAACCGATTTTTGTGACACCACTTTTTGCTATCCTTTCTACCGCACCTATCCAAAGCTCAATGTCGGGGTGGATAGGATTTTTTATCAAAATCGGAATATCTACGCCGCTCAAAGCGTCCGCTATCTCCTGAACACTGAACGGATTGACGGTCGTGCGCGCTCCTATCCAAAGCACGTCTATCCCCGAGTCAAGTGCTTCCGACACCTGCTTGGCGGTCGCCACCTCCACTGTGAGCGGCAGACCAGTGATTTTTTTCGCTTCTACCAGCCAAGGCAGACCTTTTGCGCCGACTCCTTCAAAACTTCCCGGACGAGTGCGCGGCTTCCAGATGCCAGCCCGCAACATATCTACGCGACCCGTTTTAGCCAATCTTATCGCTGTTTCGATGACCTGTGTTTCGGTTTCTGCACTGCAAGGTCCGCTAATAATTAAGGGTCTTTTTTGCCAAATATTTTCTATTTTTTGATTCATATTTGACTTTTTTAAAATGTCACAAAATATTACAATTATATTTTTTTAAGTAGTTATAAGTTTTTAGTTTTTAATTTTGAGTCATCATAAACTATTGAAAATCAACGAATTATGTCGAATACTAAATGTCATCTATTTAAGTGTAAGAACTTATAAGAATTTAAAATCTGTGCGGCTCTGCTTCTACCATCATTTGCCGCACGACTTCATAAACGTCTTCCGCATTGGGTTTTGAAAAATAGTCACCGTCAGAACCAAACGGCGGACGGTGTGCGGCGGCAGTAAGTGTCTTGGGAGCTGCGTCGAGAAACTGGTAGCCGCCTTGTTTTTCCAATACCTCCTGCATCATATACGCGGTTGCACCACCCGGAATATCTTCGTCCATAAAAATAATTTTATTCGTTTTTTTCAACGACTTCAAAATCATCTGCGGAATATCGAAAGGCGTAAGCGTCTGAATATCAATCAGTTCGACAGAAATATTTTCATTTTCTAAAAGTTTTAGTCCTTCTTGAGCTATCCTCACACAAGAGCCGTACGTCACGAGCGTCACGTCCGAGCCAGCGTGCATGATTTCGGGTACGCCCAACGGGAAGCAATATTCGCCGATATTGGAGGGCAATTTTTCTCGCAAGCGAAAGGCGTTGAGCGGTTCTACCACGATAGCCGGCTCGTCGCTTTGGAGCAAAGTCGTATAAAAACCTGCCGCCTGCACCATATTTCGTGGCACGATGACGTACATACCACGCAGCGCATTGACCAAAGTTCCCATCGGCGAGCCAGAATGCCAGATTCCTTCCAAACGATGCCCGCGCGTCCGCACGATGACAGGTGCTTTTTGGATACCGTCCGTCCGATAGCGAAGGGTCGCCAAATCGTCCACCAACGGTGAAAAAGCGTAGTAAATGTAGTCTAAATACTGGATTTCGGCTATCGGGCGAAGACCGCGCTGCGCCAAGCCAATCGCTTGTCCGATGATGCTCCATTCGCGAATCCCCGTATCAAAAACTCGCTCCTCGCCATATTTTTTTTGCATTCCGAGAAAGGCTTGATTGACACCGCCTATCACGCCAACGTCTTCGCCAAAAGCCATTAACTCGGGGTGTTTGTGAAGCGAATAATCAAAAAAAGCATTCAGCACTTCGTAGCCAGTTTTGAGGGCTGGATTCTCGTCATAAGTCGGTGCTACTCCGCTTACGTTCAGCACATTGTTGGGAAGTTCGCTGTGTAAATGCGTATGAAAACGACTATTTTTGAGGGCGACTTCCTCCCGAATCCATGCTTGAAGTTGCTGGACGGCAGGATTGTGCGGGAGTTCTTTTTGGGTCTGAAAAAATAATTTTCGACCGATTTTGGCTAATTCACTAAACACGGGATTGACCAAACTCCGCAACTCGGCTTTGGCGGACTCAATGACCTCCGACTTTTCGGGCGACGCGCTCGCCACCATCGTACCCAAAATATTCTCTAATACTTTTTGATTGTCTTTGAGCGGCTGCGTGTATTTTTCCCACGCATTCTGACGGCATTTTTTGACGTAGTCGCGTGCGTCGGCAGCGAGCGATTCTAATTCTTCGCGCTTCGCAATACCGCTTTTTTCCATCCATTCTTGCATCTTGACGATGCAGTCGTTCTCTTTTTCCCAATCCAAACGTTCTTTGGATTTGTACCTTTCGTGAGAGCCAGAGGTAGAGTGTCCCTGCGGCTGCGTAAGTTCGTCAATGTGAAAAAGCGCAGGCGTGTGGTCGATTCGCATCTTGGCGATGCCTTCTTCAAAGACCTCGATGAGCGTCGGATAATCCCAACCATGCACCTTATATATATGTATGCCTTCGCCGACTTTTTCGGATTCAAAACCAGCGAGTGCTTTGGAGATACTTTTTTTGACCGTCTGATATTCGATGGGGACAGAAATACCGTAGCCGTCGTCCCAAACTGCGACTGCAAGCGGCACTTGCAGGACGGCAGCCGCATTGAGCGATTCCCAAAACGGACCTTCGGAAGTGCTGGCATCGCCGATGGTACAGAAACAAACTTCGTTTCCATTTTCCGAAAAATTTTGCGCCGTATCTATGTTGGGCATTTCGCGGTATTTTTTGGAAGCCAACGCAAGTCCCAGCGCGCGCGCCACCTGACCGCCCGTGCAAGAAATATCGGACGAAATATTAAATTGGTCGGTTAAGCGCAGCCATTCGCCAGTATTTTTATCAATAAAAGGGGTAGCATAGTGGCTGTTCATTTGGCGACCGCCTGAAAAAGGGTCATTGTCAGTGTCGGCGTAGAGCTGCGCAAAAAAATCCTCTACGCTCGAAACGCCGAGTGCAAACATGAGCGTCTGGTCGCGATAGTAGCCTGTACGGTAGTCGCCTTGCCGAAAAGCGCGCGCCATAGCGACTTGCGGCACTTCCTTTCCGTCGCCGATGATGGCGAATTTTGCTTTGCCCGTCAATACTTCTTTGCGGGCTGCGAGGCTGGCTTCGCGGCTGACGCAACAAATCCAAAAGTCTTTCAAAACCTCTGTTATAAATTCCGAGTGTTGGTGGTCAGCATCGGCGACTGCTTTGGCTTGTAATATGGCGGGAAATTCGAGCATAATTAAAAAATTTTTTCAAAATATTCGTTGGAAAAGGGTTTGCAAATTTACTAAAAAGTTGGTGATGTAGTATATTGAAATGTTAATTATATTATTTTAGTTCAAAAATTATTTTGTGTGAATGGGTATCTTTTTAGCTAAATATTTGATTTTCAGGGTTTTAAATGTAGAAAATATAAAAGCGATTTTGTTAAATTGTTAATGCAAAGTTAATCAAAGAGCGAAGTATTGCACGGTCAAAAAAAAAGGTCTTACTTTGCACTATCAAAAGGGGACGAAGAAAGGATAAACAATTTATTTTTGACACATTCTACGGCGATAAATAATTAATCATTCACAAAAAAAATAAAAATTACAATGAAAAAGTTAATGTCAATCTTATCAATGGTTTGCTTTGTAGCAACTATCTCTATGGCGCAAGCTGTAATGACACTCGAAAAAACAGAAATGGATTACGGAACAATCGAGCAAGGTGCAGAGCCGACTCGTGAGTTCAAATTCAAAAACACGGGTACAGAGCCGCTTATCATCAAGAACGCAAAGGGTAGCTGCGGTTGTACTGTTCCAGACGCTCCGAAAGAGCCAATCATGCCGGGACAAAGCAACAAGGTTATCGTCCGTTATGACACGAATCGTGTAGGACCTTTCACGAAAACAGTAACTTTGACCACCAACGAAGCGGTAGACCAACGCATCTTGACCATCAAGGGCGAGGTAAAAGCGAAGCCCGCACAGCCAGACGGCGTGCCAGCTCAAAAAGCAAACGTTTTGACTCCAAAGGAGAAATAAATAATTTGTAAAAGATTTCTAAAAACGCTGCTGACTTTCGGGTCGGCGGCGTTTTTTTTTTGTCTTTTTTGCTATTTATTTTAAAAAAAATAGCAATTTTACGCTCCGAAATTTAATTTTGGGGAAAATATTTATTTCAAAGCAAAAGACAAAAAAATTTGATGGATAAAACACCTACGGAAGCTGTCCGTGAAGCAGGCTACAATATCAGTAAAAAACATCGGGCGACCGAGAATTTGCACATCGTTTTTTGGCTGCTCAAAGATATTAGTTGGTGCGTCGTCTTCAAGCCTTTGGGGATTGCGATGATATTTCCGACGCTTTTCGTAGCGATTCGTATTATGTGGCAAAATAAAAGCGTAGCGTCCGAGCTGTATCACAATTTGGCGGTTATGTTTTGGATTGTTGCAAATAGTTTTTGGATGATAAGCGAGTTTTTTCACTTCGACGAGTCCCTTATTTTCGGTATTTTTATCGGAAAACAGCTTGCGCTCATTCCTTTTCTGCTGGGCTTAATCTGCCTTTCTAACTACTATTTTTTTATTGCTCCGAAAGAAAAAGCCTAAAATCTGGTCGAAAATCGAAATCCAAGCGGTCAAATTATGACGAATTGCCGCAGCCGTCCCCAAGCACTGTTTCTAATTTTTTTGTTTCCTTTCGCTATTTTTTAATTCTCCATCTCCATCTTTTCCAATTTTATTTTGCAACTTTGCGGCGTACAAAAAATACATAAAAGTTTTTTACATTTTTTTTATATGGATTTACACGAATATCAAGGAAAACAACTGCTACAGAGTTTTGGCGTAGCCATTCAAAGAGGCATTGTAGCCACCACCGTCGAAGAAGCCGAAGCCGCTTTTGAGCAACTAAAAGCCGACACCGGCACTCAATACTGCGTAGTCAAAGCCCAGATTCATGCAGGCGGACGCGGAAAAGGCGGCGGCGTAAAACTCGCTAAAAACGCCGACGAACTGAAATTGCACGCAGGAAATATCCTCGGCATGATGCTCAAAACACCCCAAACTCCCGGCGGCATGGACGGCGCAGGCAAATTGGTCAAAAAAATACTCGTCACCGAAGATTGCTACGCACCCGACTTCAACGCCTGCAAAGAGCTGTATATTTCTATCCTCACCGACCGCGAAAGCAGACGAAACGTCATCATTTACTCCACCGAAGGCGGTATGGACATCGAAAAAGTAGCGGAAGAAACGCCCCACCTCGTACACAAAGAGTTGATAGACCCGCTCGTAGGAATACAAGGATTTCAAGCCCGCAAAATTGCTTTCAACTTGGGTTTGAGTGGCACGGCATTCAAAGAAATGACAAAATTTATCACGTCCCTCTACAAAGCGTACATTACGTCCGATGCCTCTCTGTTCGAGATAAATCCCTGCCTAAAAACAGCCGACGACCGTATTATAGCCGTAGATAGCAAAGTTTCGTTGGACGATAACGCCCTCGACCGCCACCCCGACCTCGCCGCTATGCGCGACACCGACGAGGAAGACCCGACCGAAGTAGAAGCAAGAGCTTTCGACCTAAACTATGTCAAACTCGACGGCAACGTCGGCTGCATGGTCAATGGAGCAGGATTGGCGATGGCGACGATGGATATTATCAAACTTTCGGGCGGCGAGCCAGCCAACTTCTTGGACGTAGGCGGCACCGCAGATGCCAAAAGAGTCGAAAATGCCTTCAAAATTATTTTGAAAGACAGCAACGTAAAAGCAATTTTGATCAATATTTTTGGCGGAATCGTGCGCTGCGACCGCGTCGCGCAAGGCGTAGTAGATGCCTACAAAAATATGGGTAATATCAACGTCCCAATTATCGTAAGACTTCAAGGCACCAATGCGGACATTGCCAAAAAATTAATTGACGAATCCGGGCTAAAAGTACGCTCCGCTATCCAACTTCACGAAGCCGCACAATTAGTGTCAGAAGTATTGGCGAAGTAAAATTTATAACAGAAGCACAAATTTGTAGCCTGAAAACCACCGCCAAACGTTAAAGTTTATTAAAATATTTTGAAATATTAATAAAAAAATCGTTTTCGAGTTGCAAAACAAAATAAACGCTTATATTTGTCGTTTCTAATTTAAAAAATATCAGTCCTTTATATCATTATCATAAAGAAAAATGAAAAAACTGTTGAAATTTAGCACATTGTTTGCTCTCGGTATCGTTCTTTTCGCTTCATGCAGCAAGAAAGAAAAATCAGCCACCACAGGCTGGACGCTCAACGACCAAAAATGGGGCGGCTACGAAAAACTCAAATACGAAGGTCAGGCAACTGGTCCTAATTTAGTTTTAATACAAGGCGGCACTTTCACGATGGGCTTGTCGGAGCAAGATATTACTTATGAATGGAATAATATTCCGCGCCGCGTGTCAGTTTCCTCCTTTTATATGGACGAAACCGAAATAACCAACCACCAATACAAAGAATATTTGTACTGGATTCAGCGTGTGTTTGGAGCTTCTTATCCGGGAGTTTACAGAAAAGCAGTACCCGACACATTGGTTTGGAGAGAAGAATTGGCTTACAATGAGCCGTATGTAGAAACTTATTTTCGCCACCCAGCTTACGACGACTATCCAGTAGTGGGCGTGAATTGGAATCAGGCGGGTGACTTCTGCAAATGGAGAACAGACCGTGTCAATGAAATGATATTGATAGAGCGTGGGATTCTGAAAAACAATCCAGAGCAAAAAGACGCAGATAACTTCAACACTGAATCTTATTTGGTCGGTCAATACCAAGGCGATGTGCGCAAAAATCTAAAAGACCTAAAAACTGGCGGAGAGCGTCCAGTTCGGTTCGAAGACGGTATTTTGCTGCCTTCTTATCGCCTGCCGACAGAGGCAGAGTGGGAATATGCTGCCCTTGCATTGGTAGGAAAGCAAGCCAACTCCAAAGACGAGCGATTGACAGACCGTCGCCTCTACCCTTGGGACGGCAACACCCTTCGCTACCAACGCCACAATAAATATCAAGGCGAAATGTTAGCAAACTTCAAGCGCGGACGCGGAGATTATATGGGAATGGCGGGTCGCCTCAATGACAAAGCGAGTATCACAAGTCCCGTTTATAAAAATTATCCAAACGATTTCGGCTTGTTCAATATGGCAGGAAATGTCAATGAATGGACGATGGACTTGTATCGTCCGCTCACAAGCATCGAATTGCGCGACGTAGAAAATCACGATTTGAATGCTTATCGCGGAGGCAAGTTTGAGGCTAAAATCACGGACGAAAACGGCGCACCCGTCGAAAAAGACAGTTTGGGACGAGTTCGCTATCGCTATGTGACCGACGACGAAGTCGCTACCCGCGAAAACTACAAACGCGGACAAGTTTATGACTATTTGGACGGCGACAAAGAGTCACAAGTGTCTTACAACTACGGAAAAACTACTTTGGTAAGCGACAAATCACGGGTGTACAAAGGCGGCTCATGGGCTGACAGACCTTTCTGGCTCACTCCGGGAACGCGCCGATTCAAAGAAGAAGACAAATCTGACCGCACTTTGGGCTTCCGCTGCGCTATGACTCGCACAGGCGGCTCTACTGGCAACGATGACACAGGTGGAAATGACTTCGGCAAACGCCCAAGCAAAACTAAAAGAAGCTACAAATAAATATTTTTGTTAAAAATACTTTCAGCCCTCCGTACCTTTGACAAAAAGTACGGAGGGTTTTTTAATGGATTTCACGACAACGCATGAAAAAAGATACTATTTTCCAACTTTACGAAATATTTAAAAAATACCCAATCGCCGTCACGGACAGCCGAAAAATTGTACCCAACTGCATCTTTTTCGCACTCAAAGGCGAAAATTTTGACGGCAATCGGTTCGCAGCAGAAGCGATTCGACTCGGCGCAGCGTGTAGCGTAGTAGATGACAAAACCCTTCTCAACAGTGCGACACCAGAAATATTTGTAGTCGAAAATGTGTTGGAAACGCTCCAAATGTTGGCACTTTTTCATCGCCGACAATTTGATATTCCAATCATCGCCATCACCGGTTCCAACGGCAAGACGACGACTAAAGAGCTGATTAACAGTGTTTTAAGTACTCATTACACCACTCACTCTACGGCAGGCAACTTCAATAACCACATCGGCGTACCTCTGACGCTGCTCGCCATGCCTCCAAAAACAGACATTGCCGTTGTAGAAATGGGTGCCAATCACCAGAAAGAAATTGAATTCTTGTGCAGCCTTGCAGAGCCTACTCACGGCATCGTTACCAACATGGGAAAAGCGCATTTGGAAGGTTTCGGAGGCGAAGAAGGAGTTCGAAAAGGAAAATCTGAGCTGTATAAATATTTGTCTGAAAATCACGGAATTGGGTTTATAAATATGTCAGAGCCGTTTTTAACAGAATATTCAGAATTTTTGGGTAGAAAAAGACTTTTTTATACCGAAAGTGACAATCTAAATATCGCACATATTCCATTTGAAGTACAAAAATTGAGTGAAACACCCAATCTGAAAGTTCAATTCATAGACGAAAATCAGGCGTTGGTTGCGGCTCAAAGTCATCTCGCAGGCGATTATAATTTCAAAAATTTGATGACTGCAATCGTAGTCGGTAAATATTTTAAAGTGCCTGCGGCAAAAATAAAACAAGGAATAGAAAACTACAAACCCAACAACAATCGCTCGCAATGGGTTGATTATCAAGAGAATAAATTTTTTATGGACGCTTACAACGCCAACCCAACGAGTATGGCTGCGGCGGTAGAAAGTTTTTTTAGAACCGACAATTCCAATAAGTTTTTGATATTAGGAGGCATGAAAGAGCTGGGCGAAGCGTCTTTTGCGGAGCATCAAAATCTACTCCAAATGGTACTCCAACGATTTCAAAAAAATCAAATTATTTTAGTTGGAAGCGAATTTTGTGACATCGCCCAAATAGAAAATGTCACATATTTTGACAATGTTAATCTGCTAAAAGATTGGTTTCAAGCGGCGCAATTCAAAAACCAAACTTTTTTTCTCAAAGGTTCTCGCAGCATCGGTCTGGAGAAATTACTTCAATGAAGACATCGAAACTTCCCAAACAATAATTTACTTTTTAGCTTTTCATCGCTGCACGATGACCTTCTGGTACCAAGTTTCTGCGCCGTTGCTTACTGACACCACATAAAACCCACTTGGCAGCGAAGCCACAGAGGTGGTTTGGGTGTTACTTTCCTCTCGCCACGCTTGCGAATGAACCGTCTGCCCGAGTTGGTTGCAGAGCCTCAAAGTCAGCTTACTGCTTTGTAAGTTGGGCGGCAGCTCCACCGTCAGCTCATCGGAGGCGGGATTGGGATAGATTCGCAAGCCTTCTGGCGACGCTACCTCCGCTATAGCGGTAGCGAGCGTATCGCAGGAGCTGCCGACGAGCCGCCCGAGGCGATAGTTGGGAAAGTAGGTGCCGCCGGGGTAGATTACATAAGGTAGTAAAATAGCTCTCTGCTCGACCTGACACAAGGTATCTGCCAAATCTGGAAAATTAATCCTGTGCAGATATCGCGCGCCCGAATTACACTGAATATATATTTTGCCGTCAGGTCCTAACATCATGTTATCGAATCGAGTAGGTTTAGAGTAGCCGAATGTCGTATCAATGAACCGGTCCCAAAGCGCAACTTTTTTGCGAGAAAGTTGAATATCAGAAGCCAACAAGTCAAACTGATAAATTCTCACAGAGGTGTTGATGTAGAGGAATCTGGAGTTGGGGGAAACTGCGGCTGACCCATAAAAAACAGTATCTGCTACGTTGATTACTTGAGCATTGCTCAAAGTACCCTCACAGCGATTGAAGTCAAAAATAAAAGCGCGGTCTTTAGGATTGTATCGGATATATTTAGCTCCGTCGGGTGAAAAAATAGCATTTCCACCGCCGTCGCCGCCGGTGGTTGGTGGTCCGAGCGATTGGGGAGGGTAAGTTTCGATTCCTGCTGGCGTGAGCAGAAATCGAAAATACTTGTTGGTGTACCGTTGAGGGAAGAGCAGCCACCAGTCGCGCCCATTGGCGTGGCGGGAGGCAGACATATCGGGCGGATAAAAAGCGTCTGTTAGAAGCAATTTATTTTTTAAGACCACCTTTCCCAATCCACTATCAAGGGTCATATCCACCAAAGAATAAAAAATTTTTCGTTCCATCAAGATACCAGCAACCGCCCCGTCAATCTTACTAAAGATATAGTATTGATTGAGGTTGCTTGGATTGGGGAGAATAAGAATTCCTTGATAATGAGTATAAGATGCGCCAGGGTAGCCAAAACAAGGATTGTATCCGTTGGTATCATAGCTCAAAGAGTCGCCGCCTTGCATGAGGCTACCGTATTTGTTCAGGACATAGCAGCCATTGGTCATAAACTGTAATTCCCCCTGCGCATTGCAAATACTTCCCCTTTTTTCAAACTCATAGATGCCTCCGAAGAGGGTCGGAGTCGGCGGGTCGGTATTAAAATTGAGCAGCGTATTTCTTTTTACATTGTCTGGACTACCTAACCCTGACACCCAAACATAATCGAATTTGTTTTGACCCAACAAAAAAATACTCGGCAAGCAGCAAAACAAAATAAATAGGTATTTCATATTTTAATGTTGAATGATTATTTTTTGAAACTCAAATCAATAGCATTTTTGGGTAGCTTTTTATATTTTTAGCGTAATTTTTTTATTAAATTTTGTTTTTCCGCTCCACTACAATATAATAAATCGGAATACCCGCAAGCACTATCAACAGTCCTGGCCACGTGAAAGCAGGCTTGCAAATAAGCAACGCTGCGAGCAATCCTGCACACAAAGCAATGTAAAGCATCGGAATAATTGGGTAGCCGATGGCTTTGTAGGGACGTGCTACGTCGGGACGTTTGATGCGCAACACAATGACTCCGACAATCGTAAGGGCGTAAAAAAGAACGACTGCGAATGTCACATAATCCAACAAATCTCCATATTTTCCAGACAAACACAGCACGCTCGCCCAAATACCTTGAAACCAAAGTGCCTGCGCAGGAACGCCATTTTGATTCAGCACCGCCGCTTGCTGAAAAAATAATTTGTCCTCCGCCATCTTATAGTACACCCGCGCGCCCGAAAAAACCAAGCCGTTGATGCAGCTAAAAGTAGCTATCATAATCATCACCGCAATCAGAGAAGTGCCGATAGGTCCAAAAATTGCCTTCGCAGCTTCTACCGCCACACGGTCATTTTCGGCAAAAGCAATCTGTTGGAGAGGCAGCACTTTTAAGTACATAACATTGATGGCGACATAAATAAGCGTAACAACTAATGTACCGCATAGCAACGCCAACGGAATATTTCGTTCTGGTTTTTTGACTTCTTCCGCTACGGAGGCTACGTTTTCCCAAGCAAAACTGGAAAATATAGACCCGATACTCGCCACCGCTAAAGTAGAGAAAAATCCCCAAATCCCCAGCACGGGCGTAGCAACTACGCTGCCATTGAGAAGGCGCAAGTTCGCCATATCGCTACCGCTCGCCCAATTATTCGTCCATATCGTAGGGTCTGTTGCCGTAAAAAAGCCAAAAAGCAACAGCACGCCCATCGCCAACGCCTTTATCAAAGTAAGGGAAGATTGTATCCATTTTCCACTCTGAATACCGCGAGTGTTTATGTATGTGAGCAATAAAATGATGACTATGGACACTATTTGAGCCACACTCAACCGAAAAGAGGTGGTCGCGTCGCCTATCAAATAGTTTTTTTCACTCATAAATGGAAATAAATAGGCGGCAAATTTTGAAAATGCGACCCCAACGGCAGCTATCGTCCCCGTCTGAATGACCGCAAAAAGCGACCAACCATAAACGAAACCCGTTAGTTTGCCAAAGGCTTCGCCCAAATAGACGTATTGCCCACCCGCTTTGGGGTACATGGCGGTCAATTCTACATAGCTCAAAGCGGCAGTCATCGTCATAAGCCCTGTCACAATCCACACCAATATTAGATTATTTGCAGTACCGACATTTCGCAAAATATCCGCGCTTACAATAAAAATCCCGCTGCCTATCATGGAGCCGACGACGATAGCCGTAGCATCTAAAAGTCCCAGCGAGCGTCTGAAAGTTGCGGGTTGCTCTAATTTCGGTTGGTTCATATTTTTTAAAATATAGTGATAAAAAACTATTTATTTTATGAGCAAAGCTAACACTTTAAGTCATTTTGGCAAAATTTTAGAGAATTTTAAAAAAATAGTCCTTATTTTCTATTTTTTCCTGTCTTTGTTTGGTCAATTAAATTGGACAATCTATATTTGCGACTGCTGCAATAAATTCATACCAAAACTTAATATTTTGACACAAAACTTCGAGCCTAATTTTGGGGCAAAAAAAACACGCCGCTTGCGCTACGACCGTATTCTGGGGACTTCGCTTGCCATAATTACTGCTGTTGCGTTGCTGTTTTTTTTCAAAAATAATACATCTAATTCGGACGTTATAGCATCGCCAGCCGCCGCAAAAGCTCCAGTTTTTGCCTATGGTTTTCTGTTGGATAGCTTTCAGTTGGCGTATAAATACGAAGTTGCTGCCGATGAATCTGTGTCGGATATTCTCCAAAGACACCATGTGGGCATGAATGAAATAGAGCATTTGGTGGCAGAAAGTAAGGGTATTTTTAATCCAAAAGACATTCGGGCGGGAAAAAATTATAGTATTTTGTCAAAAGACAGCACCCAAAGTGCGGATTTTTTGATTTATGAACCCAACGCAACTCGATATGTGCTTTTTGACATCAAAAATCAGAAAGTGCAAATGATAGAAAAAAAGGTAGAAACCGTGACTAAAATCGCTGCAGGCGTAGTGCAGTCATCGCTTTGGAATACGCTTTCCAAAAGCGGTTTGAGTTATAATTTGGCGGCGAAAATGGAAGAAGCGTTGAAGTGGTCTGTGGATTTTCACCACGTCCGACCGGGCGATAAGTTCAAATTGGTTTTTGAACAAAACGAAATAGAAGGAAAAGCGACGGGCGTTGGGAAACTTTTGGGGGCTTATTTTCAGCAAAATGAAAAAGAATATCGCGCTATTTACTACGAAGACGAGTCGCACAAAGGATTTTTTGATGCAGACGGCAGGGCGATGAAAAAAGGGTTTTTGAAGTCGCCATTGGCTTTTTCTAATATTTCGTCCAATTTTAGTATGGCGCGGCTGCACCCGATTTTGGGCGATGTCCGACCGCATTTGGGTACAGATTATGCCGCTCCGAAAGGAACACCGATACTTGCGGTCGCCGACGGCGTGGTAGAAGAAGCCAAAAACGGCGGCGGCAACGGCAACTATGTAAAGCTCCGCCACGACCCAATTTACGAAACGCAATACCTTCACATGAGCGGTTTTGCGAAAGGTATTCGCCCCGGCGCACGCGTGCAGCAAAGCCAAGTGATTGGCTATGTCGGCTCTACGGGCTTGGCGACTGGACCGCACGTTTGCTTTCGGTTCTGGAAAAACGGCGCGCAAGTCAATCACCTGAACCAAGCTCTGCCGCGTCCGCAGCCGATGAATAAAAAAGATTTGGAAAAATTTGCGCCCGTCCGTGACCAGATTTTAGCACAATTTGATGAAATAGAATTTGAAACGACTGGCGCACAACCATAAAAAAATTTAAACCAAAGATGACAGAAAAGATATTTATCACCGTCGAAGTTTCTATCAAAGCTAACGTGCAGAAAGTATGGCAGTGTTGGACGCTGCCTGAACACATCGTCCGTTGGTATTTCGCCTCCGACGATTGGCACGCACCCAAAGCAGAAAATGACTTGCGGGCAGGCGGAAGTTTTTTGACCCGAATGGAGTCCAAAGACGGCACTATGGGTTTTGACTTTACGGGTATTTACGACGAAGTGAACACCGAATCCTTCATAACATATACTATTACGGGGGGCAGAAAAGTAAAAATTTTATTTTCTGCGGTAAGTCACGAAACGCACGTTTCTCAAATCTTTGAGGCGGAAGATATTAACGAAATTGAACTGCAACGCGGCGGCTGGCAGGCAATTTTAGAAAATTTTAAAAAATATGTAGAATCAAATTAGGAACTGCATCAGAATCGTTCTTCCTAAAATATTTTTCGTAACAAACACCTTACAACTATGCCTACTACCAAAGAAAGCACCCAAAAGCCAGTAAAAATGAAAGAATGTATCTTTTGTGAAACGCTCTTTGAAACGCGTCAGGGCGACAACCGATGGTGTAGCAAAATCTGCCAACACAAGCACTACGAGCGGCGGCTGAACAATATTTTGCCCATCTACAAACAAGCTATTTTGGACGCTCAGCTCAATGAAAAGCCTTGCGCACTCCCCTACGACCACATCAAATCTCGTCAAGCAAACGCAGAAAATCCAGAACCCAACGACCTGTAGTTTGGAATCAGATATAAAATAAAAAAAGCTATTGGCGCAATCGCCAGTAGCTTTTTTTTATTTTATGGTAAGTTCTTACAATTAAATAGATGACATTCATTATACGTCATAATTCGTTGATTCTCAACAATTTATGACGACTCAAAACTAAAAACTTATAACTACTTATCCGAAGTCCCTACTCTACCACCAAACGGATTGGGTTTGTTTGAGAAGAAAAATATACAAAATAAATACCATTCGGCACGTCCGTCGGAGTAATAAAAGTTCCGTTGGACGAGTTCAAATTCGCAACTTTCACGCCTTGAATATTATACATTTCGACATTGTGGACTGCTTCACTTGTTACCAGACGAGCCTCTTGTCCGCGACGTATCGGGTTAGGAAACAAAGATGCACTGCTCGCTGCAAGCTGCGGCAAGGCTACCGCAACCACTTGCGAAGTCGTAATTTTCCCATCAAAATCAACTTGGAGCAACCGATAATAAAGAGTATTTACTTCACGCGTCAAATTATTTATCTTATTGTCTAAAAATGAATAATTTTTTGGAGTCAATGAATACCCAACTTTTGAGCTTATAGTCCCTACATTTTCAAAATTTATGCCATCAGTACTGCGTTGTACTTCAAAATAACTATTTTTCCACTCAAGCGCAGTTTCCCACGAAATATTTACGCCTTTTGCCCTATCAATCATGTTAGCATTAAGATTAGAAAGCACAATCGGTAACGGAATACTCGCCGAAGTGGATGCATAAACTGCGTCACCAGACGAACCTCCATTGCCGTTGGCGGCGTTTCCAACAAAATAAAAGGTAACAGTTTGGTTGCCCGAAGAAGGAGCTGTCCAGTTAAAAGTCCAAGTAGCCATGCCTCCAACAAACGATTTCGTCGTACTGTGTCCGATAAGACCCGCAATTCCGCCTGGCTGGTTAGTACCCGCAGGGTAAGAAAAAGTCCCGATGCCCGCCCCACCTGAACCGTAAGCCATCACCTGAAAACCACCCAAAACAGCATCTGGATCAGTGATTTTGAGTGTGAGAGCATAGGTAGCACCCAACACATAGCTGCTCGGCGCACCAGTAAGAACGACGCTACCACCCGCAGTAGTGCCTCCTGAATGGCAACCCGCACAAGTAAAACCACTCGCGGCTGGCGACCCAGAAGCGTTACCACCGTAACCGCCACTGTAACTTAAAAACGCCCCTCCAAGAAAGACCCAAAAAAGGGTATAAACCAAAGAATATTTTGTGTAAAATGTTTTTTTCATAAAAATGTGTTGAAAATATAAATAATTAATTTTTGAAACTGTGATTGACACATTATAACAAAAAGAATGTCGTTGTGTTGCGTCTAATTCATAAAATTAGTATTTTTATTGCATCTTTATTCTAAAAAAAGTAAATAAATATTTTATTTTTTCAAAAACGTGACACCTATGCGAACAGTCCGAAATTTATATACGTTAATTTGGTACTGTCGGTTTTGCTGCTTCGCTGCATAGTTAAAATTAGGGTTTGTAATTTTTTTCGTAAGACATTATCCAATCTTGTGGGCTGATTTTGGCGCACAATTCTCCTATCAAGCTGTATGGAATGTCGTTCATTTTTTTGAACCGTATGCAAGATTTTCCCATATCCAACTTGCTTTTAGAGTGTTTTGGAAATTCGGTTTGCCACCATTCTAATAGTCGAACATCGCTGTAAATACCCATGTGGTAGATGGCAATAAAATTTTTCTGTGATGCAATACTTATAAAAGGAAGTGCCAGTTTGGGGTCACAATGGTAGCCCGCAGGGTACAAAGCGTGCGGCACAACGTAGGTAATCATTCCATAATTCATTGTTTCTTCAAAACCGTGTGGTAAATTCTCTCGAATAACGAGGACGATTTGCACCAAAGCCACGCGCCTTTCATCTGGTAAAGCAGATAGATATTCTTGGGTAGTATTAAATTTGACTGTCATAACAATAATTTTTTTTTATTTTTTAACGCAATTTTATTTTGTCACAAAAAATAATTTTTATTTATTAAAATTCAGAGGTTTTCCAGTTGCTCCGTTTGGAAAAGCGATGTGCAACAAATTTGAAATAGTCGGCGCAATATCAATAATTTCGACCGCTTTCTCGGAGCTACCGCTTGGGATTTTCCAGCCGTACCAAAGCAGCGGAACGTGCGTATCGTAAGTGTAAGACGAGCCGTGCGTAGTACCAGTTTTCAAGTCGTTGTCAATCCAACCGGGAAATAACTGAATCGCAATATCACCAGAGCGGCGTGGGTGAAACCCATTCTGCACGCGCTGGAAAACGGTATTTTGAAAAGATTGCGTCTGAAGTGAAGTAGCCGAAACTACATTTGATACACCGTCACGAGTCAATAAATAATTAATTATTTTATTTTCTAAATTAGTGACATTTATTTTTCGCTGATTTATTAAATTATGGTTTAGATAAATTTGCTGATTGATGTATTGCGACACTAATGAGTCACCAAAATCATTGACTAAAAACAAACTCAAACTATCCATCAATTCTTTTCCACGAAATTTTCCCGTTGGGATTTTGCGGTCACTCAAAAATTTGGGGACTTGGATAACTCCGTGGTCTGCGGTCAAAAAAACCAAAACGTTTTGTTTGCCGATATTTTTGTCTAAATACTTCAAAAAGTCAGCTAATTCAAAGTCTAATCGAAGGTAAGTATCTTCGGTTTCGATAGAGTTGGGTCCAAATTTATGTCCCACCAAATCGGGTGCGGAAAAACTGACGGTCAGCATATCCGTGAATTTTCCTTTGCCCAACTGCTCTGCTTCGAGCGTTGCTATGGCAAAATCTTTGGTCAAAGTGTTTCCGTAGGGCGTTGTGGCGATAGATCCCGCACCTGATTTTTTATAAATTTCGGATAAATTATGTGGAAAAACAGGTTTGGCTTCGCCCTCAAACAGTCCTTCATACGCTGTGTCATCTTCTGTACTTTCGATATATTGTGACATCGGAACTAAGGTATTCCATGATTGACTCATGTACTTTTTGGTCAAATTTTTAGCATTAAAAATTGTCACATAGTTTGGTATTTTTTTAAAATAATAAGAACTCGACATCCAATTACCAGTTTTTGCATCAAACCAATACGCAGCGTTGGCGGTATGTCCTGCGGGCAGAATAGCTGCCCTGTCTTTGAGTGCTATGCCAATCACTCGAGCGTTCATATTGCTCTCCAAACGGATTTCGTCGCCGACGGTAGTGGACAATAAATTGGCAGGCGACATTTTGCCAGCCGCTTCACTACCATTTAAGGCTGTCACAGTTTCATCAGAAACACAATAAATATTTTTTGTATTTTCGCGACTGAACCAATCGTTGCCGACAATGCCGTGCACTGCGGGCGTAGTACCTGTGTAGATAGATGCGTGACCGGGCGCAGTGTAAGTAGGCACATAATTGTAGTGCGTATTGTCAAAACTGTATCCTTCCCGAAGGAGTTTTTTGAACCCGTCTTCGCCGTATTTATCCCAATATCGGTACAAATAATCGTAGCGCATTTGGTCAATTACAATTCCAACGACCAATTTGGGACGGAAAAGACTATTAAAACTTGTTTTTTGGCTCGAGATTTTTGTCACAAAAAACAAATAAAACGTAAATAAAATAAAAAAACGCAGCATGATATTAATTTATGAAAAGTAGAAAAGCAAAGTTACGAAAGTATAGAAAAATAAGATTAATTCGGACGATAAACTTTTCGCACGCTCAAAAGTTGATAATTGATAAAAATAAAAGCCAACATATTGGCTTTTTACCAAATAATATAATACCTTGTGAAGTAGAAAAATTTGGCTTTTTACCAAATAATATAATACCTTGTGAAGTAGAAAAATAGAGTAAAAAATATGGAACAAAACATTCGCATCACTACGATACAGACTTCGCTGCATTGGGAAAATAAAGCCGCCAACTTGGCTATGTTCGATGAAAAAATGTCACAATTACACCAAAAAACTGATATTATTGTGTTACCAGAAATGTTCACGACAGGTTTTTCTATGAATACGAAATTGGCAGAAACGATGGACGGCGCAACCGTAAGTTGGCTGCGACAGAAATCTAAAGAATTGGACGCTGCCGTGTTGGGAAGTTTTATTTGTGCAGAAAACGATACTTTTTTGAACAGATTGGTTTGGGCGCAACCCGATGGCGAAATCAAAACTTACGACAAAAAACATCTGTTCTGTCTTGCCGAAGAAAGCAAATATTATACGGCAGGAAATGAAAAAATAATTATAAATTGGCGAAATTGGCGAATTTTACCATTGATTTGTTATGATGTTCGGTTTCCAAATTGGAGCCGCAACAACAGCGAACAACCCTACGACTTGCTAATCTATATTGCCAACTTCGCCGCCGCTCGAAGCCACGCATGGAAAACACTGCTGGCTGCGCGCGCCATTGAAAATCAATGTTTTACGGTCGGCGTAAATATCGTTGGTACGGACGGAAATAATATTTTTTTCAGCGGAGATACCAAAATTTTGGACTATGAAGGACATTTTATTTATCGAGCGAATGACTCTGAAGATATTTTTACTATGTCACTATCAAAAGAAAAATTAAATAATTTTAGAACCCAATTTCCTTTTCTAAAAGATGCCGACAAGGGGTGAAGAAAAAAATAAGCTATTTATTGACTCAAAATAATTTTTAACACAAAATATTGAAAAAATCGTATGAAAAAAAATCAAATCTTCCGTATCTCAATCGGAGTTGCAGTCATCTTTCTGACTTGTAGTTTTTCTATCTTTCAGATTGCCAAAAATGGCCCGCCTACTCCTAATTCTAAAACTATGAAAGTACCAGATTGGGCAAAAAAAGCCACCATTTACGAACTGAATATCAGACAGTTATCCAAACAAGGCACTATCGCAAAAGCCATCGAATATTTACCAAAAATAAAGGCGTTGGGCGTAGATATCGTGTGGGTAATGCCAATTTATCCGCTTTGCGAAACCAATAAAAAATGCAATCCTGAGACTAAAACAGAATGTTTGGGCAGCCACTACGCAGCCTACGACTTCAAAGCCGTGAACCCAAAATACGGCAGCAGTCAAGATTTTAAAAATTTTGTCACAAAAGCGCATGGTTTAGGATTAAAAGTTATCCTCGATTTTGTCCCCGACCACACGGGCTGGGACTCCAAATGGATGAAAGAACACCCTGAATATTTTACGAAAATCAACGGAAAAATGACGACTCCGATTGACCCAGTTTCCAAAAATCCAACCGACTGGACGGACGTAGCAATGCTCGACTATGGCAACAAAGAATTGCGAGCAGCTATCACAGATGCCCACGTTTACTGGATAAAAGAGTTTGATGTGGACGGCTACAGAGAAGATGTCGCAGGCTTCGTACCCGATGATTATTGGGGAGAATTGCGCACAGCGTTGGACAAAGTCAAACCTGTATTTATGTTGGCGGAGTGGGAAGACACGCCCGACCATCTCAATTCCTGCTTCCAAATGAACTACGGTTGGAAGTTCCATTCACTCATAAAAGACATTGCAAAAGGTAAAGAAAATGCGAACTCAATCGAAAATTACCTGTCACAACACAAGACTAAATTTCCAAAACAAGGCTACCAAATGATGTTCACCCAAAATCACGACGAAAATAGTTGGAACGGAACGGAGCGAGAATCTTTTGGCGACGCAGGCAACACATTCACCGCACTTTGCTTCACTTTGGACGGAATGGGACTGATTTTGAGCGGACAAGAAATGTCACTCGATAAGCGACTTTCGTTTTTTCACAAAGACGAAATTGATATGAAAGGCAAGTCGCGCACTGCTTTTTTCAACTCGCTGACTACCCTCAAACACAACAACAAAGCAATCTGGAACGGTGCAGACGGCGGCGACGTAGAACGCATCGCTACGGCTGACAACAACAGCAATATATTCGCATTTTCTCGCAAAAAAAGCGGAAATAAAGTCGTTTGCGTCTATAATCTGTCCAAAGAAACTATCAAAACAAGCCTGAAAGGAAAGGATTTTGCAGGAACTTACAAAAACGTGATGAGCGGTAATGTCACCTACAACCTGAAAGCTGACCAAGCTCTGACACTCAAACCTTGGGAATATTTGGTGCTTTCCAATCAATAAAAATAAAAAAATGCCTTTGGTACTATGTCACAAAAGTATTTATTATAAGAACTTGTGCATAAATACTTTCGTTTAAAAATCCCGAAGGGATTAAATGTTTATAAAATACAAACGCCCTATATCTGCGACCCCTTCGGGGTCGGAAGCGATGTACCATATATTTTTCTATAAATGTTTGATGCATATTGCATCGGGTTGTAAAACTGCTTTTTTACTTATAAGAAATAAGCCGCTCTATTTTTCAAACGAATACTTTTTTCTCCTCCGCAGAAAAAAGTATTCGTTTTTTTAGATAATAAATGTATCTAAAAAATCTGTGCACTGCAACTTTCTTCGGATAAATGCTATTTATATGTGCGAAACGTAAGCACACTTTTTATTCATATTATATAAAAAAAAATTTGTACCTTTGCGGTCGCTTGGCTTTCAACAAATACGATAATTTTTTCCAACACAGAATCTTATGAACAAATTATGAAAAAAAAGATAGAACTCGAAATAGTCGCACTTTCGCACAATGTCACCCAATCACAAAATTTTGCGGTAGTTTTAGGCGAGCAGAATGGAAGCCGACGGCTGCCCATCGTCATCGGCGGCTTTGAGGCGCAAGCCATCGCGGTCGCTATCGAGCGCATGGCTCCCAATCGCCCGCTCACTCACGATTTGTTCAAAAATACGCTTGCTACTTTCGACATCGAACTCAAGGAAATCGTTATCAACAACTTGCTCGACGGCATTTTTTACTCCCGTTTGGTTTGCCTTCGCGGAGAAGAACAGATAGAAATTGACTCCCGCACCTCCGACGCGCTGGCGATGGCAGTACGTTTCAACTGCCCGATTTACACCTACGATTTTATCCTTGATGCCGCAGGAGTAGTGTTAGAAGATGAGGAACAAGAGTCCCGAAGCGGTCGAAAAACCGAGCGAAAGTCCAGTGCTGGCAATTCACTTGCCAATCTTTCTTCGGCAGAGTTGCAGAGTTTGTTAGACGAAATGCTCGCCAACGAGAATTACGAGCGCGCAGCAGCTATTCGCGACGAAATGAAAAAAAGACAGGAAAAAGACAGTTGAATGGTGCAAACGAAAAAATGGTTTTTACAACCTGATTGCCTCTTTTAGAACACCCATTTCAGGCTGGCGGCTTATGTATTTTGTTACTTTACCATTTTCTTCAATAAATTCATACTGAACTTCGGGCGAATAGCCAATGATAACGAACTTACTTTTTGAGATTGGCTTCAGTTCTAACTTTACGGACGGGTTCATCTGTGCATAAATCTTACCGTTTTCGGACACAATTTTCTTGATACTACCTGTTGGGTTTTTGTAATCTCCTACGAATTTGTCAGTTTCTTGTTTGCTCAAATTTATAAATATCAAGGGCTGTATGTTGTACAAAATATTATTTATTTTAGAAAGATGACTTGGATAATTAAAATTCCGTAGAAGAATAACAACTTTTTTGTTGGTAGGATTGTACTCAAAAATAGTAGAGTAACCGGGCCATCTTCCACTGTGGCTTATGGTCGGTGAATAATCTTTCCAAAACCCTAACTCGTACCCAAACCCATAATCGGTTTTAGAACTGTCTTTCAGAGTCGCGCGCGTCGTCATAATCGCAAAACTTTCTGGAGTAATCAATTTATTTTGGGTAAAATTATTTATCCAAATCAATAAATCATTCGCAGTAGTATATATCCCCCTACCGCCAAGTATGTTTTCTGTAATTCTAAAACGGCTGTAATCCAAAATTGTATTAGCAATTTCCACAGTTTTCAGGGAGTCATCGTAGTAATGTCCCTCTGCGAGAGGAATGGACTTCATGTTTTCGCCATACACGAAACTATTTTTCATTTTTAGCGGTTCAAAAATATTTTTTCTAATGAATGCCGCATACTTTAGTCCGCTCACTTTTTCTATTACTGTCCCCAATAATTGATAACCTACATTGCTGTATTCATATTGTTCCAAAATATCTGACTTGACATTTGGCTTATACTTCGAGAGTACGCCAATCATATCCGAATTGGTCAAAGACTTCAACCCCTTAAATTCCTTCGCAAATAAAGTATCTAACAAATTGTCTAAATCCCCAATTCCCGAAGTATGATTCAGTAAATTGCTGATACTTATATTTTTATATTGAGAAAGTTCGGGTATATATTTAATTATTTTGTCGTCGTAACTGATTTTTCCTTTTTCTTGTAGCATCACGATTGCCGTAGCCGTAAACTCTTTCGTAATCGAAGCGACATCAAAAAGGAAGTTTTTATCGAGTGGTATCTTTTTTACTTCGTTTGCAAAGCCATAACTTTTTTCAAAAGTTACTTTTCCGTTTTCACTAATCAAAACATTTCCACTAAACTCTCTTTTCTTGTAATGAGAAGTCAGTAAACTATCCAATTTTTTCTCGTTATTCTGCCCAAAAGCAGTCGAACAAAATATAACAGCAATCCAGAAAGCATAAATCAATTTTAATTTTGTCATTTTAGGTTTTCTTTTTAGGTAAATATTTTATAATTATTAAAATCAATAGCTAAAACCACTTAAAAGTATGTTACTTGACATCTGCAGACCTATCCTAAATTAATTTTTCAACACAAAAGAAGCAACATTGTGCGATGATTTGAGTTGTTTGGACAAGGCGCGCGCCTCTCTAAAACTCGAAAATGTGTTCACACAGATTCTGTTGTAAGGCAAATTGTCTGGTTTGACAATCGTGGCAGACGAATAACCCAATCCGATGATTTTGGAAAGTTGTGTTTGGGCGTTGGATTCTACGTTGAACGAACCCGCAATGACGCAAAACTCGCCGCGCAAATTCTCGTCGCGCGTAGCCACCACCGCTCCCGAAGCCTTATCCACATACACAAACTCAATATCTTGGTTGGATTTTGTGATTTTAAACTCCGTCCTGCGGTTGTATTGATGCTCGGTTTCGGAGCAAGCCACGCCGTCCGCACACTGATTTCTCAACTGCGACTCGCCGTAGCCGACAGCCTTCATTCGATTTCTCGAAATTCCCTTGCTCGCAAGATACGAAACTACGTTGTCTGCACGGCGTTGTGATAAAGTTTGATTGGCACTTGACGAGCCACGAGAGTCCGTGTGCGAAGCCAGCTCTATCTCGATGTCGGGATATTGTTTCATCACCGTCGCCAACGCGTCCAAATCTTTTTTGGCATCTGGACGGAGAGTAGCGTCGTTGAAATTGTAGTAAATATTTCTCAACTCGTACGTTTTTCCGACCGAAATCGGGGAAGATACTTCCGCCATTTCGAGCGGAACGTCCATCGTTTTTCTATTTTTAGGATTCACGCCGACCGTAGAAACGCGCGTTGCCGAAGTCAGGTAATTGTCCTTCGAGCCAGTCACTTGATAGTTGGATTCAGGGTTGGCATAAAACGTATAATTGCCCTGCAAGTCTGTGGTCACGGTCTGGACTTCACCAGTTTTTTCGTCCAAGATAGTAACCACTGCGCCGGGAATAGGCTTGCCTTTTTTATCGCGCAGCACGCCATTCATCGCAATTCTATCGCCTAATTTATCGAGCAAAATCATAAATTCGGGTCTTGCGTCGTCTTTTTTATACACCACTTGCTTGGTCTGATAGCCATTTTTGGTCACATTGCAGAGATAATCTTTTGCCTTCAAAAATTTGAATGTAACCTTTCCCTCCTTGTCCGTGACCGCCGTGATATTGCTTTTGTTGAGCGCGGAAAGTACGCCCGAATTGCTGCCAGAGGATTGCAAATTAATCACTGCGCCCTCGTTGTCGGTCACCAAATCGGGTGCCGTAATATCCGCCAAGCTGACGCAAGAGATTTTAGCACCTTCGATTTCGTTGCTCGTGATTCGGTCGGCTACGAAGATAGTAACCTGATTGGGTTTGTTGGCAGCTAATAAAGCAGGGTCTTCCGCGATTCGCTTGCCGTCTGCGGTGGTAAAGCTGTAAATATCGTCGCCACCTTTTCCACCCGGACGGGAAGATGTAAAATAACCGTTCTTCTTATCTCTATCCACGATAACCCCAAAATCATCGGCAGCTGTGTTGAACGGTGCGCCGAGCGATTCGGGAGCCGACCAAACATCTCCTTTTCCGCGAGAATAAAAAATATCCAATCCGCCGATAGAACCGTGTCCGTTGCTGGCAAAAAAGAGTGTGCCATCTGCGTGAATGAATGGAAAAATCTCATTTTTGTCGGTATTGATGCTCGGACCGAGATTGACTGGCTGCCCCCACTGCCCATTTATTTTTTGGCTGTAATACAAATCCATACCGCCGTAGCCGCCCGGACGGTTGGAAGCGTAGTAGATTCTATCGCCGTCCACGTTGATAGAAGGGTGGCAAACGTCGTATTCGTCACTGTTGAAAGGCATTTCGCGGACTGCCGCCCATTTGCCATTTGCTTTTTGGGAAGTATAAATTTTTAATTTAGTAACACCGTCTTTGGCTTTACCTTTTTTACCGTTGTTGAAGTTATTTCGAGTAAAAAATACGTTTTCAGCCGTGCGGTCGAAACAAAGAGGACCTTCGTGATAAGGACTGGTAAGTTCTTTCGCAAAAATCTCGGGCTTCGTCAGAATGCCGTCCAAACCTCGCCGAGCTACGAAAATAGACATAATGTTTTTGTCAATCCGCTTATCCACAGTCGCCTTGTCGGCAACCGAAGTCGTGGTGACGAACACGATACCGTCTTCATAAAACGTAGGGCTGAACTCCAACTGCTCGGTGTTGATGGTCGTTTCGTTGGTGATAGAAACATCTTGCGGCGGAGTCAGCTCCTGAGCGGACGACGAAGATAATTGCCAAAAAAAGCACAGCGTGGCAATAAAAAATATGTAAAGTCCCTTCTTCATTAGGTTATTTTTTCTTGTTTTGTTGAAATAATTTACTGACCGAATTGGCTCGAAAGTCGTTTGTTTTTTAAAAGAAAAATCTTGGATTGGTCAAGTCGTTTACGTCTTTGCTGTCGCCTTTACCACCGTCTTTGCCAGTGCCAAAATCATAGCGAAGCAACACTTCGATACTGCCCGAATTGTATTTGCTCAACTCGGAAAGGGTAAAGTCATAGCCCAGACCCAAACCCAAATTTTTGGAAATTTGTAAAAATGCCGTCAAATCCGCAGAGTCCCCTAAACGGTAAGAACCGCCGACCGAAAGCCGCTGATTGAACATAACGCTCAAGTTAGCGTCCAAATCAAATGGAGCATTTTTGACAAATTTGGCAATCACCGACGGGCGCAACACAATACTCTCCGTCAATGGTATCAAAATGCCCGACATCACATAAATATGCGGCGTTTCTACGGCAGTCGAAGAGCCAAAAGTATTGACTCCAATCACGTTTTTGAGGATACTCGGCACGGACGCACCGATGTAAAAATTTTTGTAATCAAAATAAACACCTGCGCCGACGTTGCCCGTAGTTTTATTGACTGCCAACAGCGACGGGTCGTTGGGGTCGCGGATAAACGCAGCACTGCTCGGTTTGTTCTGGATAACGTGCAGCGAACCATTGATACCGATTCGAACTGCTACGTCTTCGGTACGAATAATGGAGTAAGAATACGCCATGCGCCCAAGCGTGCGGTTGAGCGTTCCTTTCGTTTCGTTGGCGATAGAAAGCCCAAAACCAACTCTTTTGGAGAAAAATGGCGAGTCAAAACTCAATAGCATAGACTTGGGCGCGCCCTCAAAACCCAGCCACTGGTTGCGATAAATACCTGTCAAAGTCGGTACGTCGCGCGCACTCGCAAAAGCGGGATTGAGCAATAATTTATTGTACATAAACTGCGTAAACTGGCTTTCTTGTTGAGAAAATCCCGTCACACTCATCGCCAAAGCGACGGCGAAAATGCTAATTTTTGTTATATTTGACATGGTTGTTTTTTTTATTTCTTTGAAAAAATATTTTTTTATTGGCTCATTTTTTACTTCGCAACGCTTCCCGAAGTCACTTTTGGGTATAAAAGCAACTTCGGGAATTTGCAAAAAAAATTCAGTTTACCTAAAAATCATGATGTAGCCTTTGAGAGGCGTTTTCGATGGATTTTCGCGGAAAATGTAGTAATACGCTCCGTCTGGAAGCGGCTGCCCTTTGTAAGTACCTCCCCAATCGTTGAGATACGGAGCAGCTTCGTACACTTTGTCGCCCCATTCATTGAAAATCATAATGTTGCTTTCGACTTTTGACCCGTCGGGGCGCAAGCAGTCCATTACCAGCAAATCGTTGTAGCCGTCGCCATTCGGCGTGATGATGTTGGGAACTTTGCAGCCCTCACCCGGCACGACGTTGATGATGACAATACCCGTAGCGCAGAGGTCGGGGCAGTCTTCGTAGCAAACTTTGTAACTGAACATATCGGGACCGATGTAGTCGCCGAATGGTGTATAAATGAAAGCGGTATCATTGTCCATTCTCAATTTACCGTGCAGCACGTTGGGCGCAATGGTAATCGTAATATTTTTTCCTAAATTCACTTGGTCGTTAATAAACGGATTGAAGCGAACTGAATCTTTGGCATTGACTTCGATATTGTCATTTCCAAGACTTGGCGGACCCAACACACTGATAATCAACGTATCCGAAAGTCCTGTCATACAGCTGTCGATGCTCACCGAAACGAAGTACAATCCTGCATCTTTCAACGCCACTGGACTGACGACTGGTTTGCGCTGCGTGGACGTGAAGCCGAGCGGTCCTGACCATTGGTAAGTCGCACCCGGAATACTGTCGGCACTCAACTGCAACACGCCGCCCTGACAGACTTCCATTTGCGAAGCCGTAACGTTGGGAGGCATCAATGGCAGCACATTCACGGTAAATACGCAAGTAGTCGAGTTGCCGTTTTTGTCGGTAGCAGTATAAATCAAAACTGTGTTGCCTGTCGGGAACAGCGAGCCGCTCGTCAAGCCACTCGCTCCTGTTTGGAGCGTGGTGTCTAACGCGCAGTTGTCGGTCGCTTTCGGGACGATGAAATTGATGCGTACATTGCTGCAATTCGTTCCACGCAAGACGGAAGTGATAATTCCCGTCGTATCTTTGAATATTCGAGTGTCCAACGAAACTTCGATGCCTTTCGGGCAATCTATTTTTGGTGGGACATTCTCCGAAACCTTTATTGTAAATACGCAAGTTTGTGTGTTGCCGTAAGTATCGGCTACCAAATAATTTACAACCGTCGTCGTGCCGGCTGCGAAGGCTTCGCCCGGCTGATGGTTGGCGGTTGGGACAAGCCCTACCGAGCAGTTGTCGGTTGCTTGTGGTTTTATCCACGAGTAGAGCGTCGTGCAGCCGCCATTGGTCAATACGATAGACGTATCTTTCGGACAGCCAGTGAATACTGGTTTAATAGTATCTACTACTACGACATTGAAACTGCAAATAGTCGTGTTGTTGTAATCATCTCGTGCGACGTAGGAAACGATACTCGTTCCGCAGGAAAAAGTTTGTCCCGGCGTGTTTGTCGCTACGAATAAAACAGACGTATCGCAGTTGTCGAATACGGTCGGCGGTGTCCAAGTGACGGTGGTGTTTCCATTCGCAGCAGCATTGACTGTGATATTAGAAGGGCAGCCGCTAATCACTGGCGGAGTCGTGTCGCGCACAAAGACTATAAACCTGCACGAATCCATATTATTGAAGTCATCTTTTGCTTTATAGATTACCCTTGTCGCGCCCAAGCCGAATGAGCTACCGGGAGCAAAATTGGAGGTCAAAGTCGTCGTCGTGGAGCAATTATCGGTAGCGGTAGGAGCAATCCACGAAGCGACCGCCGAGCAGTTGAAGCCTGCAAAAGCAAAAATAGTATCGCTTGGGCAGTTCAGAAGTGTCGGTTTGTCATCGTCATTGATGGTCACTTTGAACGTGCAAGTTGAAGTTTGCCCTGTCAAAGTATCGGTAGCCGTATATGTGACCGTAGCCGTGCCAAGACCAAAAAAGCTATTTTGGGCAGGAACGGAAGTGAATCTCACACTTCCTACGCCACCGCCGCAGCCAGATGTTCCTGTCGGCACTTGCCAGCCCACTATTCTGCCGCAACCGGGTTGCGTAGCGTCTGTTCCGAAGCTGACATCGGGCGGACAATTCGTGATAGTCGGAGGCGCGCCACCCACTACGAGGACTTTGAAGCGACAAGTATCTACATTACCCGATGAATCTCGGGCGGTATAAAATATCACATAAGGCGTGGTGGAGGCAGTCAATGTGGCTCCCGGAAAATAGCCATTGTTCCCTACTACGACTTGCGTAATATTGCAATTATCAGTCGGAAAAGGTAAATTCCAAGAGGCGGTGACGGTGCAAGAACCCGCAGCAGCCACGTAAGATGTATCTCGCGGACAACCTTGAAATACTGGTTTTTGTGTATCTCTCACTCTGACGGTAAAAGAGCAAGTTGCCGTATTGCCAGAGTCGTCTGTGGAAGTATAAACCACTGTCGTAGTACCGATACTGAATGTAGAGCCATTCGGAACGGTCGGAATAGTAACCAACGAGGTATCACAATTATCTGTCCCAACGACTGCACTCCAAGAAACCAAAGCATTGCATTGACCCAAATCTGCGGGGACTACAATGTTTTGCGGACACGGTACGAAAGGTTTTACGGTATCTCTCAAAATAACTTTGAACGTACAGAAAACAGACGAAACGCTGTCGGTAGCTTCATAAACTACGAGCGTCGTACCCGCCGAAAATAGCTCGCCGGAGTTGTGGTTGCTCGTCAATTTTACTTTACAGTTGTCGGTGGCGGTCGGAGGAGTCCAAGCTGCTTTCGCCAAGCAAACGTCGGGCGGCAAAATCCTAATAATGTCTGCGGGGCAACCAACGATAACTGGCTTAATGCTGTCAATAACCGTAACGGTGAAAGAGCAAGTATCTCTGCGTCCTTGCGCATCGAAAGTGATATACGTCACCGTATCTTTTCCGACTGGAAAATAATCGCCGGGAATATCTGTAAATATCGTCTGTGCATTGGTAGAGCCGCAGCCGCCCATGACGGTCGGAATATTCCAATAGACCGAATCGCCACAAATATTAGCTTTAGAACTGACGACGATTGCCGAAGGGCAATTCTGAAATTTCGGTCCTTGACCGCCCAATACGGTGACTTTGAAGGTACAAACTCCCAATACGTTGCTCGAATCGCGAGCTTCGTAGCTGACCAACGTTATTCCCGAAGGGAACGTATCGCAAGGTCGGAAATCGGAAGTGAATGAAAGCACCGCACCGCAGTTGTCGGAAGCCGTCGGAGCGACCCAACAAACAGACGCTTTGCACTGTCCTGTTGAGGCTTGCACGACGGTATCGCGGGGGCAATTTGTAATCACAGGAGCTTGCGTATCTTGCACCAATACATTGAAAGAACAAGTTTGAGTGTTGCCTGATGCGTCCGTCACGGTGTAGATAACTGCGGTCAAACGCCCCGCTCTGATGAACGAACCCGTCGGAATATTTGATGTCAGTTTTATACTATCGGCGCAATTATCGGCAAAAGTAGGCAACAAGAATGTGACGTTTTTGCCACAAATCCCCGCATCGGACATCACAAACTGATTGATAGGACAAGCGATAGTAGGCTTGGTCGTGTCTTGCGAGTTTACTTTTCCGTTGCTAACTTTCACAAACACATTGGAACTGCCTGTTTTGGCAAATGTGCTGTCGAAAGTAATATTGGACGGCTTGCTATTTTTTACTAAAAATAATGCGGTAAATAATCTCGCATTTTGAGGTATCGTCACGCCGTTGCCGAAGTGCGCAAAAGTAAATTTATTCGCTGAAATATTGCTAAAATCGCTTTGCGCAAAAGCTGGATTCAAGTTGGTAGCACCCAAAAAGCTGAGGGCGATTCCATTCCAGTTGAGGTTGAAGCGAAGGCTGTCCAAAGCAGTGAAATCTACGGCGGTCACGTCCAAACGAGCCGTATCGCCACACATATTGATAGTATCCGACTGAACAAACAAGCGAACCGTATCGGGAGCAATAGTCACCGTGAACGAACAGGTAACGGTATTTCCTCCGAAATCGGTCGCAATATAAGTAACAGTCGTGTTGCCTTGATTAAAATTCAGTCCGCTTGCGTTGGGCGTTCCGCTTGCGTTGGTTGCGCCTGTGAGCGTGTATTGTAGCGGTTTCAGTTCGCAGTTGTCGGTAGCGGTTGCCGCAATATTATTTACCAATGTAGGCACTTGGCGGACATCGCTTGGGCAAATAATTTTTGGTGCTTCGGTATCAAATACCGTCGCCGAACCGTTGAAAACGTCATACGGAAGGACTTTGTTAGCCGCACCAGCTACCGCCTCTATGAACGGACTTGCGAGTGCAGAAGTATCGAACCTTACGAGCGTGCTGCTGCCCGCCAAACCATTGACATTGTAAAAAATAGTGAATAAAATAGCACTGTCTGGAAAATTCACGGATTGTCCTTGCGCTTGCGCCCACGAAAACCCAAGATTTCCGTTGGCTGCATTGGTGCCGAAAGTCACATCATTGCCCGAAAGCAACGGATTGATGTTTCCGACTGTGCTATAAGTCAGCACCGCAGTATTCCAAAGTATCACAAATTGTAAACTGCTCAAACTATCGGCGTTCAAAACGCGGATATTGACGGCGTAAAGCGTGTCGCTGCAATTCGCTGGCGCAGTTTCTGCTATCAACGAAAATTTGGTGGACGGCAACTGCTTCACCGTAACGTTGAAGGCGCAAGTGGCGGAGTTTCCGTCCTTGTCATAGACGACATAGCGGACGGCGGTAGTGCCAACGTTGAATGTTTCGCCGCTTGCGTCGCCGGGTCCGGAGCCAGTCGTCGCTCCGCTCAATATATATTCGTAGTTGCCTATCGCGCAAGCGTCGGCGACCGTAGGAGTCAATCCCGTGACTTCTGTGTTGGACTGTCCAATTTTTACCTTCACCGTTTTATCCGTCGGACAAACGATGGTCGGAGGAGTATTATCGATGATTTGAATGGTCGAATTGTAAAAATTAACAGGCAGAACAATCGTACCATCGTCTAAACTTGCCTCCAACGGCGTTCTGTTTTGAGTTTGCGAAAGCGTAGGATTACTGCCCACTGCTCCGACTGGTTTGAAATTGAGGCAATACAAAGTAGTGCCGTCGGGCAGGGTTATTCCCGGATTGTTGTTGAGGACAAACGTTATGATGCCGTCAAAAACGCCAAAATTTGAGTTGGTCGTCGAAACGCCCGCAGCCGTATTTTGATTGGCGATGCTGATAAATTTCAATTTGGTGGTATCCCAAGTGACGGCGTATTGAAGTCCTGCAATGGCGTTGAAGTTATAGACTTTGGCACAAATCTGGACGTTGCCGCCGCCGCAACTCGCCGTCGCATTGTCAAAAACAATGCTCAAATTAGTATTCGTCTGGGTGTTATTGACTGTCACAGTGAACGTGCAAAGTGCGGTATTGCCGTTGAAGTCGGTCGCCAAATAGCGAACTTGTGTAGTGCCGATATTAAAAATATTTCCACTTGCGTCATTCAAACCTAACTTATTGGTCACGCCTGAAAGTGAATATTGCACCAGCTTTACGCCGCAGTTGTCTGCCACGTTGGGAGCTATATTGTTCACTACCGAATTGGTCAATCCACTAAAAACATTGACCGTCACATTGGCTGGACAAACAATAGTCGGCGGCGTGTTGTCTATCAGATTAATTTTTCCATTTTTTAATAAAAAAGGCAGCACTACTGCTGGATTGCCCTTTGTGGCTTCGACAAAAGCGGGCGCAGTATTGCTCACATCAAACTGTACGTTGGAAACGCTCGCCGCATTTCCCAATAATTTTAATTTTACACAAAACAAAGTCGAATTATCCGCCAGCGTATCTCCTGCTGCCGTATTGGTCGTGAACCGTGAGTAAGTCAGTTTTCCGGCGGACGTAAGGCTAAAAATATCTCCGATGTTGGTAGCGTCTGCTGGTAGCTGCGTGTTAAGATTTCCAACGCCTGCGTATTGCAACTGAGCTGGATTCCATTTTACGGTGAATTGCAAACTCAAAATTCCGTTGTAATTAAATACTCTTACGGGGACGCAAACTGTGTCGCCGCATCTGCCGCTCGTGTCGCCGATTGCGAGCGTAAAATCCTGAATGGACTTTATGACGGTCACTTTGAAACTGCACGTTGTGGAGTTGCCCGAAGCGTCCGTAGCACGGTAAGTGACGGTTGTTTGTCCAAAATTATAAGATTTTCCGCTTGCTGTTCCGTTGCCGTTGCCGGTGGTCGCTCCTACAAAGCTGTAAGAAATAGTCGGCGTACCGCAATTATCATTCGCCACAGCGTTGATATTATTTATAATGGCTGCGTTACTTCCTACATCTGTGTTGGCGGTCACGCTGGCGGGGCAGCTGATGGTCGGAGCGGTATTATCGGACGTATTTACATTTCCCTGCGTCACTTGGGTCGCAATCGTGTTGCTGCCTCTGATGACTTGTAGCTTGGGTTGTGCAGAGGCGGCGGTGTCAATCGTGACACTCGAAGCCGCTCGGACTACATATTTTATGCTGAATAATGTTGCGCCGTTGGGCAGCGTGTTGCCAGTGCCAGAGGCGTTCCAAACGAACAATAATCTTCCATTGTTGGTGCGCGCCGTATCTGCATTGATGTTGGCTGCGACGATGGGAAGCGATGAGTTGAAACTTCCAACACTTACGAACTGCAAAGCAGTTGGGTTCCAACGATTGGTGAATTGGACTCCCGCGATAGAATCAAAGCCGCTGACCGTTATGGGCATCGTAATCGTGTCGCCGCAGTTGGCGGTGAGCGTCGGTAATTGTAGCGAAAATACAGGCGGAGCGGTATTATTGAGCGTGACTTTGAAAGAACAAGTACCTGTGTTGCCTGCCAAATCCGTCGCCGTGTAGCGCACGGTCGTGACACCAGAGTTGTAGGTTTGACCGCTTGCGTTGTTGTTGCCGTTGGCAAGCGTTGCGCCTGAAAGGTTGTAGGTCAAAGTCCTAACGGTACAGTTATCGGCGGCGGTGGCTGCCAAATTATTGACGACTGCCGAAGCGTTGTTGGCAGGCAGAACAATGGTCGTATCGGTTCGGCAAACGAGCGTCGGATTGGTCAAATCCGTCACATTGACGGAGCCGTTTGAGATTTTGGGGGCGATGGCTGCCAGAGGGCTTCCGCCGACTGCGTTTTGCGAAGCGAACAAAATAGGTGCAGAGCCGCCGCCGCCTATTTTTCTAAAATTTGCGTTGAACAGCACCGCGCCGTCGGGAAGCGTATCCAAACGGTTGGCTGGCTCGTTCCACACAAAATTTAATCTACCGTGAACGGTTGTATTGAAGTCGTTGATGCTGATGGGCAGCGACGTATTGAGTTGTGTAACCGAAGTCAGATTGATTTTCAGAGAATCCCATAAAAGGTTGAACGCCAATGCGTTGATGCCGCGAAAGGCTTTTACGGTTATCGGCACTTGGAGCGAATCCGCACAGAGAGCCGTAATGCTGGCAGCTTGCAGGCTCAAGGTATCGATTGCGTTGGGAGGAGGACTTGCTGCGACGGTTACGTTGAACGCGCAAGCGGCTACGTTGCCTGCGTCATCGGTTGCATTGTAAGTGATAGAGCTAACGCCTGCGTTGAGGGTCACGCCGCTGACGGTTCCGTTGCCCGAGCCTGTCGTCGCGCCCGAAATGGTGTAGGTAATAGCCAGATTATTGTCGCAATTATCGGTCGCCGTGGGTGCTTGACTGCTGAACACGGCGGTGCTTTGACCCGACGGCGCAGCGACACTGGTGTTGGGCGGACAGGTAATCGTGGGCGGGATTACGTCCCGCAGCAAAATAACGGCTCCCGTGGTCACAGCCATGACTTCCACGTTATTGATACCTACTTGTTTTATGCACAACGTGCTTTGTTGGGGATCGAATGAAACAATGACAGGACCAGCGACTCCGGGTTTTATCATAAAATTAAGTACCAAAATGGAATCGCCATCGGGTAGTGATGTGCCGACGTTGGGGTTATTAGCCGTCCAAGAAAAGCTAAATTTACCGATATTTCCCAAATTGTAGTTGCTGGGATTGATGCCCAACGTTGTATTTTGGTTGGTAACAGATATATTCTTCAACTTCGTGGAGTCGTACAAAATATACGTTTCGATGCCTACCAATGTATCAAAACCTGTGACTTTGATAGGGATTCTGACCATTCCGTTACAATCAACTGACGAACTCGGGAGCGTGACGGTGATGGGACGCGGTTGGGCGGAAAGTTTTGACAGACTTATGCCGCAAAATAATAGCAATAATAGTAAATGTCTTGTAAAAGAGTGATTCATGGACATTGTATGGTGTTTGAATAGTGCAATATGGTTGTTTATTTTGTTTGTTGTCATTGTGCTAAACGAAAAAATAGTATCAGTTGTAGGGTCCAACAAACTGTTTTTTTTCAGATGCGGGCGCAAAAAGGTATTTTGGGGCAAAGTAACTGCTCCAATTAACGATTTGATTCCGGGTGTGATATATAAATGAAAATAACAGAAAATACCAGAACGGTACTTCCGAGATTGGGTAGTAGGCGGCGAATGGGAGCGAGTTCATCAAGTGTTTATTTTTATATATTTGTTTTAATTTTTCAGTTGCTTTTTTTTTGAATATGTATGCAGTTGAAAAACAAGCGAATAGAAAAACTATTAATTTCGTAGGACGCTTCAAATATAGGTTCGGGACAATTTTATTTCAATACAAGGGCAAATATAATTTTATTTTTTTATATGTATGGTGTTTTCTTATATTATTTTTTGTTTTTTTTTAATTTCATTTACAAAAAAAAACAGCCACCAAAGTTGAGCGACTGACAAAAAGGATTTTAAGCTCGCTTGCGCAAACATTATTTTCTTGATTGTCGGTCGCTCAACCCCAATGGCTGATTTTTCTAATCTATCAAAATCATCTTCTTACTGGCGGTCTGTGTAGAAGTACTCAACTGGTAGTAATACACGCCCGTACCCGGCAAAGATGTTTTTTCAATTCTTAATTCGTTCATACCTTTCACGCACTCGCAGTTGTATGTTTTCACTACTCTTCCGCTCATGTCGAAAATACGCACCGTAGCCGAAGTCGCTTCTGGTAATTGGAAGTTGATTAGCGTAGCGTCGCTGAACGGATTGGGCTTGTTTTGCAACAAACTAAACTCCGATGCAGTCGCTACAGTACTCAAATTTCCTTTGAACGTCAAATCCAAATTCATGCGCTCGTTGCCGACCATATACGCCTCCGATGGAGTGCTTTCGCTGCTCATGCGCAACGCACCACTCAATGTAGTATTTTTCAATACTTTGAATTTCATCGTAAACAATGTCGCTTCGTCTTTCACGCTTGCGCCACGATAGTCGTACCACAAAGTGTTGATAGTTCCGTTTTCGTGTACGAAGTAGTTGTCTTTTCCGAAATCATTCAACAGACGGCTTGTCATTTCGATTGGCTCGAGTGCTTTCTCGTCGTAGTTGATTGTTCCTTGGTAAGAAGATATTGCGTCAAAATTGCGCGCCGTTACTGGCACTTCTATTTCTTCGCCTGCCACCACGTTGCGGTCAGTTACTTCAAAACTCAACGTTTTATCGCTGTGTTCTTCTGTGCTTGCTAATTGCGAAGCATTCGCACTGTAATTCACATCACCCATTTTGATACCATAAAACACTGCGTTTTGGTTGGCATTGATGGCTGAATAGCTCACACTCATCGGGTAGCCCGTAGGTGCAAACGCTGTAAGCGGATTGGACGCGAGTGGCGCAAATACATACGATTGAGGTATAAACACCCAAGACGGCATCAATGGAAAGCAAGCGTCTATATTCAAAACTACACGTCTAATCGCTACAATATCAGCAGTCGAAACTTGTCCGTTATTATTTACGTCGGCAGCAATTCTCAAATATGGTGTATTGAGCGGTAAGCTGGTAGTCAAAACGTGCTGTTGGATAATGGTAATATCCAATCCAGTCAATCCATTTTTACAATCGTTAACAGCACTGTGAGGTTTGGTTGGCGTGATGGTTTCGTTAGAGCCACTTCCTACCGTGAAGCTGTAAGTATTTACCAACGCTGTGTTGGTCGCTGTTGCGCCTGTCGTTCCTGTCATAGTAGTCGTTACGGCACCCACAGGGGTTGCAGCAGCATCTGGACGTATGTACGAGCCCGTGATTGCGAAGTTGCTCACACCTCCTGCAATAGTCAGCGTTCCGTTGGTTGTTATTGGAGTAATAGCCGTTGGCACCCCACCTACCAATGTGCTTGCAGCAATCTGTGTCGGATTTCCGTCTATCGTGAAGGCAGTCGTCATACCCGATGTGCCTATTAGGCTTATCTGAATCGTGAATACTGTTGTTCCGTTGGATACCGTTTGACCATTTCCCAGTGGGTCTGCCCAAGAAATAGTAGCGTTGCCACCATTCATTTGATTAGAAGCAAAACCTCCTGTAGCTGTGCCGATACTTGTGAAAGTAAATCCTATAATTTTCGCCTTCGTAGTGTCTGCAATGTGCATGGAGAACTGGAAGTCAGAAATATTTGTAAAATTAGTCACTGTCACTGGTACATTGATGATAGTTCCCGGCGCGCCGCTTGTGTTATTGACTGTGAAAGCCAATGTGCTTCCGCCGGTCGTTCCGTTTTGGACGGTCGTAGAAGAAGTGTAGTTACAAGTGCCGTTGGTCGCAGTCACAAAATAAGTACCCGGAGCCAAACCCGAAATAGTCGGAGTGGTAGCACCACCCGGAGCCCAAGAGTAAGTTACTGCGCCTGTCGTTCCTGTTACAGAAGCGGTTGCAGTACCGTTGTTCAAGCCGCCGCTTGTGGCGGTTGAAGTAGCTGTCACAGAACCCGTGCAAGACGGAACTCCAGACGCTACCGTAGCTGCTGCACTTGTCGTACAACCAAACGCATCGGTCACTGTCACGAAGTAAGAACCTGCTGCCAAGTTGCTGATGCTCGCCGATGTGCCACCGTTGCTCCACACATAAGTGTAAGGTCCAGTGCCACCCATTATTGATATTACGGTAGCCGTACCATTGTTCAATCCACCACTTGTAGCGGTTGATGAAGTCGTAGCCAACATTCCCGGGCAGCTGCTATTGACGGTAGCTGTACCGACTGCTGAGCAGCCTGCTGATGTAGCCGTTACGGTATAAGTGCCTGAAGCCAATCCCGAAATAGTAGCTCCTGTTCCTCCGTTGCTCCATGCGTAGGTGATTGCTCCCTGCGCACCTGTTACGTTGGCGGTGCAGCTACCGTTGCTATTGCCTGCTGTGGTAGCGGTTGGTGTGACCGATACCGAGAAGCCTGCGCAAGATACTGCGGTTGTTACTGTGCCTGCTGCGCTGCGAGTGCAACCCGAAGCGTCTGTTACGGTCACGGTGTAGGTATTGGCAGCCAAACCTGAAAGGGTCTGTGCGGTCGCTCCATTGTTCCAAAGATACGTGTAAGGTGCAGTGCCGCCCGATGGGTTGGCAGTTGCTGTGCCCGTGCTTCCGCCGCTTGTCGTCGTAGTGGTCGAAACCGTAGCAGCCAAAGTAGAAGCTGATACTGTTACCAATGCGGTACAAGATTGTGAAGTTCCGTTGGAATAATTGTAAGTTAAAATAACTGATTGTGTAGTTCCCGCCTGTGCGCAAGTGAAAGTAAGTGATGGCTGTCCATTGACCAATTTGTTGGTAATAGTTGCTGCGCAAGAGCCGCCGCCGCCGACTGGCGGAGTCTCGACCGTCGCTGGCGTTACTACTGTTCCGGGAGCAACGGTAGCTGCGCGACAAATCGGCATAGCTATAGCTCCACCACCTGTGACGATAACCGTCAAATCTCTGGAAGTAGAGTTTCCTGATTGGTCCGTAAATGTATAACGAATAACCGTAGTTCCTACTTGGAAGCTGGTGTTTTGATATTGACCCGGACAAGTTGTTGTAGTCGGTATCGATGTTAGTACCGTACCATTTCCAGGATTGATAAGTCCATTTACGATATTTGGGTTTGGTCCTGACAGATAACTTCTAAAAATAGTTATTCCTGATGTTCCGCTGCACAAATCGGTAGCGGCAGTACAACCCGAAGCCTGTGTTGGCTCATACCAAGAGTAGTTTGCTTCGCAAGTGACAGGGTTTGCTATCAAATTGATAACAGAACTTGCGTAAGCAACACTTGGTGGAGTAGCATCTGCTATGGTCACCGTGAAGCTACACGTTCCTGTGTTTCCGCTTGCGTCCGCAGTGGAGTAAGTCATAACATTGGAACCCGTAAGAGTCAAACTCGTTGGTATGCCTGTTCCTGACGCTGCTATTGCGCCGGCTGGCGTTGTAGCAACCACATAATTAAAAACAAATCCACCTGTCGGTACAGTACAGTTGTCTGTAGCCGTAGGCATTAAATTAATAACTGGTGTTGAACTTGCCCCGACAGTGGCAGAACAAGTCATCGAGCCATTCGGCAAATTGAATGTCTGGTTGCTTGGGCAAGCGATGACTGGTGCGATAGAATCCCCCACCGTGACTGTCACTACGCATGAAGCGATATTTCCTGCCGCATCTACTGCATTAAGAATAACAGTACTCGTTCCTAAACTCAAGACAGCAGACATTCCCAAACCTGACGTAGTAGGTATGACGGTCGCTCCCGAAGCGGAATAACTATAAGAAACTGGCGCACTACAAGGGTCAGTGGCTGATATATTCAGAGCCGTAAGACCAGTGCGTGTGCAAACGCCCGGATTAGTCTGGACAGTCATCGGACTGCTCGGACAAGCCGCAATGATAGGAGCCGTATTATCAATCACCGTCACCGTGAAGTTACAGGTGCCGGTATTTCCTGAAAGGTCAGTAGCGGTAGCCGTCAAATTGGTAACTCCTGAATTGAATAAAATACCAACAGTGTTGTTGGTAAAATAATCACGAAGTCCAACAGTCGCAATAAACTGTGTGTTAGTGTCGATTACTCCAAAAGTCGCGCCTGAATAATTGTATCTCAATCGAATATTTCGAGTCGAAACGCCTGTACAAGTCAAAGGACAAGCCACAGTATCGCTGATGGTAGGCGTAGGGTTCACGAGTGCTTTGCAATTCGGTTGGTTGATACCTACTACAAAATTCGATGGACAAATAATCTTTGGTGCCGTTGATTCTAAAACTCTTACTGTAAAAGTACAAGTATCAAAATGCGTGATAGCAACAGGGGGATTCGGGTTGAGAGTAGTAGCTGGTGTAGTTATAATATCCGAAATAATATAGCGCACGGTAGAAGTACCGATATTGAAATAATATCCGTCCAAACCATTATCTATTGGCGTGTTAGGTGTATTACACATTAGAGAACTTCCGAGTTGATACCAGTCTGTTTGTTGTCCATTGGCAGCAGAGCAATTGAAGCAATTTGTAGCAGCCAAAGCTCCGCCTCCGTTGGAGGCAGCGACTCCTGCGCCAGTTACTTCTATTCTCATTTGCTTCACGCTGCAGTTATCTGATGTAATTGGTATCAAACCAATAACTGGCATCGTGCAGCTGTTGCCCGGCAGCGTAGCGTTAGACACTTTATTGGTAGGGCAGGTCGTGAATCTTGGTTTGGTTTGGTCTAATACAATCACTACCATAGTTGCAGTTACCGTATTATTAGGTGCTGCTATTCCGTTGTCTGTCAAGGTATAAGTAATGGTCGTAGTTCCCACCCCGAAGGTAAAGCCATCCAAGCTGCCTGTTCCTAAAGCAGGTGAGCCCGACAAATTTAAAACAGTAGGTCCTGAATACGTGTAAGTCAAAGCTATATTATTTCCCGGAGGGTTACAGTTGTCTGTATAAGTGGGAGTCAATCCAGTCACGACTGCACCGCAGGACGTAGCACTCGCAATCGCCGTAATCGTAATTGGAGCAGTTGGGTAAGTCACCACAGGTAGTGTCGGCGTTCCTTCATATACAATTACTGTCGTAGCTACACTATTCACATTTCCAGAGGCATCGGTAACATAGTAAGTAACTGTTGTGATACCCGCATTGTACGTCAATCCGTTGGGTGCCGTATTAGACGGAGGTGACGGCGCGCCATTTAGGCTTACTCCCGAGCCAGAAGTCGCCCCTGTCAATATATAAGTAATTGTGAGTGGACTGGAACAGTTGTCAATTGCGATAGGATAAGGAATATTAGTTACCACTGCCGAGCAGTTGCCAGCAGCAGCAGTTATTGGGATTGGCGAAGCAAGCGACATTACCGTCGGCATTGTCACATCTTGCACCACGACCGTAAAGGTACAAGAAGCTGTGTTGGCAGTAGGAGTTGCATTGTCCGAAATATTATAAGTTACGGTTGTGAGTCCATTGTTAAAGCTGGTTGTTGTCGGCGCACTGAACGTTCCCGGAAAAGCTACAGAACCGCTACCGCTACTGATAGTAGCACCCGACAAAGTGTAGGTATAAGAACCTGCTGTCGAACAGTTGTCAGAAACAGATGCTTGAAGTTGTGCAAGAGTAGCCGTTTGAGAACAAGCAGTTCCCGAGCTCAATGTCAAAGACACTGGGCAAGTGATAACAGGTGCTTGGGCATCGCGAACCGTCACGGCTGCTGTACAAGTAGTAGAGCTGTTGTTTCCAGAGCCGTCTGATACCGTGTAAGTGATGCTCGTTGCGCCCAGATTGTAGATACGTCCGCTGCCGTTGCCAGAGGCGGTGGCAGCTGTTGTTGCGCCCGACAATGAATTGGTAAGCGAAGCAGTAAGCGCTGCATTGGTCGTACAGTTGTCGCTGAGCGTTGGAGCGGGGACAGTTACTACTGCGTTGCAATTACCAGCGGCTGCACTGACCGTAATGGGAGCAGGACAGGTTATAGAAGGTGGAACAGCCTCCGTGATAGTGACCGTAGTAGTGCAAGTATTTACATTGCCGTAAGAATCTACTGCTCTGAAAGTAACGACAGAAACGCCAGACTGAAAGAAAGTATTATTGGCGTTGAGGCTTGTCCCACTGCCTGACGTAGTACCCGCTATCGTGTAGCTTCCCGTCACTGGCGTACAGTTATCAGTAGCCGACGCTGTAAGACCAACCGCAATTTGCTTGACGCAAGTTCCGGGTGTGACAGCCTGCGTGATACTGGACGGACAAGAAGTAAACGCTGGCGGTAGGTTATCTACTACCGTAATAACAAAAGTAACTTTGTTGTCGTCGGTTATCGTTCCATTGGCGTTGTAGAGGAACCAATACGTTCTGGGGGTCGTCGCGATGTCCGCACAAGAAAATGTGAGAGGCGAAATATTGGCAGCTCCGATACCACCGCCCGCTGTGAAGGCGTGAATCTCGGGACTTCCGCAGCCTACTCCGGGCGGATTGCCTGCGTAGCTGAAGTAGAGCGAAACCTGCGCCGCACTGAGGGTAGCAGAGCCTGCGCCATTGAGCGCGACAGTAATGGTAGGCGTGGTAGCAGAGATACCGACAAGATTGGCATTACATTGCGCAAAAGCCTCGTGATTAGCGGACGCAAAGAGCATCAACGCAAGCACGAGGCGAAAAAGAAAGTTTTGGGCGAATGATGATTTGCCGCGTGCCGCCGTTTGGGGCGGTTGAGATGAATGTTGGTACATCATTTTTAAAGATTCCATAAAAAATAACGTTTTGGATTTTTTTTTAAAAAAATTTCGGGTGTAAAAAAATAATATTGATATAGATTAAAAAATTTTATATTAAACGGTTATAAATTTTTAGTTTTTAATTTTGAGTCGCGCAACTAACTAAAAACTAAAAACTAAAAACTAAAAACTATTCATCGGTGCAAGCTGTCCAATTTTGGGCAGGCGCACGACGGTGCAGATACATTTTTCTTGCGAAAAAATCTTTGGTTGAAATCGAGAAGTTGGATTATAATTTGACTGAATAAAAAAAACTACGGCTCAAACGACAAAGTCCCAATCGGAGCGTTGCGCCGAAATGAGAAGGGAGTGAGTCAAAACTAAACGTTACGAAATAGTAGTTGTGTGTTCAAACTTTTTGAGGGTTTGATGTCGTGCTGGGTGTGTAGGGCGATGCAAAAATAGTAATTTGCATTTTTCTCTGTTTGTTTTCAGAGGTGTTAAGGTAATTGAGTGCTTGTTCATAGAGTAATACGGTTTTTGAAAGTACAAAGTTAAAACACTTTAATAGCATTTGCAAATTTTTTTCGTTTTTTTTTCACATAATTTGTTGTTTAATATGTTTTTTTCAAATATTTGAAACAAAAAAATGTCCAAAATTCTTTTGTTTTGTGACATTTATGAAGTTAATAGAACTTAAACGATTGGCAGAAACAAAACGCTGCTTGGGAGAAAAAAATAGTTTGGTTTATAAGTTACCGACACCTTTGAGGTGTCGGTAACTTCGGTGTCAGTAACTTCGGTCTAAACGGATATAGCTAAAATTTATATAAAATTAACCTGCAAAAGAAAATATTTTACTATACATTGCTTACTTTTGTGACGGAAATACTTATCAGCTCTCTATGAGCGTCAGACCAAGCAATAAACTATCAAAAATAATCATTGAAAACAATGAACATCAAGAACTACTACTCAAATTTTTGTATCCCTGTATTTTTTTTACTCCTTTTTACTTCCTTAACTGCTAACGCACAAGACCAATGGACGGCAGGCGGCGGCTGCAATGCGGCTTCGCCCAGCGTAGTACAAGTAATGATTGATGCTTGCGGCTTCGAAGGTACCAGCGAGTTTTTGACTATTCAGACAGGAAACGCGCCCTACAACTTTATGATGGGTGGTATGACGCTGTCCGTAGATTGCCCTTCAGGAACTTCCAATGCGACGGTTAATTTATTCAATAACAGCAATGCTGCTGCTGTAGCAACACTCAATTCTGCTATGGCACCCCCCGCTTGCCCAACCCCAATCTTTATAGATGCCAATGCGCCACCTACTAATGGCGTAGTACCAGCCAACACCACCGTATTGGTCTTTCCAAGTCCTAATCCTGACCTCTCTTACTTGACTCCGTCGAGTTTGGCTTCACTCTGCGGCGGCTTACCAGTCTATGTTATTTTTGGAAACTATATGAGCGGAGCTGCATTGTTCAAAAATAACGCTACTCTTCCCTGCACGGGGTGTGGCTGCGAGCGGTATATCAACGTTGATTTTGGCGGCTGCCATTACGATATTGACTATAATATTTCAACCATTGCCCTCGGTAACGGTGCAAATATAACTCCTAATGGCTCGGGTGGAGTCACCTACGGAACAGGAACTTGCAACCCCATTGTTAGTGCTTGTGTGCCTCCGCCTGCGCCTATGCTTACGGGGATTCAGATATGCCCGGGCGCAGCGTCACTACCTTCGACTTTTGCCTGTACGAATTGTACTGCCACCACGACCTGGTACAATGCAGCCGCTGGAGGAACTCTGCTTTATACTGGCGTAGATTATGTCCCGCCAGTTCCCGGTGCTACTACGACTTATTATGTAAGCAATGTCGGAACTTGCGTAAGCGCAAGAGTCCCGATAAGTATCACTGTTCTTCCCAAACCCACTGCGACCGCAGGAAATAATGGTCCAAAATGTCCCGACCAGTCTACTACATTATCCTCTTCTGGCGGTGGTAGTTACGCATGGTCAGGACCAGCAGGTTTTTCGAGTGCAGCACAAAACCCTGTTTTGACACCACCGGTTGCAGCAGGCAGCTATACAGTTACCGTCACAGGTGCCAACACTTGTACGGATATAAAATCTACAACGATTACTATTAGTTCCCCTCCCACCGCTACCGCACCCGCCCCCCAAACCAAATGCGCAGACCCAACAACTGGAAATGCAAGTTTTATATTAGGAAATGCAGGCGCAGGAACTACCAACTGGTACCAAGACGCTGCCCTGACGATACCCGCTTCTCCTTCGGGAGCTTTTGTGGTCAATATTTCTAACAGTCCAAAAACTATTTATACGACTCTCACTGGCGCAAACACTTGTGTTTCGATGCCTGTAACTTTTATCCTAACGGTCACGGCTGCGCCCACAGCCAACTCAACTACGCTCGGAAAATGCGGCAACGCAGCAGGGCAAGCAACTTTCGACCTTACTTCCGTCAATAGCACCGTGAACGGCGGCGCAGGCACAGTCACATGGTATGCGGGTCCGGGAGCTACCAATCCAATCGCTTCGCCAAACTCCTACACGTCTTCGGGCGGAACAGTCTATGCCACTGTCACGGTTGGAACTTGTCCGTCGGCACCAGCCGCAGTAACGCTCAACGTCAATGCAGCACCAACAGCTATCGCAAGCCCTGCCACTCCAAAAATTTGTGCTGGCTCTGCCAACAATACCGTAAATCTATCGGTCACGCCAAGCGGCGGCTCGCCTGCCTACACCATCAACTGGACGACCCCAAGCGGCACCGCAAATGGCAGCCCTATAACCGCCACAATAATTGGAAATTATACCTACACTGTGACAGACCAAAATATGTGCACTGCGTCTGGAACTATCAATATTACAAATTATCCAACCCCCAACGCAACACTCCCCACAGGTCTGACCGCTTGCTCGGGAGGCAGCGGAAATCCAAATACTATTTCAGCCACCGCTTCCGCCGGAACGCCCACTTATTCCTACAACTGGACATTGCCCGACAACAGCAATCAAGTAGGAAACCCAATCATGTCGCCACTTACAGGCATATTTACAGTCACAGTGACAGATATGAATGGCTGCCAAAAAACAGCCACCACAACAGTAGCCGCTTCAGCAGCTCCGACGGTCAATATCACCCCTGCAAGTCCCAATATTTGCGCTGGCGCAAGCGTGACTCTCACTGCCAACGGAACGGGCGGAACAGGAGCTTTGGGCTATGCTTGGACGCTGCCAGACGGCTCGACGGCAATAACAAGCGCCGTGACCTCTACCCAAACAGGTGTCTATACTGTAACCGTGACCGACAGCAAAGGCTGTAGCGTAATAAGCACCAAAACTGTGAATGCAAACGCACAACCAACTGCATCTATCGCAGGAAATGCCAACTTTTGCTCTGGCGGAGGCACTAATTTAAGTACTACTCTAACGGCTTCGGGAGCTGCCGGAACCGCTCCATACATCTACAACTGGACGCGCCCCAACGCAACTACTTTTCTCGGAAATCCTATTACTGCCACCGCCGCAGGCACTTACACCGTGACCGTGACCGACAACAACGGTCTGGGCTGCACAAACACTGCAACCTTCGTAGTCAGTGCCGCCGCGCCGCCCGTAGCAAATGCTGGACCCGACATTACGATATGTGCAGGCGACCCATTGGTACCGATTACAGCGACCCCCGCAGGATTGAACTATCTTTGGAGTCCGGGTGGCGCAACTACCCAAACAATCAATGTAAGCCCTGCCGCCACGACAACCTACATGGTGACCGTTACTGACCCCGCTACGGGTTGTAGCTCGAGCGACCAAGTCGTAGTGTCAGTGACTCAAATTCCTTTTATTCCTATGGCTACCAGTAATTCGCCTGTTTGTGTAGGCGGCAATATATTTTTGGACGGAACCGCCGTCGTATTTCCACCATTTCCATACGGCTACACTTGGACTTTCGGCAATCCGCCGCCCACAGGGACAGTGGTAGGAAGCACGGTTGATGTCAATATTCCCAATGCAACTACTGCTATGTCGGGAACTTATTATTTTACAGTTTCGCTTTTGGGTTGCTTCAGTATTCCGAAGTCCGTAGTGGTGGTCGTCAATCCTGCACCGACTGCCAATATTCCTGTTATTCCGCCAGTTTGTGCCAATGCAGCAGGCAACGGAGTTTTTAATCTAAATAATTACAACAACACCGTAAGCGGCGGAGTGGGAGTCGTAACATGGTATTCCGACGCGGCGGGAACGGTCGTCATCGCAAGCCCAAGTGCATACAATGTTAGTGCAGCGAGCAGCCCATTGACAGTGTATGTGAAAGTAACGGTAGGCGGGACTTGTAGTTCGGCAGTAGTTCCTGTTGTTTTGACCGTCAATACGCTCCCGACAGCGACAGCGACGAGCGCGACGGCAAAGTGCAGAAATGCAGCAGGACAAGCCACTTTCGACTTAACTATTTTAGAATCCACCGTGAATGGCGGCACCGCAAACACCATCAGTTGGTACGCCAATGCCAACGGGACTGGTGCTATTTCGTCGCCTTACACCGTCAATAATACGACAACCATCTACGCTATCGTGAGCAACGGAACGTGTAGCTCGGCAGCGGTAGCGGTCATTTTGCCTGTCAATGCCAATCCAGCCGTCAGCATTACGCCCAACAATCCGGGCTTTTGCGCAGGGAGCAACGGAGTTGTTTTGTTTGCAAATGGCAGCAGCGGAATGTCGCCTTACAACTATCAATGGCAAGACCCAAGCGGAAGTTTGCTATCGGGGGCGAGCATCACCGCCAACCAAGCAGGCGTTTATAAAGTAACGATTACGGACAGCAAAGGCTGCGAAGGACTTGCGATGATTAATGTCACCCAATTTTCTACCCCTACGATAACTATTAGTGGAAATGCCTCATTTTGTGCAGGCAGCACTACGAATTTGACTGCGAATGTTCTCGGCGGAATGTCGCCTTACACTTACTCATGGAAGCGCGACGGAAGCCCAACAGTATTAGGGACGACCGCAACTATTTCTGCCAGTTTTGTAGATACTTACAACGTTACGGTGACGGATTCAAAGGGTTGCACGGCTACCCAATCCGTAGTAGTCACACAAAATCCATCTCCGACGGTCAGCATCAGTCCCAACAGCCCACAAATTTGTGCGGGCGGACAAGTTGTTTTGACCGCTACCGCTCAAAATGGAACGCCCAACTACACATACAATTGGACGCGTCCGAACTCGACGATTTTCAACGGAAATCCCATAACCGCTGCTGCGGTGGGACTTTATACCGTCACAACTACCGATGCCAACGGCTGCAAAGCAACAGATACTTTGACTGTAAAGAGCTTCCCTACTCCAACGGCTGCATTGGTCGGCGGCGGCAGCGTGTGCGTCGGAAGCAACGCCACTCTGACGGTTAATTTTACAGGAACGGCGAATTTCACTTTCGTTTATTCTGTGAATGGCGTTAATCAGCCAGCCGTAAACACGAGCGATAACCCTTACTTTATCAATATTTTTCCTTCGGCGGGCGTAAGCTACAAATTGGTCAGTATGTCTGACGCAAATTGCACGGGTACTGTGTCCAACAACTCTGTTACATTCACGGTTCAGACTCCTCCGACGTACTCCAATCTGGTAGATACTTGCGTGAATCCGACTCAATATGTGGTGCGGTTCACGGTTTCGGCAGGCTCGACAGTCCTCCCCGCAGGCTCGGGAACGCTCACCGGCACCTCGTTTGTGAGCAATCCCGTCACAGTCGGCGCGCCGTACCAGTTTTCTATTTCCAACGGCTCTACTTGCCCTCCGACTTTGGTGAGCGGTTCGGTTTTGGTTTGCAACTGCAAAACGGAGGCTGGCACTATGAGTTTGGCTCCGATTGCCGTCTGTCAGGGCGACAGCGTTTTGGGTATTTATCTTGGCGGCTACAAGTCCGACGGAAATGATACATTAGAATTTATACTCCACTCCACGCCTTCTATACCACTTGGGACTATTTTTGCAAAAAATTATATTCCACATTTTTTATTGAGTAATATTCCCGGCATTGTTCCCGGTGTGACTTACTATATTTCGGCGATTGCTGGCAATAACAACGGTAGCGACCATGTTACAACAGGCGACTTGTGTTTGAGTGTTTCTGCTGGAACGCCCGTAGTGCTGAAAGCTGCGCCCACCGCTACCCTATCAGGTACCGCCACAATTTGTAAAGGAAAAACGACCAATTTGACCGTAAATTTTGTAGGTACGCCGCCTTTCCAAATCGTTTACAGTACCAACGGAACGAACTCGAGTATCATCACCACGTCAGCAAATCCGTTTTTGATTCCCGTAAGTCCGACCGTAAATACCAACTATTTATTAGTTTCTCTAAAAGATGCGGCTTGCAGCGGAGCAGCGTCTGGCTCGGCTGCCGTGACGGTATTATTCCCAGTCATAAAAGACACAATGCCTTTTATTTGTCTGAATAAAAGCATCGTTTTCAACGGAACTATCTACAACCAAGCCAACCCAAGCGGGCAGGAAATTTTGGTGGGCAAAGCTGCCAACGGCTGCGACAGTATCATCAATATCAGTGTTCAGTTCTTCCCTCCGAATGTAGTAAATTACAATAAAACCCTTTGTTTTGGTCAATCCGAAACAATCAACGGAACGGTCTATAACGAAACCAAACCGACTGGACAAGAAATATTTACCACCGGAACTTCCAACGGTTGTGACAGTGTAGTAAATGTTAATTTTACATTCAATAGTATCGAAATTTCTAACGTAAATACTAAAATTTGTACGACGGACAGCATAATAGTGAACGGAAAAACGTATAATTTTCAGAATCCCAACGGAGTAGAAACTATCGTTGGCGGTGGCACAGGCGGCTGCAACAAAGAGATTCGAGTAAGTTTGAGCTTTTATCCGAAAGCCATCAATGCGGTAAATCGGACGCTCTGTCCGGGCGGAAGTGTCACCTTCAATAACATCGTTTACAACCAACAAAAACCAAGCGGACGCGATACTCTTTTTAAAAAAGCAGCCAATGGTTGTGACAGTATAATTATCGTCGATTTACAATTTTTGACGGTTGATACGAACAAAATTATAAAGAATTTATGTCCCGGTCAAAGCGTCACAGTTCGCAATGTCGTGTACGATGCGTCCAACCCGACGGATACTATTCAGTTGGTAAATGGCGGAACAAACGGCTGCGACAGCATCATTGTGATTCGACTTACATTTTATCCAAAAACGATTTTGACTATTGACACAACCCTTTGTCCAAAAGGAAAGTTGGTAGTCAATGGCAAAACGTACGATGAAAATAAACCAACTGGATTGGATACTTTGTTCGGTGGAAATCGCTTTGGCTGCGATAGTCTTTTCAACGTCACGGTGCGTTTTTATCCGCCCGACACGACCAAAATAGTCAATACGCTTTGTACTGGACAATTCATTACAGTAGGACTGAATACAATTTTTGATAAAAATAATCCGTCGGGTTTTGTGACATTAATAAATAAGCACGGCTGTGACAGCATTGTTGCCGTCAATCTGACTTTTGGCGACACTGCAATCTTTAATTTGACCAAAACTTTGTGTTTCGGAAAGTCCGTTATTGTGCAAGGAATTACTTTTGACGCGAGCAATCCGATGGGTACAGTACAAATTACAGGCGGGAGTATAGGCGGCTGCGATAGTTTGGTGAAAGTAAAATTAACTTTCCTTCCGCAGTCTATTTTCAATTACAGCAATACTTTGTGCTTTGGCGACAGTGTAAAAGTCAATAAAAAATGGTATTCCGCAGCGAATCCGACTGGAAAAGATACGATTATTGGTGGAAGTTTACTTTCTGGCTGCGATAGTATTTTGAATATTCAGGTTAATTTTTACCTCAAAGCGCAGGGAACGATTACGGGGAATTTGTGTCCCAACGAAAGACGCATTATCAATGGAACGGTATATGATAAAAATAAACTGACAGGAATTGAAAACTTAAATGGTCAAGCAGCGCATGGTTGTGACAGTGTAATTTTAGTCAATCTGACTTTGATACCGCTAAAAGAGAACTTGGTGACAACAAAAATTTGTAGAGAGGACACTTTGATATTTAACAACAAAAAGTTTTATTTTGGAAATTCGTCGGGCATTGATACTCTCAAAAATTTGGCTTCCAACGGCTGCGATAGCGTCATAAAGGTCAATTTAAGTTTTTATCCAAGAGATACTTTTTACCTTGTCGGGACGGTCTGCCAGCCGAGCTTGGTTATCAACGGAAAAACATACAATGCTGCCAACTCGACAGGTGTGGAACTCTTACTAAATGCGACCGCCAATGGCTGCGATAGTATCGTAAAAGTAAACCTAAAATTCGGGACTCCGAGTACAAAAAATATTCTCGACACGCTCTGCGCAGGTCAAACTCGCACCATCAACAGCAAGGTATATGGAGCAAATAATCCGACGGGAATTGACACCATAAAATTTGGAAATCGTACAGGCTGTGACAGTATTTTGAATATCAAAATCACTTTTTTCCCTCAAATTACTGCCTCTATTTCGGGTTCGACGACAATCTGTAAGGGCGACTCTGCTACGCTTACCTTCAATCTTTCGGTGAACGGTAGCTATGCTATTCAGTTCAAAAAAGACAACAATGCACCTGTCACACTCAACAATATCAAAAATGGAGATCAGATAAAAGTCAGTCCCAACACGACCGCCGTTTACGCTATTGTTAGCATCGGCAATCAGAACAATCTCTGTCCGCCCATCATCGGTTCGAGCGCGCAAATACGGATAGATAGTGTAAAAGTAAAGGCAACTGTGACCAGTAATTATGAAGGCTGGGGCGTGACTTGCAACGGAACAAAGGACGGTGCAGCGTCGGTAATAAATTTAATTTCTGGCACAAATGTAAGCTATCAATGGAGCAACGGAGCGACTTCTGCCAATATTACCGGATTAGCAGCAGGAATTTATCGTGTCACAGTTACGTCGTCAGTCGGTTGCAAAATTGTGGATTCTGTGAACGTAATTCCGCCCGCTCCTATTCTTTTAAATGTGACAGGAATCACTCCAAAATGTTACGGCGGACAAGGTGGGTTCAAGATAAATAGCCTCACAGGAGGCACCGCTCCGTACCAATATTCGATGAACGGTAGCCCTTTTTATACGATTGACCAACTCGAATATGTACAAAAAATAGCGGGCAATTATCCGATAATTGTCCGCGACGCAAATGGCTGTTTGCAAAATTCGGAGTTGAAAATCAGCAATCCTAACAAGGACAATCTGGAGGTCGGAAAAGATGTTTATTTGCAATTAGGTGACAGTGTAAAAATCAACCCAACTTATGATTTTACCATTGACACTTTTTTCTGGAACCCGATAAAAACGCTCAATTTCTTGTGCGACACTTGTATGTCCGCCTACGCGCGTCCGCTCGAAACGACGACTTATTTACTCACGGTTCGAGATGCGACCGGTTGCTTGGTGACAGATAGAATTACGGTCTTTATTGATAAAAATCATCATATTTTTATACCCAATATTTTTAGTCCAGACGGTGACGGAAGCAATGATTTCTTTACCATTTTTGCCAACAACAAAGACGTAAAAAATGTAAAAATAATGCGTGTTTTTGACCGTTGGGGTTCGATGCTTTTTGAAACAAAAAATATTAATCCCAATGTAGAAACAAGCGGCTGGGACGGAACATTCAATGGTCAAAAACTAAATTCCGCCGTATTTGTGTATTACTTTGAAGTAGAATTTATAGACGGAACTATTGTAAAATATTACGGAGATGTGACATTGAGTAATTGAACTTTGTAAGCATTCATTTTTAGGTTCTAAATTATTGATAGTCAATAATTTAGAACCTTTTTTTTGATTTCCAATTTTTTTCTTAATTTTCAATAAAAAGAATAAAAAAAAAGTAAAAATTTGTAACTTTCAGTTTTATGGAATTTGGAAAGCTAACTGATATCGAAGGCGTTGATTTTAATCTTCCCGCAGACGCGGAGGGGACTTCTGTTTTTTTGAGTCATTTGAAGAAAAATGTAGCCCAAGCGAACATTTATGTAGGCTGCACAGGCTGGGCAATGAGCGAATGGGTTGGAAAAATTTATAAAAGCGGGAGCAAAAGCAACGAATTTTTGCAACAATATGGCTTTCAATTCAATACGATTGAGCTAAACGCAACGCATTATAAAATTCCAAATTTAGAAACCATAGAAAAGTGGGTGTCATCAACGCCAGACAATTTTAAATTTTGTCCAAAAATCCCACAAATGATTAGCCACAGTGCAAACTTGGGCATAGGAGGCAGTGCTTTGAAAGAGTTTGTGCGTAATATTTTACTGCTTCGCGAAAAATTAGGTTGCTGTTTTATCCAACTTCCACCTTATTTTGCGCCCGATAGACTGCAAATTTTAGAACGATTTTTGGCTGAGCTGCCCAATGACTTTCCGATGGCGGTAGAAATTCGACACGAATCGTGGTTCAGCAACGAACAAAATTTTATACAGCTTTTTTCGTTGTTAGAGAAATATAATTGCTCAACCGTAATTACAGATGTGGCGGGACGACGGGACGTTTTGCACCAACGCCTGACCACTCCAACCGCCATGATTCGCTTCGTCGGCAATGGCTTGCACCCAACGGATTATACGCGAATTGATGAGTGGACAAAAAAAATAAATACTTGGATTCGTGACGGGATACAAAATATCTATTTTTTCTGCCACGAACCCGATAATTTGCTTTCTCCGCAGCTTGCGGACTATTTTATCACTCAAATGTTGTCACAAAATATAGAAGTTAAACTTCAAAAAATTCATTTTTACGATAAGAAAGTGACGACACAAATGAATCTTTTCTAATAAAAAATGGCAAAAAAAGAAATAAACATCAAAAACCAAACCTATATCAACCGTGATATTAGCTGGTTATCCTTCAATTATCGTGTTTTGCAAGAGGCGAAAGACCCGAGTGTTCCCTTGTTTGAGCGCATCAAATTTTTGGCGATTTATTCTTCTAATCTCGACGAATTTTTTAGAGTTCGAGTTTCGCAGCTACACAATTTGGTGCGTGTGGGCAAAAAAACAAAAAAGGCATTGGACTTCAAACCCAAGCAAATTTTAGATGATATTTTGAATATTGTGACATACCAACAAATTGAGTTTGGTAAAATATTTAGCGAACAAATTATTCCAGAGCTCAAATCTCAAAATATATTTTTGCTTCGGAGATTAAACCTCAACGACGAACAAGCAAAATTCTGTGAAAATTATTTTCAAGACCACCTGCTTCCTTATGCCCAACCTGTTTTATTGATAAAAAATAAAATTCGTCCATTTCTAAATAACGGCGCATTATATTTGGCAGTACATTTAAAGGTTCGTGACATAGTTGATTCGCCTTTTGAGTACGCTGTAGTCAAAATTCCGTCCGATCATCTGCCGCGTTTTATCAATTTGCCGTCCCAATCGGAGGGGCGTTACGACCTGATTATGTTAGACGATTTGGTGAGAAATAGTGTAAGCTGGTTGTTTCCGGGCTATGAGATTCTGGACACCTATTCCATCAAATTGACGCGCGACGCGGAGCTGTATATCGATGACGAATTTTCTGGAAATTTGATACAAAAAATAAAGAATAGCCTTGCAAAACGCAATGTAGGACCCGCTTCGCGGTTCGTTTATGACCGCGAAATGCCGAAACCAATGTTGGCATTTTTGAAGGAAACTTTTGATTTGGCGACAACAGATTTGGTCAAAGAAAATCGGTATCACAATAATTTTGACTTTTTTAAGTTCCCAGATTTTGGCTTGACAGAACTCAAAAATGTGCCGATGCCGCCACTTCATTATCCGCCACTCGAAACTGGAAATATTTTTGAAAATATACAAAAACGTGACCATTTATTACATTTTCCTTATCATTCGTACAAGTCTGTGGTTCGTTTTTTTGAAAAAGCCGCTACAGATCCGCTCGTGACACACATAAAAGTAGTCCAATATCGGGTTGCAAAGAAGTCAAAAATTATGAATTCTTTGATAGAAGCCGTCAAAAATGGTAAAAAAGTTTCGGTATTCATTGAGGTAAAAGCGCGTTTTGATGAAGAAGCCAATCTTGCGTGGGGCGAAGTGCTGGACCAAGCGGGTGTGGAAGTTCATTACAGCTTTCCGGGTGTAAAAGTCCACTCCAAACTGGCTTTGGTGCGCCGAATGGAGGGCGAAAAGCCTGTCACATATTGCTATTTGAGTACGGGAAATTTCCACGAAGACACTGCCAAAATTTACAGTGATTTCAGTCTATTCACTGCTGACGAGCGGATTACGAAAGAGGCTGGACGGGTATTCTCGTTCTTGGAAACGGTCAAACTTCCGCAGCAAGGATTTGAACATTTGCTGGTCGGGCAATTCAATCTTCGAGAGCGTTTATTGCAACTGATAGAACAAGAAATTACTTATGCGAAAAACAATAAAAAAGCATCTATTGTCTTGAAAATGAACAGTTTAGAAGACGTAGAAATGGTAGATAAACTCTACGAAGCGAGTACGGCAGGAGTGAAAATAAAAATTATTGTGCGCGGGATTTGTTCTTTGGTAGCAGGCGAAAAAGGGTTCAGCGAGAACATAGAAGTCATCAGTATTGTGGACAGATTCCTCGAACACAGCCGGATTTTTATTTTTCACAACGACGGAAAGGAGCTTATTTACCTTTCGTCGGCGGATTGGATGCTCCGAAATTTGAGCTTTCGGATAGAAACCGCTTTCCCAATTTTGGACGAAAAACTAAAAAAAATAGTCAAAAAATTCATTACTATCCAGTTGAGTGACAACACAAAATCTCGTATTTTGGATAAAACACTGACGAATCCCTACAAATTATCGAAAGGGAAAACTGCTCGGCGCGCTCAAACAGAAAGTTACGAATTGGTCAAAAAATTGGTGTGAAAAGTTAATGGAGGGAATATTTTTAAATCATAAACTTTTTTTAAATGCACTTTTTTAAAGGCTATATTAACGGTAAAAGTAAGCTAAATCGTAAATAAATTTTTGTACATTTGTCTTCGGAATACACAAAAAACAGCAAGCAATGAAGCCACCAACTACCAATCCGCACGACGAATTTTTTAAAGTCGCCTTCTCTCGACAAGACGTAGTAGAAGAGTACATTCAGCAATTTCTGGCACAAGGATTGGTACAAAATATTGATTTCCAGTCACTTACAATTTCTAACAATTCTTATATTTCCGAGCAACTCCAAGAATATTTCGCAGATGTAGTTTGGGAATGTAGCTATGGAGCGGATCGAAAACCCGTCAAAATAACTTTTTTGTTCGAACACAAAAGTTATGTACCGAAGTTTCCGCACCTCCAACTGCTACGATATATGTTGGAAATTTGGGACGATTGTGACCACAATAAATTGCCTCTAACGCCTGTTGTCCCTATTGTCGTTTATCACAACAAAGACCCCAAGCGACATTGGCGATACAAACCATTCGCAGAATATTTTAAAGAAATAGACGAATTTTTACTGCCTTATGTTCCTGCTTTTGATTACCAACTTACTGACCTCACGAGCTTCTCCCAAGAGGCATGGCAAATGCTGAAAGCTGGGCTTTTGCTACATTCTTTGCGGACTTTACGTTTCGGCGGCGACGAAGAGTATGTACTTCAAAACAGTAAACTGATGTTCGTCAGCGTCGGCGATTCCGAAAAAAAGGAGTCATTGGAAACTTTTTTGGTCGCTCAATTTGTTTATATCCTAAAAAACAACGAATTTAGCCCAGAAAATGTGCAAAAAATTATTCAAACTGTAAAAAATACTGGAAATAATATGAATTCTTATGATCATTTGATGCAAGAAGCCGAAAAAAAAGGTATCGAAAAAGGTATCGAAAAAGGTATCGAAAAAGGTATTGAAAAAGGTATAAGCCAAAAAGAGCGCGAAGTGGTTGGCAACATATTGACGCAGTTCCCAAATTGGGAAGATGAAAAAATTGCTAATCTCGCTACTTCTACTCCCGAAGTAGTGTGTGCGGTGCGCGCAGAGCTGGGTCTGTGAGTTTGGAAAGTGTAAGGTTTATGGGGTATTTTAGCTTTGGCAATCTATATTTGTAAAAGCAGTCACCTAATAAAAATTATGAAAAGTACGTTTGTGACATACTAAAACCAACTCTTTTTACTCTTGCCGCTTCCTCCCAATCCTAAAACTCCGAGTATCCCGCGCGCTATCTCGCGAGTGATGGCACGTCCGACTTGCTTTGCGACGGGGTTGTCAATTACTTTCGTTAGGATATTTTTTCCTTCTTCTAATATTGTTTGGGTTTCGGTTTTCTCGCCGTTCTCGCCCAAGCCGCCTGATGCTGCATTTATTTTTGCGGTTAATATTTCGTAGGCACTTTCACGATTGACGATTTCATTATATTTTTTTTGAATGACAGACGCAGAATTTATTGATTCTATAACTTCATTTGTCAAAATAATCATCTGTGATTGAGGCGGACGGAGCATCGTGTGAACCAACGGCGTAGGGATTCCTTGCTCGTTCAGAGCGGTGACAAAAGCCTCGCCGATGCCTAATTCGGTAATCAATTTTTGAGTATCGTAGTAGTTTGTTTCTGGATAATTTTCAGCCGTGAGCTTGATAGCCTTTCGGTCTTTGGCTGTAAAAGCTCGCAATGCGTGTTGAATTTTCAGACCCAACTGACCCAAAACCGCATCTGGAATATCGGCAGGATTTTGGGTAACAAAAATAATTCCAACTCCTTTGGAGCGAATTAATTTTATAATTGTCTTTATCTGTGACAACAAAGCGTCAGAGGCTTCTTCAAAAACCAAGTGCGCTTCATCAATAAAAATTACCAATTCGGGCTGCTCAAGGTCGCCAACTTCCGGAAAACTGCTGTATATCTCTGCCAACATTTGAAGCATAAAAGTCGAAAAAAGTTTGGGTTTGTCCTGAATGTCCGTCAATCGGACGACCGAAACCATGCCTTTTCCGTTCTCGTCGCGGCGGCAAAGGTCGGCGACTTCAAACGAGCGTTCCCCAAAAAAGGTCGCCGCGCCTTGCTGTTCCAACTCCACTACTTTGCGCATAATCGAGCCTACGGTGGCAGATGTAATCAAACCAAACTCCGCTTTTACGGCATCTTTTCCTTCATTGGTGATGTATTGCAATACTTTTTTGAAGTCCGCCAAGTCCAAAAGTGGCAACAACTGGTCGTCACAATATTTAAAAATTACGGCGACTGCACCGCCCTGCGTATCGTTCAGACCCAATATTTTGGAGAATAAAACAGGTCCAAACTCGGTAACAGTAGCGCGAAGTCGAGTGCCTTTTTCGTTGGAAAGCGTCAAAAACTCGACGGGGCTGCCCTCGGCTTTGTAGTTTATTTTCAACTGTTCGGCTCGCTTGACTACGCGCTCGTCGTTGCTATTTCCTGCGGACGCAATGCCGCTCAAATCGCCTTTTATATCCATCAAAACGACTGGGATACTCGCCGCCGAAAGCTGTTCGGCAATTACTTGCAGCGTTTTTGTCTTACCAGTTCCCGTCGCGCCTGCTATTAATCCATGCCGATTGAGCGTGCGCAAAGGCAACGAAACGACAGCCTCTGGAAAGCAAATGCCATCTAACACTGCCGCCCCCAACATCAGAGAAGTACCTTTGAAAGTATATCCAGATTTTATTTCTTCAATGAATTTGTCTTGATTTGCCAAAATTATATTGTTCAAAATGGTCACAAAAAACGCTAAAAAATTTATTTTAGTATCGTAATATCTCCGCGATAAACCAAACCTTTGGTAATATTTAACTTCAAAATATAATAATATGTGCCGTGCGGGAGCAACTGTCCCGACTTATTGGTACCGCCCCAATTATTGGTATAAGGCTTGGTTTGATACACAATATCACCCCAACGATTGAATACAACTAACTCATTATCAGGGAATTGTTCGGTAGTACCGTAGGTAATAACGTCAAAAATCAATACATCATTTTTGCCGTCCGCATTCGGAGTGATGGCATTCGGCAAAAATTGTTCGATGCCGTCTGGATTGGGTTCTACCTTAATTTTTACGTCCGCCGTATCGCAAAGATTAGGACACAATTCCGAGCAAATTGAGTAGCTAAAAGTTAATTCTCCGAAAAAAGATGGAGGCGTTGTAACGGCATATTTTCCACTATCCGACAGAGCCAAACTGCCGATAAGCAAAGGATTGACGATGGCAGTAATGATATTTCCGCCACCATTCACGTCATTTTTTGTCAAATTGACCAGCAGTGGATTGATGTCGAAAGGCTTCACAAAAGCGTCGTTGTTTGCCAAAGGTTTATTGATTTTTGTGACTACTACCGTGTCCGTCGCGTAGTTCGGGCAAGCGGCAGTAGAAAGTTTCCAGTAAAAAATATTTTCGCCTGTGAAAAGATTTTCTGCTGTTGCCACTCCGCCGACGGTATTGAGAAAAGTACCGTTTCCGTCTGCCCAAACGCCCGTCGTTCCCGTAGGAGTGTTGCCGGTCAGCACTACATTGTCGGTACAAGTAGGTTGGTCAGAACCAGCATTGGCATTGGGTAAGTCTGGTTTTTTGGCAACAAAAACGGTATCAGATATTTGGCAACTATTTACACTGTTTGTGACAGTCAAAATATAGATGCCCGCCTTTTTGACGGATGCATTCAATGTATTAGCTCCCGCCAAAATACTGCCGCCAACACTCGTCCAGAGATAGCTAAAATTAGCACCCGTAGATGAGCCCGCGCCACTCAAAACAAGCACTGAATTGGGGCAGCGAAGGGTGTCGGGCTGCACAATATTGGCAGTCGGAATGTTGGTGTCTTTGGTCACTATCGCAACATCTGTCGCCGAACAGCCATTGACAGTATCTTTGACCAACAAGGTATAAGTGCCTGCTTTGTTGATAGTTGCGGCGTTGGTGGCTACACCGTTGGTGATATTTCCTCCGTTGGCAGAAGTCCAAAAATAAGTGATTTTTGTTCCGCTTGCAGAATTTTGTCCGTCGAGAACAAGACTCGTAATTTGGCACGTCAAAAGTCCGTCCGCACCTGCGTCCGCGACGGGTTTTACCTTATCAATCCCGATGGCTACACTGACCGAATCTTTACAATTATTAGTCGTATCTGTGACAATAAGTTTGTAAGTGCCGTTGATATCTACTTTTGCTGAAATTGTGTTTTGTGTTCCCGCGATAATATTTCCGTTGGTCGTCGTCCAAGCATAGCTATATTTCGTCCCAACCGAAGTCCCAAGGCTATTTAGGTCAATGATTGGGTTTTTGCAAGTCACCGTTGCGGTGCTTGCTTTTACTACGGGCAGGGTTTTATTGCCTGTCACAATGATAGTATCTTTTTGAATACAATTATTTGTAGAATCTTTTACTGTGAGAATAAAAGTGCCTGATTGTAAGGCAGTTGCGTTGATTTGGTTGTTTGCGCCGATGATTGCGCCGCCGTTGGTCGCCATCCACATATAAGTAAAGTTCGCGCCTACGGACGAACCCGCTCCGCTGAGTGCCAAAGTAGGATTGCTACAGCTAATTTTACCTGTCGCTGTCACGTTAGCCAAAGGCAAAATAGTGTTTTTGGTGACTACCACCGTAGCAGTGTCGCGGCAACCGTTCACGGTATCTCTGACTACGAGAAAGTAAGTGCCAGCCGAATCTACGACCGGGTTGAGTGTACTGATACCCGAAACAAAATGTCCAGTCGCGGAACTTGTCCAGTTGTAAGAATATTTTGGACCGAGAGAGGAGCCAGTTCCGTTCAAAATAGCGGTCGGCGCACTGCAATTTATTTTAGCCGTAGGAAATGCTGTCGCATTAGGCGGCGTAATATTTTTGGTAACAACAAGAGTTTTTATTGACTTGCAACCGGTCACAGTATCTCGCACTTCGAGTTGATAACTTCCTGCGGAATCCACCGTAACGTTGAGTATATTGGTCGGCGACGTAAAATGTCCAGTGCCGGAGGTCGTCCATTTGTATTTGATGCTGCTGCCTGTGGTAGAGCCGTTTCCTGAAAGCGTGAGGATAGAATCCTTGCAACTCAATGGCTTGGAGTTTCCTACCACCACGACGGTCGGAAGATTATTATCGGGCGAAATGGAATCCGACGCAACCGCCGTACAACCATTCACGGTATCTTTTACTATGAAATTATAAACTCCTGCTGCATTTGCGGTAGCAATAATTGAATTTTGCCCTGTCACAATATTTCCAGTTATCGTCGTCCATTTGTAAGTAAATCGCGCCCCTGTGGACGAGCCAGTACCGTTCAAAGTTTTGAGCGTATCAGCGCAAGTGAGTATTCCTGCTGGAATAATCGCAATCGTTGGCGCAAGCAAATCTTCCGAAACAGTAATAGAATCACTCCTGAAACAGCCGTTGGACGTGTTAGTAACTTTAAATGAATACGCACCACCTTTATTAATAATCGACTTTACGACATTGGTAGGCGAAACAAAATTTCCTCCTACGGTCTTCCATTCGTAAGTAATAAGCGCGCCCGTAGAGGTCAAAGCACCGCCGAGCGTATCTGTTGGGTGATAGCAATTAATGGGTTTTCCTACGCCGATGTCTATGACGGGGCGAATGGTATCTACGGTGACAAAAATAGTGTCCGCGCTCTCTGCCGAGCAACGGCTGAAAGTATCGGTGACATACAAAAGGTATTTTCCTGCCGCTTTGATGACTGGATTGAGGGTGTTTTGTCCTGACACAAAGCTCCCGCCCGCCAGAGCTTCCCAATTAAAGCGAGTGTTGAGCGTGGTAGAGCCGATGCCGCTCAAAGTATCCAATGTGTGCAAACAGTTGATAACTCGACGGAATGGCGGAAGTACTTTGGCTATTGGGACAGTAAAGTTGCCGGGAATACAAAACGTATCGGTAGAAGTATGAGGCGGAACGGCGGAGTCCTGAATCCTTACCGAATAACAGGCTTGAGTGCCAGTCGTCAAGTCTTCCGAGTTGGATACTACCATGCCGTTTTCATTTTTCCAAGTAAAAAAATAAGGCTTCACGCCGCCCGAAACGGTAATATTGATTTTTCCGCCAAAAGGGTTCGTGCAGTTCACGCCCGATATGACGGTATCTGTCACAAAAATCACTTTATTAATAATAATTTTGCCATTGACGGGCGTAACCGTAGTCATGGAATCTTTGGCGAGGTATTTTCTCGTCGCTTCCATCGAGAGAGGTATATTTGTAAAAGCGACAGGCGACATACTGCCTGGAGGTCCGATAGCCAAAAAACAGATTTCAAAAATAGTGTTTCCGTCTGGGATAGTCGTTGGATTTGGATTTGACCAAGAGAGCGTTAATTTGCCGTTATTGACCTTTGTTAGACCAAAATTATTGCCCAAAGACATATTGGCAACGGCAATATTTTTGATGGTATCGTACTTTACTATGGAGGAATCCCAGTTGATAGAAAACTGTACGCCCGTCATTTGTTTGAAATTTTGAACCGAAACTTCTGCGCAAACTTTCAGCCCTTCGTCCGTGAAGTAGGTATTGGTAGATACTACGAGGGGATTGACTACTGGATTTATCAATGTCACAGTTCCATCTGTTTTGGTCAAACCTACGTCGGCTCCGCCTGCCAGCGTGCTGATAGCGATGTAAGGCGCAGGATTATTGGAAATAGTAATCGGAGTGACATCGCCGATATTTTTGATTGCTGTAAAACAAATTTTAAAAATAGACGCTCCCGTAGCTCTCTGTACGCCACCTTGCGAACTTATCCAGTGCATAACAATCGTCCCCGCCGCAGTATTGACCGTAAAATCGGCGGCGGTCATGCCCGGAAGATTGTAGGCAGAAGTGGAGTCAAATCTGATTTTGGTCGGGTCGTAATTGATAGAAAATTGCAATTCTGAAATCAGACTGAAATCTTTTACCGTAAAATCAATACATGTCGGGTCGCCAATTTCTGTCACCGAACTACCTACTTTTATCGTCGGCTGCAGCACCGAACTAATGATATTGACACGTCCGGGCGTAGTCGTGAGTCCAATATTTGCGCCAGCCGAAGTGCCGTTTGTAATTTTCTTTGGCACCGGAATCCCGTCTATCGAAATATCCGAAAAACTGCCTATCGCCCCTGTCGCCGTAAAACAGATGCTGAAAATAGTCGTACCGTCGGGAAGCGTAGTGCCGTTGGAGCTGCTCGTCCAGCTGACCGTAATTAAGCCGTTGGCAGCTTGCGAAACGTCAAAACTCGCCGTACCCAAGCCTTTTGCTGAAAGCACTGAAGGAAAATTATTCAAATAATTATACGTCAGTTTTGTTTTATCGAAATGAATCGAAAACATCATACTGTTGATGTCTATGAATTTGTTGGCACGAATATCTACGCACACCAAGTCGTTGGGTTGTGCGTTTTGTATCGAACCAGTGAGTTCGAGCGGTGCGGTAGTCCCAGGCACCACCGTGATGCCGCCGGGCGTACCCGTGTTGGTTGGCACACGCGTATCAGACCCGCCGGGCGGATGCTTAATGCATTCTTTAACAACAGGATTACTCGTGATTACAAAAGGAGAGGTCGTGCCGGGCGCGCCGATGATAGTAAAACAAATCCTGAACAACAAGGCTCCGTTGGGCAGCGAAATACCATCGGTGCTGGAGGTGTTATCGAACCAACTGAAAGCTATCGCATTGGCTACCCCTGTTTGTACGGGCAGGCTGAATGTGGACGCATTGAGTCCCAAAGTAGTATTGAAAGACGTGACATTGCTGAAAGCCAACACGCTGGCGTTCCAATTAACCGAATATTGAAGTGAAAGCACGTTGGTAAAGTCGGTAGTCGTCACATCTACGCAAACCAAATCGCCGGGGCTGCCCGTTACTTGGCTAAAATTGAGTATGAGCGGGGTTTGACTTCGCACCGAAGACACCGAAGATAAGAAAACGAAACTAAAAAGTATATATTGGATTAAATTTTTCATTGTATGAATTGACGTTTTGATAAAAAGTTTTGGAATAATTTTGTAAAAAATAAACTGCTAAAACGTCCGCTAACGGCGATTGTTGGTATTTAGAGAATACGAAACGTTGATTTCGTGCGTGCTGCCCGCGTATGGACCGAAGGTTCGGAACGAATAATCGTAACCGTAGCCGATGCGAAGGTGATTTTCGTCCCAGCCAATATTTTCGCCCAACATAACTCCTGCTTCTGCGTGGAGCATAGACGCAGTAGAGTATCCAGCTCCCAACCAAAAAGTCGGATTGAGTTGGTATTTCAAATTCAAATCAACGTTGATGGGTGCGTTGGGCGCGTATTTTATCCAGGCGGAAGGCTCCAAATAAGCTCCGTCGCCCATGCCGTAGATAAAGCCCAACAATCCGTAGAAGTGTTGGATTCGTTTGGTCGTGAATTTTCCAGTATTGTCCGTATAATTTACGTCCAACCCGATGACTTGCGGCACAGAAAGTCCGCCATAAATGGTATTGCCGTTGAGTTTGCCGCGCTCGCCTGACAGTTTTTTGTAATAATAAACACCCAAACCTGCGTCGGGAAAAATCTTTTTTTGGTCGTTGGTGGCTTCGATGTCACCCGCGTCGCGCAGACGCAACTTGGAGGTATTGACCCGATACTGCACTACGCCGACCGTCAGCCCCACAGAAAGCCCGCTTTCGGTAGGGTCGGAGGAAAAAATAGCACCGATTCTGCCGTAAGCACCCGTAAAACCCGTCGGACCTGTTTGGTCGTTCATTATGTAGCCACCTGTCAGGATATTGACATTGTCGGAGGACGTACCGATGTATTCGGCGCGCACTGTCTGGGTAGTCGGCGCGCCGTCCAACCCAATCCATTGCTGGCGGTAAGAAATTCCGACGTTGAGATTGTCGTCCGAAGTATGAAAAATATTGCTCACAGAAGCGGGATTCAAGATGCCGTTATTTTCGCGGTATTGAGAGAAAAGCGGCAACTGCTGTGCGAAAAGCGTAGTTTGGAGGGTCAATGCAAGAAGCAACACAAAAATCGGAAGCGATTTTTTCATGGAAAAACAGTTTTTGCGAACCGAGCTGAAGATTTTTAGGCGCAGCACCGATTTTGTAAGGTAAAATTTTAGGTCTTTTCTGAAATATTTATTGCAATTTCTTTGAAAAAAAAATCACAACAAAACGCAAAGTTAAGGGTTGTGAGTCAAAAGTTCAAGTATTCGCAAAGATATTAATTGTTAAGTAGTTATAAGTTTTTAGTTTTTAATTTTGAGTCGTCATAAACTATTGAAAATCAACAAATTATGTCGAATATTAGATGTCCTCTATTTAAGTGTA
>JAYUHK010000160.1:0-18972 GCA_043767025.1 Saprospiraceae bacterium | reverse complement strand
AATCCGCTATCGTCCGAAGTACCCACTTCTCGCCGCCGTGATAGTACAGCACTGGAATTATCGGATAGACCAACTCCTTATTTTTTATTTGGGTCAAATACGCATTTGCCATGTAACCTAATATCTGAAAGGACACAAATGGGTCAACGTAAGATTTGTGTTCCAAAAGTAAGCTCACATAACAACTCTCTGCACTGTCTTTTAAACCGACTTTTAACACAATATCCGAAAAACTTTCCCCCAATTCAGGCGTAATATAGTTGGTCGGAACGTATGACAAGTTCGGAATATCCAATATTTTAGACAAATTTTCGGGTAAATATTCTTCCAAAAAAGCAATCGCCACGCTCTTTTCGGAAAGCATCTCTTTTACGAATTTGTCGTGCGGATTATTGACCTCATATTTCACAATACAAATATAATAACTTTTTTTTGTTTTAACAAAAAAAAATCCCAACGGATTACATTCGTTGGGATTTTTTTACTCAAAATAGCTTCGACAAATATCTTATTTTCTCAAAGTATCTGTTTCGGTGACAATGATGTTGCACGGCGGATTGGTCGGCAACGTAGTTTTGGACGTATAACGCAAAACCATGATACCAGTCGCAGGGAAATAAGTTCCATTTCCTTTGACTTTTGTGATTGAGGTCGTTCCGATGTTTGTAGAGTCCAGCACGATGCTGTTGTCTGGTGACAAAGTACCTGCTACTTCCGTTGTCTGTCCGTAGTTTCCGAAATTTTTAATTTTAAATTTCTGAATATCCGTATCCGCAGAAACAGTTACACTGTAGTTTTGGGGGCAGTTGTTTGGATCAGACGGAACAATCACATCGCATTGAACCACCGCACAAGATGCTTTTACCGACCAACTGCCTAACGTTTTATCTCGTGAAACTGTCTGGCACTGCGTGCCTTCATATCCAGCGTCGCAGTTGCAGGTGCCTTCCAAACAGGTACCGTGAACACCGCAGTTCACATCTTTGCATTTGTCACCTGCACAAGAGTACATAAAAGTGGCGAGGATTGCGATTGCAAAAGCTGCCAGTAGGGAATTCAAATTCTTCTTCATAGTTTTCTAAATTTTTTTAAAAATTAAATGGATTAAATGAACTTTTTTTGTTTTTAATAAAAAGTATGCCGCAAAGTTACACTTTTAGGCGCAACTTTATAGTATAAGGTGACATATTAACGAATTATTATGATTTATCCCACTTTCTGCTACCTCAAATTGCTCAATTTATAGGTTTTTGTGGACGCATCGCCAATCGTCATTCGGAGCATATAAATGCCACGCGGCAAGTCGCTCGGCATATTGAGCTGATAATTAGTTCCGTTGAGGATTTCAGATGACTTCGCAATTAGTTTTCCACTGTCTTCAAATAGTTCGTAATTGAGCGGCGTATCTTTCAAAACTTCGTTGAAAGTCATCGTCAGATGGTCAATAAATGGGTTCGGACCGAACGTATTCAGATAGCCGTCCGTTATGGCACCCGGTCTTTTCACGATGATTGTCGGAGAGTAGAACGTATAATTGTACGCCAACGCTGCGCTCTCACTAATGACTTTGATGCGAAAATAAGTAATTGGCTTCACTTCGCCGACCACCTTGTAGGAATATCGTTGGACGTTGGACGTGAGTATGCCTGTGGCTGGAATGGTAGCAATTCGGTCAAAATTGACACCGTTGGCGGCTTGCTCGAGTTCAAATCGTTGGCAGTAATATTCTGGAAGTGTTGACCAATTTATAAAAATATCCGAAAGTGAAGTCGTGCCGTCGCCCTCTGCCTTGATGAGCGTAGTGATTGCTTCGCCTGCGAATTTTTTAATCTCAACGTCATCTACTGCTACACCCGAGTAATTGCCCGTACCTTCGGACTTAAAGACAATCCGAAAAGCGACGTTTTCGTTGCCTCCCAACGTCGAAATATTGAGTTTATATTGCACCCAATCGTTCACGCCCCCCGTAAAGTAGGCTCTTCCAATCGGAAAGGCTCCTGCATTGAATCCATCGTTTTTGTAGTTGTACCAATCCGATGCTGTCGCATCTCCGCCGAGTATCTGCCAGTCTTGCCCTCTGTTGGTAGAATATTGCACCTGAAATCCGTCCAAACCCGGCTGTATTTTATATTTTGCCCAAAAACTAAATTCATAAATAGTGCGGTCAGACAAATTAAAATTTGGTAAATACAGAATAGAATTAGAGTTGGGTTTGTAGAATGTTTCAGTCAATCCGACCACATACGCATTGTCGCCTGAGTGAGTACCGCTTTTGGCTGCGATAGTTGATTTTCCTCGCTCCCAACCCGAACCCGAATAGGTATGCACGGCATATTGTTCGGTATTATCGTCAAAATTTCCGCCATAAGTAGTTCCTTGCGCCGTGTAAGGCAAATTATGGTCGGGCAAAATAATAACTGACGCATTTTTACTCAAACTACCGTTCACTGTGAGTGAAATCGGGTAAGTGCCAAGATTGCTATAAGTATGAGTGGTATTTTCTAATGTGGAACTGCCGCCGTCGCCAAAATTCCAGAGGTAGCTGCTCGCATTATAGCTTTCTTCGCCCTTGAATTTGACGGGAGCTTGCAAATAACTAACAGGGTCTGCCTCCAATTTCGCACTCGGATTGGCATAAAAATCAGTCGTCAAAAGTCCGCGTCCGTGCGTAGCTGCAAGAACAATTTTGTCCGATTTTCTGACTTGAAGCATGTGCGTACTAACGATGGGCGAGCCAATGCCCGGAGCAGGCGGCAGCCAAACCGTAGAGTCTGCTTGGAGCAAGTCGGTCGTCCAAACACCTGCTTCGGTAGCTATCATTGCCTGCCGATTGTTGTTGGGATTGAAGACCGCCCAACGGACTGGCATATCAGGCAGTCGCATAGAAGCCGCTACGCTGGTGCCTTCCACTCCGACCCATGATGTACCGCCATTTACTGTTTCGTAAATAGAATTAGCAAGTCCATAGTTAGAAAGTGTTACTAAAATATGGTCTGGATTGCCGTCTTCAATATCTACACTGGACATACTGCCCGAAAAAGTACCTACCAAATCGGCATTGACAGACGTACCTAAGTGCGCATTTTCGAGGCGCAAGAGCCGTCCAGTTCCTGTGCCGATGTAAATTCGGTGTGGCGTATTTTGGTCTGCATAGACGGTCGTGACGCTGACGGTGGTGCCGGGAATATCTATAAATTCCACACTTCCTGTATTGACTTTGAAGCGGGCAAAATCCGCACTGTTGGATTGTGTGTAAAGAATATTGTCTTTGCTATCGTAGTCAGAAGGCGTAAAAAAACTACCTTTCACGTTAGCTCCGCCGTTGAAACTTTGTCCGCCGTCGGTAGAAAGTCCATAGTTGCCATTTTGGGAAGAAACCAACTGGATATTTGGTTGATTTTCGTCAATATGCGCCCAGAAGCCGTCCCCGCCCCACACGTTTCGTGCTGGCGAATTACCGGGTTTGCTGATTTGTAGAGAGCCGTTGTCTTGCGTGCCGCCGAGATAATACGTTGCGAAGCTATCGGGGTGGATAGCGCAAGCATAAAATTGAGTGACGTTGTAGCTGTTGTTTTTTTCTACGAATTTGATATTATTACCTGCATTGGTGGCTCTCCAAACGCCGCCATCGTTGCCGAGATAAACAACTGCTGGATTCAATTCGTCAAACACAATCACGTGGTGGTCGGGGTGCGGATTTCCATAGTTTCCAATTTCTACCCAAGTAGCGCCGCCGTCGTAAGAGTTCATAATAATAGCACCGCCGACGATGATATAGTTAGGATCAACTGGCGAAACCGCTATATCGAGGTCATACCACGCTTGCCCATTCGTAAATTCGCCGCCGTTTGCGTTGGTCGGGCGTGCTTTGGCAGACCAATTTGTACCGCCGTTGAAAGAAGTATAAACCAAAGAAGAACCTCCATTTTCGCTCGCAATCGCATACATAACATTGTTATTACTCGCCGAAATAGTTATCTCTAAACGCTGGTAAGTACTTGGAATACCATTGGTAGCTGCCAACCAAGAACCCGAATCGCCCGTAGTAGAGCGAAAAACAGTGCTGGCTTTGGTGACAAATATTGTCTTCGAGGTAGCTGCATATTCTATGTCATAAATATTGCTGCTCAACACTTGCACCCACGCATTTCCTCCGTCCTTGCTCCGAAACAGTCCTTTGTCGGTGCCGACATAGACTTCGTTGCGCTCGGGGTGTACGAAAATCGCTTGCGTGTAATTAAATTTTCCGTTGACCGTAGAGGGCAACAAAGCCCAGCTATTACCGCCGTCGGTGGATTTAAAAATTCCCAAACCCGCTATTGCATCCGCGTTGGGATAGCCTTCTCCAGTGCCGACGTAAAGAACTTTCGGGTCTTTTGGGTCTTCGCCAATAGCTCCGATGGATAAGTTTGCCAGATAGTCGTTGGCTTGAATCCACACGGGTTGTGCGGCAGTGATATCCGTTGTTTTCCAAAGTCCGCCGCCTACGCTGCCTGCCCAGATGGTTTTTCGGCTTGGGTCGTTGCGGTCGATAAGGATAGAGCGCGTCCGTCCGCCGATATTGTTCGGACCTCTATCGCGAAAGCGCGCCATACTGTTTCCGCCACGCAAATCGTAGTAGCCACTCGCTTGGAGTTGTGCTTGCCGACGCTTGGTTTGCTCCACCGCAGTCAGAAGTCGCTCCAATGGCGGATAGCCAAGTGCAGGGTCTTTGGTACGGCGGAAATTTTCTTCAAATGCCTCTTTGATGCTGGTTGCTTTGTCGGCTTCGCCTTCTTCTCCCGACTCTCGCTCTGGTTTGAGATAAGAAATTCGAGTATTTTTTTTCTGCGAAAAATTAGCTTTCGCGGAGGTCTGCGCTTCGTCGCCGGCTTTTGTTGCAGCGACTACGGCTTCCTGTTGATTGCTTTTAGAAACAAGCGCAGCCGTCTTATCAGCACTCATCTCCTGCTTTTTTTCTCCAAAAAAATAAATACTTGATACAGCTATCGCTGCTGCACCGAATAAGACCAAAGAATATTTGAATAATTTTTTCATCGTTTTATGATTTGTGAATCCGCTATCCAACGCCGTGTGAGCGTTGGATAGCGGATTGGGTATTATTAATTTTTTTTAGTGTTGAATATTGACTTTTCGCACCGCGATTTTATCTTTTGTGCGCAATTTGATGACATAAATACCGCTTGCCCAGCCGCTTGTTTGGAGCTGAATAGGGTCAGCCGTAGCGTATTTTTGCTCCGAAACGACTTGTCCTTGCACGTTGAAAACCGTCAATGACACTGCGCCCGACGTTGGTTCTATCAACTCAATATGCAGCTTCTGGTCTGCTGGATTGGGATAGACGAGCAATGCGTTTTGGTCTATCACGTCACTGACGGCATCTGGAGCGGTTGGGTCCAATTTGAAATTGAACTGCGGCGTACCGATGAATCCGCCTTCGCCGTCCGAAATAGTAAACGTAAAATTATCGAAGGGTTGTGTGTTGGCGATGTTGTGTTTGTATTTCACTGCGCCGCTGTTCACGTCACTTTGCTTGAATTGATTGCCTACAGCTACCGCAACGCCGTTGAGCGATAAAGTGCCATATTTTGGCAGCCTTACGATGGTAAAAGTCAGTTGCGCCGCCGTATTGTTGTTGTCATTGATGAATAAATAATTGTTATCTACCAAACGACTTTTGCCCGGAGCGACGGGTAGCGTATCATTTTTTACTACAAACGGTCCGCTCAAACTTACGCTGGAGCAAATTTTGAGTTCCCACTTGGTCAGTTGTCCGCCGCTCGTACCTACTTGGTCTTTGATGCGGAGTTTCCATGTACCTTGTGCATTTTGCCCATTGAATTTTGCCAACTGCTCGACAGGTTTCCATATTTTTCCATTCGTCGGCGGACAGTTGATGGCGTTGGGTGATTGGTCGTCAATCCCGATACTAAAATTGCCCGTAGTGCCGCAAACGCTCTTGAATAAAAGTACCGAAGTATCTACTGGACTGATGAGGCGCACGTCCAAATCTTTAAAAAAGTCATGATTTCCCTCAAATTTTGATACATTCACATCGCTCAATGTGCCGCCTGTCGGAATGTTAATCGTGGACTCAACAGTCGGCGTACCCGATGCAGGAATATTAATCGGCGTACTATTGCTGAACGTAGAGCAACTCAAACTAACGGTTTCAAATGATTTCGTTTCCGTAAAGTCGCTCGCCTGACATTCATTAATCCCCAACACTCGATAGTAATAAATCGTGCTTTCTATCAAAATAATCGTCGAATTATAACTCGTTCCTGTGATAGTCGTATCTACCAAAGTCGTAGCAAAAGACGGATTGGTAGCCAACTGAAAACGGTATTTGTCTGCATCTGTCGCCCCCGCCCAAGTGAAGGACGGAAGGGTAGAAATTCCCGCCGCACCGTCGGCAGGCGCAGTGGTCGCTAATGTGCTAAAATTGTTAGAAACTACGCGAATTTTTATCGTTCTGTCCGCCGTTTTGCCGCTCGCGGAGCTGCCTCGCACTGTCACATTGTAGTTTCCTTCTGCCGTCCCATTCGGGATAGTCAAAGTCATCGCTGCATCTTGCCCCGCAGGAGTTGGGTTGCTTGCAAAAGCGGCTGTAACACCCGCCGGCAATCCACTCAACACACTGAAGGTAATATTTTCCGAAAAACCCAACGTTACCGCACTTTTCAACTCATACACGATATTGGTAGGCAAACAAGCACGTTGGTTGTCGGGATATATGGCGGTCGAAAAACTGGTATCGGGTGCGGCTTGTATCGTAAAATTTTTATTCGATAAGTCAAAAAATATGTTGTCCGCAGCTTCCACACGGACGCGCGCGCCCACAGTGACAGCATTGGTAGGAATCAAAACTACCTGCGAGCCGTCGTTGTCGGTATTAGCGACAAGGGTTATCGGATAATTGAACCCGCCATCAATCGAAAGTTTGATATTTACTTTCTTACATTTTACCAAATTATTATCGGAGTTGGCTACGTCCCATTTTATTTCTTCGTAATTTCCTGCTGTCAAGGTATCAACATCTGAATTTGGGTACACTACTCTGAACGGTCCAGCCGTAGCCGTAGCTTTGAATTTTATTTGCGCCCAAACTGCTGCGCCTGCCGTAGGATTGTTGTCGCGCACAGTCATTCTGAAATTGAGGTCGCGGCTATTGGCTGGCAGCTGCTCTACGGGCGACGTGGAGTTGTTGAGAATACTTAACAATCTCGGAAACACACGGGTCGAACTCGAAGTAGGCGGAAAAGAGCGAAATAAAGGCGAAGTCATACCCGGCGCATTGAGAGCTGCAGAAGCCCCCAAATCATACTGCTCCCAGCAGTAAGTCAGCGCATCATTATCGGCATCGGTGGCAGAGCCAGTCAGCTGAAACGGTGTCGAAATAGGAATGTAAAAATTATTTTGTAGCGGAATAGTAGCCACCGGAATATTGTTATTGACTGCAACTGTTCCATTGCAAAGACTTCCACCCTCTGTGCGTGTGAAGTCAATAATTTGCTCCAAATTATTGACGTGATAGTATTCAACCGCATCTTGCTGTATGTTGTCGACTCCGCAAGCACCCGCATAAGACATAATGGTAGAGCCACTTCCGGGTTCGTAGGCGTTGGGGGAATCTACTTGGTCGGAGTATTGCGCGCAGTTGTTCATGGTGTGGTGAGCGGTCATTTTGTGTCCAATCTCATGCACCAAAGTATTGATATAAAAATTATCCGTAATCGCTTGGCACTGGCAAGCTACGCCACACATTTTGTTGGGTGCTGCGCAAAAACTTCCAAACGGACCTACTCCGCCTACGTCTGTGCAGCAGCCAGTGAGCAAAAATCCCGTATCATAATCCGCCGCATTGATGAGGTTGGGATAAATATTCAGGTTCTGATTGACCAATAATTTTCCTTGATTGGGCGTTGTGTAAGGGTCTGTTGCGCCCGTCAAAAATATGAGATTGTCGCTGCTGACTATGAGCATTTTCATCGCTACTTCGGACTGCCAGACGGAATTACAAAGGTTGATAATCGTGTTGAACGCCGACACTACGCCCGCTTTGGTGCCACCGTGAAGTGAAGCAAACTCCCCCGTACAGCTCAACGCGATGCGGTAAGTCCGGAGGTCGAGGATTGTTTCGGGGCTGCGCTCCGCACTTTTCGAGATTCCTGTTTCGTGCAGATTAGCGGTCGCTCCGTCGAACTCGTTGCCGCAAGAAAGTTGCAGCAAGCGGTCGGCTTCTAACTTATGGTCGCGACTGAAATATGCAGTATAAAATATTTCTTGCCCTACGGCAGCAGGCACGATGTAGGCTTCGCCACGATTAGCACTGCGAATAATAGCGTGAAAGCCTTCGGTGCCATAGTCGAACCGAATCGTCGAGTAGCGGTCGTTGAGTCCGCGTCCTGCGAAAGATTTTATCATTGGGTAGCGAGCTGCAAGCGCGGGCGCCAACACAGGGGATTCGTAGATTTCAAATACCTCGTCGCTGCCGTCTGCCATCGGCATCGTAAGCAATACTGGATTGGATTTGGCAGCCGCAGTTGCTTCCATCGGAGCGTTGCGAAGGGCGGTTTTGAGTGCGCCCAAGTCAAGCCGCAGGTCGCGCTGATGCTCCAACTGGAAAGGTTGCGCGCTGCGTAAGGCGGCAGGAATTTCGTTAGCCGTGGCGTTAGCCCAAAAGTTAGCCGCATTTTGGGCTTGCAGGGTCGCTGCTGCTATACAGCCAACGACGAGTGACAGAAATAGTTGTTTCATATTTATTTGTTGAATTAGTATTAGGAATGAAGAAAAATAAAGTATTCCAGTTTTCTTCACTTCTTATTTTATTTATAAAAAATGTAAATGTATTTTAGAGCCGCCGTTTTTTAATTTGTTCCAACGACAAACCTGTTAATTTTGCAATGGTAGCATCGTCGAAGCCCTGCGATATTGCATTTTTAGCGATTTCGAGTTTGCTTTTTTCTAATGCCGCTTTCACGGCTTCTTCTATGGCGGTTTCGAGGACGCTTTTTGTAGTCCAGTAGTCGAGCAAGTTTCGGTCATAATTGCTGCGCTGCGCCGATGTCAAATTCACCAATGCTGCTGTCCCAAAGGCTTTCCGAAAAATCGGTTCGTTCAGAATACTCGGAATGTCCTCAAAATCTATCAAGTTCTTGAGAAAATAACACCACTTATCGAACTTTGTTTCCAACTCATGCTCTCGTTTTTTGAACAGTGGCATTTGAAGGAATCTAAAATGCAATTTATCGAAAAATAGGTCGCCGTCTTGGTCTTTTAGTGCAATGTCACGTCTAAATTTGCGCCGCTCCTCTGCTTCATCGTATTCAAAATCTAAAATTGCTACAAAATAAATGGCTTCCAACTCGAAATTCCATTCGCCGCGCTGCGCTTGGTCGCGGATTGGAAATGTAGAATAAAACAAACTTCGGTCTTTGAAGTTTTTTACCTTCGCTTTCTGCATTTCCACTATAAATCTTTCGCCCGAAATTGCACTGCAATAAATATCAAAAACCGCTTTTCTTTCTTCTGCCAAATCCGATAGATTTTCGAGATTGCGAAAATTCAAATCCGCAATTTGATGGCGTGGCGGCAGCAACTGATTCAAAAAATCAATTAACAAATCCTTATTTGCCTCCTCTCCAAAGAGTTTTTTGAAGCCAAAATCAGTGTATGGATTGATGTACTTTCCCATTCGATTTTGAATATTGAAAAAAGTTTTCTTATCTTTCTACTACGATTTTCTTTACAAAACTCGTTCTTTCTGTTTGAATTTTCATCAAATAGATACCGCTTGGGAGCTTATCTGTCTTAAAAGTATGATTTTTTTCGACCAACGTAACATTTTCAAGGATTTGCCCTTGCAAATTAAAGACGGTCGCGGACATTTGTTTTGGCTCGCTGCTCCATTCCCAACTGATTTGAAATTCTTGGCTCGACGGGTTCGGGTACAAGTAAAATCTATCCGCCAGATTATCTGTTTCCGACGTGCTGACAGGCGCGTTGATGTCCATTTTGATATTGAATTGCGTGGTGCCTATCCAGCCGCCCTCGCCGTCTTCTACCACAAAAAGAAACGAATCGAAATCGTTGTTGTTGCTGCCGTCGTGTTTGTAACGTATTTGGTTGCTGTTGATGTTGCCTTGCGTGAATTTTGCGCCCGCCACCAACGGCTGCAAACTGCCCGTCGGGAATAGCTGACCGTATTTTGGCGCACGAACCACTGTATAAGTTAATTGATTGGGACTGTTATTGGCATCTGTGACCAACAAAAAATCGCTGCTCACATAGCGGTCTTTGCTGGGCGCAACCGCCAAAGTATCGTTTTTGACCAACACTGGAGGATTCACGATTACATTTCCGCAAAGCTGGAGTTCCCATGCAGAAAGTTCGCCGCCGCTTGTCCCCACTTGGTCTTTTATGCGGAGCTTCCACGTCCCCGTGCTATTTTCGCCATTGAAAGCTGAAAGTGCTTGCTGTGGCTGCACCTGTTTGAGATTGTTGAGCGGACAAGTAATGACACTCGCCGCTTGGTCGTCAAAAATACAGTCAAAATTTCCGTTGGTATTGCCGCAGACGCTGGCAAAAAGTTTTACCTCCGTCCCCGCAGGGCTGATGAGGCGCGCGTCCAAGTCTTTAAAAAACTCATGGCTTCCTTTGAATTTTGAAACATTTACATCACCGATGATGCCACCAGCCGTCACTATGACGGTAGATTCAATCGTCGGAGTACCCGATGGAGAGATTGCCAACGGGACATTCTGACTTGCATATTTTGCGCAAGCGAACAGCTTGGTGTAAAAAGTAGCGATGTCCGTAAATGCTCCTTGTCCGCACTCATTGACGGGTCGCACGCGCCAGAAGTAGAGTTTGCTAATGTCCAGCAAGGTCGTGATAGTATAGGTAGTATCCAACAGATTGCTCACATTTTTTACGATAGATGCAGCATCGAATGACGGATTGGTAGCTATTTGTATTTCATAAAAATTGGCGTTGGGCGTTTTGCGCCATTTGAAAACAGGCAGTTGTGCTACTCCCGACTCGTTGTTGGCGGGCTGAAAAGTTTGCAAGGCAGAAAAATCATTGGCGATTATTTTCAAAACGACTGTCCGCAACAGCGTGTCGCCGCCTGCGGCAATGGCTTGCAGCACCAGCGTATCGAGGCTGCTGCTGTTGATGTTGCCATAATCCAAAGTTAGTTGCGTGTTTTCGGAAGGCAAGACTGGATTTCTGACGAAATTAGCGGTTGCGCCGTCTGGAAGTCCCGACAAAACGCTGAACATCACGAGGCTATCATACCCCAACAACGAAACGGTATTCAGCACAATCGTATCGGCTGCGGGCAGACAGATTTGCTTGAAAGACGGCGATATTCCCAAGCCGTAGTTGGGCGAAGTTGGTTTTTTGATATTGAAATTTTTATCCGAAACATCTAAAAAAATATTTCCTACTGCTTCCACACGCACTCGTGCGAGCGTCGAAACGGTGTCGGGAGCCAACACATATTCCGAGCCGTCGTTGGCGATGTTGCTTGCCAATGTGAAAGGGTAAGTTTGCCCGCCGTCTATCGAAAGTTTGATATTGACCAATTTGCAATTCACGGGCGCAAGGTCGGTTTTGGCTACGTCCCAAACGACTTTTTCGTAGTTGTTGGCTCTCCAGATTTCCGTCCCATTGTTCGGATTTGTCACCACGAAAGGTCCCGCAGTGCCGCTCACGTTGAGTTGATAATCCGCCCAACACACGCCGCCGCCGCCAGTCGCTCCCAAACGATTATCGCGCACAGTGAGTCGGAATTTTAATTTTCGAGCCACCGCAGGCAGCACTTCGCCGTAGGTAGTCGTATTGCTCAAAATATCAGAAAGTTTTGGAAAATACCTGTACGAATCCGTCGTGGGACTGAACGGACGGAAGATAGGTGCCGTCGTAGAGGCAGCATTGATATTGCCTGCCGCTCCCAAATCCCACTGCTCCCAACAGTAGGTAATCGTGTCGCCGTTGATGTCGCTCGCCGTTGCGTCCAACACAAAAGGCGTTTTTTTGGGAATAAATAAATTGGCGGTAATGCCGCTGTTGATTTGTGGTGCGATATTAGAACCCGTTTTTACGGGACAGGTGTTGCCTTCGGCATTGTTTATATAGGTCAGCATTTGATTCAAGCTGGCTGCGTGAAAGTTGTCAATGCTGTGAGGTGCCAAATCTTGCGGTGCGCAAATTCCTGCATACGCCATAATGGTCACGCCACTCCCCACTTCGTAGGCGACATTTCCCACCCGATTGGTGGTGCAAGAACCCGTGTTGCTGTTGAAAGTGTGGTCGCCACCGAACTGATGCCCAAGCTCATGCGCCACATAGTCGATGTCGTAAGGGTCGCCGATGGGGCTGTCTGTGCCTGTGATGCCGCTTGCTTTCTGACCGTCTTGACAGATTACGCCCAAGCTCGCCAAACCGCCGCCGCCAGTGCTGAATGTATGCCCAACATCGAAATTAGCGTTTCCAATCGTATTGGTAATCACCGTTTGGCTCTGCCCGATGAGCGCGCCCGAATTATCGTTGGTGTAGGGGTCGGTAGCACCAGAGAGAAAAATTAAAACATCGTTGTTGGCTATCAAATTGAAATGAACGGCAAGGTCGCGCTCATAGACAGAATTAACTCGATTGACGGACGTGACTATTGCCGACAAAACGGCTGCACGGCGAGCGTCAATGCTGTCGGCGGGGATTCCTGCATAATGAAATTGAGCGTATTCGCCAGTGCAAGACACTGCCAAGCGATAGGTGCGCAGTTGGAGCGGAGCGTTGCAGCCAAAAGATTCTTCAGTTCGGCTGTTCGTCGGATTGCCCGAAAGTTGCGAGTGGTCGAGCGGTAATTTTTCTTCTTCTTTGGATTCTAATTGGCAGGGATAAGTCGCTTTTTGGAGTAAAAAATCTTTTTTGTAGTAACAAATATAATTTAAAATATCGCTGTCGCTGTAAGGGTCAATAAAAACCGTTTCGTCATTGAGATACAACATTGCATGAAAGCCTTTTGGCGTTATGTCGAAGCGAATAGAATGGGACGGATTGCGGACGGATTGACCTGCGTAAGTGCGGATTGAAGGATATTTTTTTGCCAATTCATCTGCCATAACTGGCGAATAAGCAACATCAAATTTTTCAAAATTTCCGTCGGGCAGCGGAAAATCCAACACTGCGGACGGGGAATTTAATTTGTTTTTTAAGTCCGCAACAGAAATTTGTAGCACCCGATAATGGCTCGCTTTGATGTATCGTTTGGCATTGGGCGCAAGTCGCATAGCGGACTCGTTGGTATCTTGATACCAAGTAGAAGATGTATTTTGGGACATCGCAGAGAGCGAAAAGGAGAGCAAAAACCCAACAGTAAGAGTATGGACGGCAAATTTCATAAAGGCAGTGTATTTAAAATGTTTGGTCACTAACGAATGTTAGTGCAAATAAAGCACAAAATTATTGAATAATCACTTTTGGCACAATATTATTTTTGAGAAAAAACAGATTTTAACAACTTCGATGAAAAGTTTTTAGCAAAATTGAAAAAGATTTTTGACTCCCAAAGTCTTACTTACGTTGAAGCCTTCGGCAAACTCAAAGCCTGCTGGTCTGCCCAACTCACGCGCGCGAGCGACTATGAACTCCATAAATTCGCGGCTCGAAATAGGCGACGACGGCTCGTCCGAGTTGGGGTCGTAAAATTGGGACTTGAACGTACGCACCAATTCTAACTTTTTTTCCATAAACGGAGTGATGTCAAAAACAAAATCTGGCTCAATATATTCATCTTGGACGTAATGAAAAACACGGCTCGGTCGCCAACATTCTTGCGCCGCGCCGCCGTCCTCAAAAGTTTCGATGCGCCGCAAACCCGACAAAAAACAAGCGTCGGCAGTCAGTTTGGCGGCTCGAGCGTGGTCAGGGTGACGGTCGCGAAGGGCGTTGGCAAGCACCAATTTGGGCTGGTAGCGACGCACGACTCGAATGATTTTGAGTAAATTTTCTTCCGTATGCTCAAAAAAACCGTCCGCCATCGCTACACTTTCTCGTACGACCGCTCCCATCAGGCTGGCGGCGGCGGTCGCCTCCGCAAGCCGAATTTCCACACTTCCACGAGTGCCGAGTTCTCCGCGCGTAAGGTCGAGCAGTCCCACCGAGTGTCCCAAAGCAATATGTTGGAGCAGTGTGCCGCTCGCGCCCAACTCCACATCGTCGGGGTGGACACCTATCGCCAAAATATCTAATTTTTTCATAAAAAATGGACTGCTGAAATTAAAACCAAAAGTATGAAAAAATGTTGTGACTAATGAAGTTTGTGCGTCAGAAAGCCAATTATTTTTATTAGCGAAATTTCGCTCAATTTCATTTTTTTGTAAAAAAGACATATATTTGCGGCAGTAATTTTTTTCCAACCACAATATTTTGTATGAAAATTTTAGTTTGCATCAGCAAAACGCCCGACACTACTTCTAAAATTTCTTTTAGTGCCGACGGCAAAGACTTCAACGAAGCCGGCGTTCAGTACATTATGAACCCCTACGACGAGTGGTACGCCCTCGTCCGCGCCCTCGAACTCAAAGAAACTTTGGGCGGCACCGTCAGCATCATCAACGTCGGGACGGCGGACAACGAAACCGTCATTCGCAAAGGGCTTGCCATCGGAGCCGACGATGCGGTGCGGATAGATATTGACCCACAAAGTGCGCTTTGCGTCGCCAAACAAATCGCCGAATATGCCAAAACTCAAAATTTCGACCTCGTCTTTTTGGGCAAAGAAACGATTGACTACAACGGCTCGGAAGTAGGCGCGATGCTCGCCGAATACCTTGATATGCCTTACATTTCTTACGCCAACAAACTCGACCTGAACGGCTCTACCGCTACCGTCGAGCGCGATATTGAAGGCGGCACGGAAGTATTGGAAGTCGAAACTCCTTTCGTGATAAGTGCCGCCAAAGGCATGGCGGAGCAACGAATCCCCAATATGCGCGGCATTATGATGGCAAAAACAAAGCCGCTCGTCGTCGTCCAGCCCGTAGCTTTCAGCGACCCGTCCACCGTCATTCGCTACGAACTTCCGAAGCAAAAAACGTCTGTGAGAATGATAGCAGCAGACGATATGGACGAACTCGTCCGACTCTTGCACGAAGAAGCAAAAGTGATTTAGGAACGGGAAAAAATAAATTTTCTATTTTTTCAAAAAAAATTAGGCATCTTTTTCATGCCTCAAAAATATTTTAATTCAAATAAAAATAAAATAACTCAATCATGGTTTTAGTATATGTCGAAAGTCCGAAGGGACAATTCAAAAAAACCGCATTGGAAGCGGTTACTTATGGCAAAAAAGTGGCTGACTTGATGGGAACTTCTTGCGTCGCACTCACACTTGGCGACGTAGCCAACGCCGCCGAACTCGGAAAATACGGCGCGTCCAAAGTCTATAACGTCGGCGGACTGCACGCCTTCGACAGTCAAGTTTTTGGGGGCGTAATCGCCGCCGCCGCCCAACAGTTGGGCGCAAAGCTGATAATTATGGCGCATACTTCGACTGGCAGGTCAATACTGGGACGTTTGGCGGCTCGTTTGGACGCTGGCTCTGTGGCTGGCGTGAACGCTCTTCCGACCATAGACGGCAATCATCTGAAAGTTACCAAAAGTGTTTTTTCGGGAAAAGCGATTGCAGAATACCAAATCACGTCTGACATCAAGATTTTGTCTTTGGCGGGCAATGCTCTTCGCCCAGACGCGGCGGGCAGCGACGCGGCGGTAGAAACACTCAATATTTCCGTTCCGTCGGCGCGCGTGCGCGTGCAATCCGTAAAAACGGTAGAAGGCATCGTGCCGTTGCCAGAAGCGGAACTCGTCGTGTCGGCAGGTCGCGGCATGAAAGGTCCCGAAAACTGGGGACTCGTAGAAGACTTGGCGACGGCGATGAACGCTACCACCGCTTGCTCGCGCCCCGTAGCGGACGCACACTGGCGACCTCACCACGAACACGTTGGGCAGACGGGCGTAGCGATTCGTCCGAACCTCTACATCGCCATCGGCATTTCGGGAGCTATCCAGCATCTTGCGGGCGTGAACAACTCCAAAGTAATGGTGGTCATCAATAAAGACCCCGAAGCACCGTTTTTCAAAGCTGCCGACTACGGCGTTTGCGGTGATTTGTTCGAGATTGTACCCCGATTGACGGCGGCGTATAAGAAGTTCAAGGCAACGGCGTAAGGGGAAGAGTGTTGGGGGGATAGGTTTTTTGCAAAAACTTGAATTTCTACAAGGCACGTCTGAAAATACACCGACTTGGCGTAAAATACTGTTTGAAATTTTAGTGAAAAAATATTCTGCGTAACATGAGTTATGAAGACAAATAACAATACACGGACTCTCGCACAGTTCGTTGATGAACAATATGGTCAAAAAGGGACACCTGAAAGAGATGCTTTTGATAAAGGCTATCAGACTTTTAAGTTGGGTGCAATGATACATGAAGCTCGGCTCGAAAAAGGTATGACGCAAAAACAACTCGCCGATAAGTGTGGGACTAATAAAGCATACATTTCGAAAATCGAAAATAATACAAAAGATGTCCGCATCTCGACACTTCAAAATATCATCGAAGTCGGTCTTGGCGGACACCTAAATCTATCAATTTCTCTCTGAATTGAGCGCGGTTGGGCTAAACTATAAGCAGCTTTTTGCGCCAAAGCAACACGACTTTTCAGATATATTGTGCCGCAAACTTTCCGTGAGGAATGTATCCAACATAAAATGAAAAATATAGACAAAGAAAGTTTGGCAAACGCCTACCGTTTGTTTGATACCAATGATATAGCTAAAATAGAAATTGGTACGACCAAAGGACTGCAGGCGATACACAAATATCTGTTCGATGGACTTTACAGCTTTGCGGGAAAAGTGCGCACCCAAAACATCTCCAAAGGGGGTTTTAGATTCGCCACAGCTTTGTATCTGAACGAGATTCTTGAAAAAATAGAGCAGATGCCCGAAGATACTTTTGGAGAAATCATCGGAAAATATGTGGAAATGAACATCGCCCATCTTTTTATGGAAGGCAACGGAAGGACGATGCGGATATGGTTGGATATGATGCTGAAAAAAAATCTACAAAGAGTCGTGAATTGGCAGTTTGTGGACAAAACACTTTATTTGCAAGCCATAGAGCGCAGCCCTATCAATGACTTGGAGTTGAGGACTTTGCTCGCCGCAAACCTGACGGACGATGTAGAAAACAGAGAAATTATTTTCAAGGGCATAGAGCAATCCTACTACTACGAAGGATACGAAAAAGAAAGCGGCGATGTCTAAAATCTGATGCTCCAAAGCCCGCGCCGAGCGTCGGGAGCAGCGTACGATTCATTATTTGTGCCGAAACCAACAATCCTTTCGCTCCGTTTCGTAACCTTTGAATACCGTATTTATGGGGCTTCCGTGCGCTATATTATCCCCAAAAAGAGTTCTGGCGGCGTAGTTGAAAGCTCCCATATCGAGCGTATAGGCGGTGCGGTTGCTGGGGGCGTGCGCGCTGTGAATCGCCACGAGTTCGGTCATCAGGCGCAGCACAGTAGCGATGTTTCCGCCGATAATGCCACAATTCAAAAGCGGACTTTGCTGGTGGTTTTTTTCGTACTCCGCAAAGCCATCTATGTTGTTGCGCAGGTGAGTCGAGTGGTCGTTCATCCATTCATTGTCCAATTTTTTGGGTTCGTCGCCACAAAACAGTGCTTCGCTTCGCTCCAAAAATAATTCCTCTCCAAACGGATTTTTCAAAACCTCCACATCTGTAATGTCCGTCACGAACACATTGTCGATTTGGCTCTGGTGCAGCTCCAAAAAATCTTTGTAAATAAAATACCGATAAATATTTGGATTGTAAATGGTATCAAAATCCACCCTCACAAACCCAATAGCATCGGTGGTATAAAGACTTTCTGTGGCTGGCGAAAAATTATTGTGAAATATTACCGCACTCAAACCCAACGACTTTACCGAATCGTACCAAACCCGAATCGCCTCAAAATTATCTTCGGCAAGTTCTTGATTTCTATTCACATCATACACGCCCGTAAGCAGCGATGCACAAATAAGATTTGTCGAAGAAGCTAATTTCATAGCAAAAAACTGGTGGTAAATAGTTCACATTAGATATATTCCTATTGCAGCGCAATCTGCGACCGCTTCAGCACTGCCGAAAGGCTGCTTTCTATATTTCGGTAATAAATATAAGTGCGAAGATTTACTTTTTTTACCACAAACTCGGCGCTCGCCCGAGCATAAAAATCTGCATCGGCAGCATACATATTTTTGAATACTAATTTTTCAAAAACCTCTCTTCTCCCAAACAAAGTAGCGAATAAAATACAGTCATCTACATGGATATCCGTCTGGTGGTCGTCCTTGTCTGGCACATAAAAATCCACGTGGCTGTCCGTAATAGTTTCCGTAATAGAAGATATCAAGTCGGCTGAGTCCATTTCATTCATACACGCCGCCAAGTGGTTGATTTTATACTCATCGTCAGAGTCAATGATGGCGATATATTTTCCGCTGCTGAGTCGTATCGCCCTGTTGATGGATTGCGATTGCCCGCAGTTTTGGTGCTTCACATAAGTTATTTTGGACGAATGTAAGTCGCAATACTCCAAGATTTTTTTACTCAGCGTGCCGTCGCTGCCGTCGTCCACGAGTATCAATTCAAAGTACTGAAAGGTCTGACCAAGCACCGAATCAATAGCTCGCTTTACCAACCTAAAATCGGTGTTATAGACTGCCATAAGCACGCTTACAGCTATTTGTGATGTCCGCAAAATAATAAACTAATTTATATTGTTAAAAAAGCAGTGGCAAAAGTACAAAAATCCAAGCTAAATAACACAAGTTGCTAACTTTACTTTTATGTTAATAAATAAAATGTTGTTGCGTTTTTTTGATATTCCAAAT
>JAYUHK010000159.1:0-23295 GCA_043767025.1 Saprospiraceae bacterium | reverse complement strand
CACTGCGTTATTTTTTCGTTTCAACGCCCTGCGTTGCGCCTCAAAAATGCCTTGTTATTGATTGAATTTATTTGAAAAATTAGAGTACCTTATTTTTTCTTCATTTCTGATGACATTTTACGCCGCTTGCACACTCGAAATTCCGTGCGCACTGTTGTAAAGACCCATCAATTTTTTACGCGCAAAAAATATCCGACTCTTAATAGTGCCAAGCGGCACTGCGAGTTGCTCGGCTATTTCGTCGTACTGGTAGCCCTGATAAGCCATCCAAAACGGTACGCGAAGCTCGTCGCTCAACGTATTGACCATTTTCATTAGCTCTTTGTAGCCCATACCACTTTCTGCGCCGTTGAAAACAGGTTGTTCGCCTACACTCAACTGCTTGCTTTTTTGGGACAATTCGAGAAGCTGCCCTCTGCGGGTTCGCTTTCGGTATTCGTTGATAAAAACGTTGCGCATAATCGTAAGCGACCACGCCTTAAAGTTCGTGTCGGGCGTATATTTGTCGGCATTCGTGATGATGCGAAGCGTAGTATCTTGGTACAAATCATCGGCATCGGCAGCGCTGCCCGTAAGTTTGAGTGCGAAAGAGCGCAATGCGTAGGCGACCTCCCGCAGTTGGTCAGAAATTAAAATAACAGATGGAGCTGTGCTTGGTTTCATGGTAAAATGAATATTTTTTTAGCAAGAAAAAATAATTTTGTAAAATATTTTTACAAAGATACGAGTATTCCGTAAATAATCCTACATAAAAGTACGCTTAAACGCAGATTATTTTTAAAATTATATTTTTTTTTACAATTAATAGACAAAACTCAACTTTTTGACGACAGAAAGCGTTGAAGATGTGAAAATTAATTACAGAAAAATTTTTTGCGCCCGAAAATCACTTCACACAGCACACGTTTGTAATTATTTTCACAGAATTATTTGTGATTATATTATGAGTAAAGAATGAAGAAAAAATAAGTAGTTTATTTTAGATGCGTTCCTAACTGATTGGCAATGACTGGTGCGACTAAAAACTAATCACTAAAAACTACTCACTGCTCAACAAAATTATTGTCAAAAAGAAAGAATGGAACAAGCAACGACTTCGGAAATCACGGGAAATGTAGGCAACTGTCTGGCGACCAATATTCGCCACCTACGAAAGCTGCAAAACATAAGTCAGGAAGAACTTGCGCTGCGCGTCGGGCTCAATCGCGGCAATATTGCTTCGTATGAAAACGGTACGGCGGAGCCAAAAGTCTGTAATATCTTGAAGTTTGCGGAGCATTTTAGGGTCAATCTTTTTGATTTGTTGGGCAGGACGATGGAGGTAGAAAAAACTCCCTGCCAAAGTTCGGGTGTCCAGTTGGCGACACTCGAAGAAAATATATTTCCCCCCGAAGTCATATGTACTCTTACCCAACGGGCGACTGACTTGGGCGACGTACTAAAAAGTTTTCATACTTGTCACTGCTTCAAGATGCAATCTGTGGACACGATGCCTCGCGAAGTGCAAATGTTGGCAATCAACTTCGAGGGTCTGTTTGAAGCCGCACAAGCGTTGCTCCAAGAACACCGCGACTTGATTGAGTTTGTGAAAAATAATAAATTGTAAAAAATATTTACAAATTTTATTCGCTCAAAACCAACTCGATGCGACGGCGCACCAGCGCAATTTTTTGCTCCAAGCGATTGAAAAACCAATCGCGGCTTTTTTCGGACTGCGTAGTAATTGGGATAGACTTGCTGATAATCATCTGAAACCACTCCTCTTTGTAGTCGCAAACCCGCTCGTCGGTGCTGCGAATAAAATTAGGGGTAGCCAAAGTCGTAAAAAGCACGCGCCCAACGGCGGTGGTCACAAAAATCGTGTTGTTGGTATTCACCATTTCGTTGTGATAAAGTTGGAACGGACTGTTGTGGACGATGTTGCCGGCTTTGTCGGGCAGCTCGACTTTGAAACCCTCCGTCGCCATCAGGCGCAGGTGGCGAGTCAGGTCGCGAAGGCAGTCGCAAAGCACCAAAGCGTCGGGCGGATTTTTGAAGCCTCCACTGTTGAGGTGAAATTCAATCTGCCCCAACGTGTTATCTACGATGCCTACGCTCCAGATTTCGGTGCTGGGAAGATGAAAATAAAGCCGCATAACCGCGCTCATTTTGGCAATCACTGGCGGCGAAACAAGCGAAAAATCAAATAAATGCTTGCGCAAGTACGGAAAATCCCACACCGTCCGCCCCCAAGTATAAAGTTTGAAGCAAAAAAGCTCAGGGAAAAGGGTATAATAAAAGATAGGAATTTCGGTCGTAGCGTACTGAACGTGAGCGTCGGGCAATCGTTGGAGCTGAAAAATCTCGGTATAGACGCTTTCTACATAGTCCTCAAAACTTTTGACGGGTTTTGAAAACATATTGAAAACGAAAAAAACAGTATCGGTGCGTTCAAACACCAAGCTGTCCAATGAAATCTGAAAATGTTGCGAAAGTTTGCTCAACTCATCGGGATTCAAAAACGTATCGCCTCGCAAACGCCGATAAACGCCGTCCTTCCCTACGCCCAAAAGCTGCGAAATAGCATCTACGGCATCTGGTTTTTTGGGGTAACGGAGTAGAATATTTTCTAATATTTTTTCTTGTAAATTTTTCGGCATAGCTTGGACGATTAAAATTGCTCGAAAAGGTAAGTAAAAAAATTAAAAATTAAAAATGAATACCACTTTTTTTAAAAAAGACCAACTATAATCAATTTAAAATCACTTTTTTTGACGTAACTTTGCGTTGGGAAAGAAATAATAAACCACTCGTTTTTTCTTCTTTCCTTCAAAATAAACCAATCATCATGGAAAATACAGCAGTAAAAAGCCCAGTTATGCTCTACACCGAGCAAACCCCCAATCCCGAATCCCTAAAATTCGTCACCAATCGTATGCTCTACAAAGGCACTGCGGATTTTAGAGAAAAATCCATCGCCGCCGAGTGGACACCGCTTGGCGCGGCTTTGTTCGAGCTGCCCTACACGAAGGGCGTTTATATTTGCAATAATTTCGTCACCGTCACCAAAGAGTTCAACTACGAGTGGGCGGATATTATGCTCAAAATCAAGGATTTTATAAAAAACTACGTCGAAAATGGCGGTGAAATCGTCAAAGACGGCTTCGCAGCAGCGCAGGAAAAATCAGACGCCGAAAACGGCGGCGTACAATACACCGGCGACCAAGCTGAACTGGTCAAAAAAATCAAAGACTTGATAGACACTTACGTCAAGCCAGCCGTCGAAATGGACGGCGGCAACATCGAGTTCCGCTCTTTCGACGCAGGTAAAGTCACCGTCCTACTACAAGGTTCGTGCAGCGGCTGTCCATCTTCGACCGTCACCCTCAAAAGCGGCATCGAGGGAATGTTGCAGCGCATGGTGCCAGAAGTCACCGAAGTAGTCGCCGAAATGGGTTAAGAATTATCGAAAAAAAGAAGAACAGACGGTAAAATAATAACAGTGCCGAAGTTGTATGACGAAGAACCTTTTGCCGCAGTTTATCCAAGAGAAAATCTTGGAACAAAAGTCCTACGGCTCGCTCGAAGCCTACACGATGTTTATCGATTTGTCGGGTTTTACGCCGCTCACCGAATCTCTCATGCAGCAGGGAAGCGCGGGTGCGGAGCAGCTTTCTGTTATTCTCAACGATATTTTTGAACCCGCCGTTGGCATCGTTTATCAGTTCGGCGGTTTTATTCCTTATTTTGCAGGCGACGCGTTCAATGCTATTTTTCCTTCGGAGTCGGTGACTGCCGCCGCATTTTTGACTGCCGCAGAAGCTATGCGCGAACTTTTCTCTCAAGATACGACCTTCGGGAGTTTTTCTATCGGAATCAAAATCGGCTTATCCAAAGGAAAAGTAGAATGGGGAATCGTGGGCAACGAAAATATCAAATCCTATTATTTTCGCGGAAAAGCAATTCAGGAAAGTGCTTATGCGCAGTTGCAAGCAGAGCCACAGGAAATAATCGTCAGCCAGCCCTTGCTCCAAACTATCCATGCCGAATACGAAGTTTTACCCAACGAATATTATTTTCGGCTGCTTCGTGCGAAAGAAATAGCAGTCGCTACCAAAAAAGATAAGCTGACTGCCGCAGGTATCTTGCCCGAAGTTGCGCAATTTTTTCTGCCCAATTCCGTCCTAAATTTTAAGCAAATGGGCGAATTTCGGAGCGTCACGACCGTTTTTATTTCTTTTGAAAAAATAGAAACACACGCCGCTTTGGACGAATTTGCGACCCAAGTGTTGCACCAAATCCATAATTTTTCGGGCTACTTCAAAGAAATTGACTTCGGCGACAAAGGCGGTGTAATGCTTGCTTTCTTTGGCGCACCTGTCGCTTATGAAAATAATGTACTGCGCGCACTCTCTTTTGCCAAAGCTCTGCAAGAAGAAAACGCTGACAACAAATGGCAATTCCGAATGGGTATCACGACGGGCATCGCCTACACGGGCATCATCGGCGGCAGCGAGCGTTGCCAATACGCGGCAGTCGGAAATCAAGTCAATCTGGCGGCGCGCCTGATGACCGAAGCCGACTGGGGCGAAGTGCTGACCGACGAAGCCGTACAAAAAAAAGGTACAGCCTTCAAATTTGGCTACAAAGGAAATATTCCATACAAAGGCGTGCGTGAAAACATTCCAACCTATATTTTATTGGGTCGAACTGCCACTTCCGCTCCTATTTTTTTGGGACAAATCATCGGCAGAGAACAGCAATTAGAGCAAATTTTGTCATTTTCTGAAAATATTTTTGAAAAAAAAATAGCGGGTAGCATCTTACTTTATGGCGAAGCTGGCATCGGAAAAAGCCGTCTGGCGCACGAATATCAACAGCAATGGACAGAAGAATATCTCGACGGACAGTGGCTGATTTGCCAAGCTGACCAGATGCTGCGCAAGCCGTTCAATCCATTTTTGTACTGTCTGAATAATTTTTTTGAGCAAAGTGCTGAACATTCTGCCGCGCAAAACGAAAAGATTTTTGAAGAAAAATACGCGTATTTGCTTCGCTCTGTTTCCCAAAAACCTACACTGTCCCGAGAGTTGGAGCGCACAAAATCGGTTTTAGCGGCGCAAATTGGTATTTTTTATTCCGACGCACTTTGGGAGCAGTTGGACGCACGCGGTCGCTACGCTAATACTTTGACCGCTTTGAGCAATTTTTTTTATGTCATTTCTTCTGTCGGCAAGCCTACTATTTTGCAACTTGAAGATGCACATTGGTTCGATGAAAGCTCAATAGAGTTGTTGGAGGAAATGACGCGCCAGATTACAAATTACAATATCTTGATTTTAGCCACGTCACGATATGATGATAATGGAGAAAAACCAAAAAAAATTCAATCTATCCTCCATCGGCGAGCAGAAAATCCATTCCTCGAAATAGACCTCAATATGCTTTCAGCAGAAGCACTCCGCAACTTCGCCGAGTCCAAACTGAACGGAAAAGTAAGTCAAAAGTTGCTCGAAGTTTTGCAGCGCAGTACTTCGGGCAACCCTTTCTACACAGAGCAGATTTTAGCTTATTTCATAGAGAGTGACTTGCTGCAAAAAACTGATAATCAGTGGTTTATAAAAAGTAACAGCATCAAATTGACGGATTCTATGCAAGCCGTCTTGATGGCTCGTGTGGATAGACTTTCGAGCCTTGTGAAAGAAACGGTGAAAGCGGCGGCGGTCATCGGCAGAGAATTTGACGTTCCGATTTTGTCGGAAGTTATGTGTGCGCAGGAAGAATTTATCCGTCGGAATGGCAACGCGTCCGCAGTGCTGCGAGAGCAAATTGACAATGCCGAACAAGGTCAAATTTGGCAGGCGATGAACGAATTGCGGTATATTTTTCGCCATTCTTTGCTTCGCGAAGCCGTGTACGAAATGCAGCTGCGCACCCGTCTTCGGGAGCTGCACCGCCTTATCGGAGAAGCGATTGAAAAACTGTATGCCGAAAAATTGGACGAGCGTTGGGTGGATTTGGCTTTTCACTATGAGCAAGCGGGTATGTCCGCAAAAACCAACGAATACCTTGCAAAAGCCGCCAATCACGCCAGACGAAATTACCAAAATCGAGCCGCTTTGGAGTTTTATAACAAACTTTTGGGCAATCTTTCTTCGGAGGAACAGAGCGATTTTTTTGTAAAAATACTTCTCAAAAAAGCTGAAATTTTAGAACTCGTAGGCGATTGGAAAACTTGCGAAGCAACCATTCAGCAAGCTATAAAATTGTCACAAAAAATAGATAATCCGTTATTTTTAGCCCGCTCCGACAATGCGCTCGGACACCTTTTACTTCTTCGGGGCGACTATGAACGCGCCCGCCCACACCTCGAAAATGCAGTCGCTTATTTTGAAAAATTAGACGACTCACAAGGAATCGCCAGCACGTTTGGAAATTTGGGAAATTTATATTTTCGTCAAGGAAATTACGTCCGCGCCGAAGAATATTTTGTGAAAAGTATTGATTTGAGTAAAAAAAATCAAACTATCAACAGCAACACCGCGTCTATTGCGTCTAATTTGGGTTTGACTTATATGAACCTCGGGGACTACGAAGCTGGAATCCGATGCCAAGAAGATTTTTTGGCGATTTGCCGACAGCGAAACGATAAGCAAGGTTTGGCGACGCTGCACACCAATATAGGAATTGTCCTGTTTGAAAAAGGCGACTATCCGTCCGCTTTGAACTATTACCAAAACGGACTGGCGTTCAGCGAAGAATTGGGCAATAAATTTCTCACGTCTATCGCCATCGGCTGCATCGGTAGCGTCTATGAGCGCACCGGCGATTACGACCGCGCTATGGAAAACTACCGCCGCGACCTCCAAATCGTAGAGGAATTGGGCGACAAGCAAGGCATCGCCATCGCACTCGGATTGATTGGCGGGCTGCAAGCCGTAAAAGGAGAATTTGCGGAAGCGATAGATTTTTTGACTAAAAATTTGTCGCTTTGCGAGCAGTTGGGCTACCAAAAAGGCATCGCCAAAACGCTCGATACTTTGGGCGATATTGCCTCATTCGAGCAGCAATACGCGCCTGCGGTTGAGTATTACAAACGGTCGGTGGCAGTCAGTCGCACCATTCGCAACAAGGCTTTGCTTTGCCACAGCTTGATAAGAAGCAGCGGCGTTTTGTTGAAAATGAACGACTTGGCAACCGCAACGCTCCTGCAAGAAGAAGGCAGTCAGTTGGCTGCCGAACTCGGCAATCCCGAACTTATTTTTGAGGCAAAACTCGTCCAAGCAAAGGTACTACACCGCGAAAATAAGACCGAAAAAGCCGTTTATTTACTGCAAAATTTAGAAACAAAATCACTTCCGCTCCGCGAAAAAGCTGCATTACAATATGTGTTGAGCAAAATCAACCTATCCCAAAAAGCCGAACATCGCAAACTGGCGCACGAATATTATGGACAGCTTTTTGACGAAACTCCTCGCTACTTGTATCGTGTCCGAAAAGCCGAAATGCAGGACTGAAACATTGCGGCTGCGTTTAGAAAAACCAGCTAAAACCAGCTTTCAGAGCAAGCGGCGTGCCGGGCGTAAAGTGCAACTCTGTGACATTGTTTGGCTCATCTTTCAGGCGCGATTCGGTATCGAATTGCGCTTCATTCCATTTTACATTGAGCAGATTTTCGACCGTCAGATTGACCATAATATTCTTGTACTTGTAAGAAGCCGCCAAATCGGTCAAAAAATATCCCTTCGCAATCGTAGTATTAGACTCGTTGGCGGCTCGGTCGCCGATGAAGCGATAGCGGACGCTGCCGCTGAGTCCAGATTGGCTGCGTGCTGTAAGCCCGCCTGTGGAGGTCAAAGTCGGAGCCAACGGCACCAAATTATCTGTTGGAAGCTGCTCGCCGAGATATTTTTTAGTCAAAATATTGCGCGAAAAATTGAGGTCGCAGTCTGCATAAAGCCACTTGTAAAGCTGTCCGCGCACGCTAATATCTATCCCTGTGCGGCGGCTGGAACCCTTATTTTCCGTTGTCCCGTCGTCGCCGACATATACCAATTCGTTTTCGGAATCCAATCGCCAAAGAGCTACATTCAAGATAATTCGGTTGAGTAGATTTATTTGCGAACCAATTTCGCTGCCCATCACCTGCGGCAGGCGATGATTGGACGGCTCTTGGACGGACGAGCGAGCGTCGTTGGAGTGAAAACCCGTGCCGTGATTGACAAAAAATTGAATATTTTTGGCGGGCGTAAAAATCAAATTCGCTTTATAAGACGGTAAAAACTGATAGTTGAACCCCGAATAATTTTTGTGGTCGGCACTTTCTGGGCGCAAATCCTGCACATCAAACAGCATATAATTGCCCCGAAGAGCAACGTCGGCACGCAACCAATCGTTGAACGTAACGTCTTGTTTGACAAAAATATTCATATTATTTTGGGTAATTTTGGCGTGTGCTTGCTCAAAAAAACGAGCGCGTTTTTCGGTATTCCAAAGTGAATTTTCGATGTTGTCGCTCCGAAACCCACCGCCCACAGTCGTCTTATATTCCAACCCGTGAGCGTCATAAAAAATCTTATATTTGGTGTTAATACCTGACACAAAACGGTTGTCGGACTGCTCGATTTGGTCGCCTCGCAACGGATTATTGGCAAAAAAAGTAAAATTAGAAAACAACTTGAATCGATAGTTGCTGGTAAAAAAATTGGATTCAAACTGCCGATTTTTTCCGATAGAATTGTATTGAATATTGGTGTTGATGCGCTGCGTGGTGCCACCTTCGGTGTTGTCAATGCTTCCAAAACGCCCGATTTGTCCGCTCGCCACCGCTCGCTCTGGCACCTGTCCGCTTGCGTTCCAACTGCTTCCAAAGCCCGAAACACTCAATGCCAACGAGGACGAATTGGAGAGTTGAATACTGGTTTTATTGAACAGGTTGTAGCGCAAAAACTGCTGATTGCTCTCAAAATAACCCGGCGTATAAACCAATTCATTGGCGATGTAAGAGCGCACGCCGTCCTTACCAGTCGGAATATTCGCCATCAGCAACAAGCGATTGGAAGAAATAGCGCGCTTGCTTGGCACGCTGCCGAACTCCAAAGTCGCTTGGCTGCTCTGCAAACTATCCAACGTATTGAATTGCACCGCCGCGCCCGTCGCAAAATCTCCAAACTCCGCAAAATACGGACCCTTGAAAACGTCTATATTTTTCACCGTTTCGGGAATCAAAAAATGCAAATCGGCATAGCCTTGTCCGTGACCGTGCGACGGCATATTGACGGGAATCCCATCTACGAAAGTCGCCACGTCCGTACCGTGGTCACAATCGAATCCACGAATAAAAATCTGTTCGGCTTTGCCGCCGCCAGCGTGTTGGGCGATAAACAAGCCCGGCACCAAACGCAGCATATCTTGGGCAGTATTTTTTTGGCGCAGCTCGAAATCAATTTTTCCCAGCGTGGAGGTAGAAGCCGCCGAAGCCGCTTTTTTAGAAGAAATAGCGAAGTCAGGTAAATTAATCAACGTCGGATACATATATATCGTCAGCTCTAACGCCTTGTCGCTTTCCAAATCTACCTCTTTTTCGTTGGTATAAAAACCCTCCATCTCCACGCGAAGCGTATAATTGCGAGCAGGAATTTCGAGGAAAGAAAAGCGACCGTTTTCATCGGTCACGGTTTCAAAATTTGTGTTGGCGAGTCGGATTTTCGCTTGCTGGATAGGTATTTTATTGAAACTACTGAATACTACACCCGTGAGCGAGCCAGAATGTGCGAAGGACAAAGACGGCATCAAAGCCGCAAGGAATAAAATAAATGGTAGAATTTTGATTTTCATGTTGGAATTATTGTGTTTGGGTCTAAAAAATAACTTTCATTTCGATAAATAGATATACGTCTAAAACGAAAATTCGGTTTTTTTGTAATTTTTTCTTAACATTGCGCCCAAGAAACGTGTTTAGAATTAATTGATTATTTTTTCTTACGGTTCAGCTAAATACCGCGTTGTTGTTTCGTTTCAAAGCCTGCTTTGCGCCTCCGAAAAATGTCTTTTTATCGACTGAATTTCCGTGAAGCGTTTTTTGAAAAGTGAGTTCTTAAGAACTTGTGCATAATTACTTTCGTTTAAAAAAATTCCGAAGGGATTAAATGTTTATAAAAGATAAATGCCCTATATCTGCGACCCCTTCGGGGTCGGACGCGATGTACCATATATTTTTCTATAAATGTTTGATGCCTATTGCATCAGGTTGTAAAACTGTTTTTTTAATTAGCCTAAATAAGTTGCCCGTAGCGAGTATTTGACTAATGCCAACATCAAATATTATCCATTGTCCGACCGCTAAAGCAGTCGGCTTTTAATGAGAACTAAATATGTTTGGGTACTTACACTTAAATAGATGACATTTAATATTCGACATAATTCGTTGATTTTCAATAGTTTATGACGACTCAAAATTAAAAACTAAAAACTTATACTTACTTATTTGTATCAAATAAAATGCTGCCTGAAATTTTACTAAAAAAATATTTTGGATAAAATCAGTTCTCAAATTAAATAAAACAAAATGAAAAAAATATCCTTCGTTCTCGCTCTATTTTTTGTCACATTTTTTGCATTTGCTCAAAAAATTGACCTCTCTAATATGAAAGCGCTCCGCCTCCGCAACATCGGTCCGGGCGGAATGAGCGGGCGCATAACAAGTATCGACGTGAACCTAAAAACCGATGCTATTTTCGCAGGCACGGCATCGGGCGGCGTGTGGCGCAGCACGAGCGGCGGCACGGATTGGGAACCTATTTTTGATAAAGAATCCACGCAGTCCGTCGGCTCTGTGGCTATCAATCAAAAAAATCCCTCCGAGATTTGGGTCGGCACAGGCGAAGGAAATCCGCGCAACTCACACAACAGTGGCGCAGGTATTTTTAAAAGTATCGACGGCGGCAAAACTTGGAAAAATATGGGACTGACCGAAACTAAAACCATTCACCGCATCATTATTCACCGCGACAATCCAGACATCGTGTATGTCGCCGCGCTCGGCTCGGCTTGGGGCGCAAACGAAGAACGTGGCGTTTTTAGGACGACCGATGGCGGCAAAACTTGGAAAAAAATCCTCTACGCCAACGATAGAACGGGCTGTGCTGACCTCGTCGCTGACCCCAGCAATCCCAATAAAATCATCGCAGCTATGTGGGAATACGGACGCAAACCTTGGGCGTTCAATTCGGGCGGAAAAGGCAGCGGCTTGTTTGTGACCTTCGACGGGGGCGACTCTTGGGAGCAACGCAGCGAAAAAGACGGCTTGCCGAAAGGCGAACTCGGGCGCATCGGTGTCGCCATCGCTCGCTCCAATCCAGAAGTCGTCTATGCCATCATAGAAGCGAAGGAAAATGCCTTGTTTCGCTCCGACGACGGCGGGTTCAAGTGGAAAAAAATAGCTGAAAAAGGCATCGGCGACCGCCCTTTTTATTATTCCGAAATCTACGCCGACCCCAAAAACGAAAATCGACTTTATACGCTTTTTTCGGTCGTCAATAAGAGCGAAGACGGCGGAAAAACCTTTGAAACGCTGCTTCCCTACTACGGCGTACACCCCGACCACCACGCTTTTTGGATACACCCCGACCGCCCCGATTACCTTATCGAAGGCAACGACGGCGGACTCAATATCACGCACGACAGGGGAAAAAACTGGCAGTTCGTGGAGAAAATTCCCGTCGGACAGTTCTACCACGTCAGCGTCGATAACGATATTCCGTTCAATGTTTATGGCGGCTTGCAGGACAACGGCTCGTGGGCAGGTCCGAGTTCGGTCTGGCGATACGGCGGTATTCGCAACAGCGACTGGCAGGAAGTGATGTTCGGCGACGGCTTCGATGTGCTGCCGCGACGCGACAACAATCGCTACGGTTTTGCGATGTCGCAGGGCGGCGAACTAAATATGTACGACCGAAAAACGGGCGAAAATACCTACATCAAACCCGTTCACGCCGACGAAAAAATACCGCTTCGCTTCAACTGGAATGCAGCTTTGGCGCAAGACCCTTTTCAGGATTTGGGCTTGTATTTTGGCAGTCAGTTCGTACACAAAACAAAAGACGCTGGACGTTCTTGGCAAATTATTTCGCCCGACTTGACGACCAACGACACGACAAAAATTCGAGAATCGAAAGAAACTGGCGGACTTACGCCCGACATCACGAGTGCCGAAAATCACTGCACTATCCTCTGCATTGCGCCCAGCCCAAAGGACGAAAATGTGGTTTGGGTCGGCACGGACGACGGCAATTTGCAGCTCACGCAAGACGGCGGCAAAACGTGGCAAAATCTGACAAAAAACTTACCAAATTGTCCTGCCAACGCATGGATTCCTCAAATAGAAGTGTCGCAAAAAAATTCGGCGGAGGCATTCGTCGTCGTCAATAATTACCGCCGCAACGACTGGCAGCCGTATCTGTACCACACCAAAGATTTCGGAAAAACTTGGAAAAGGCTGGCAGATGGAAAAAAAGTGGGCGGATTTTGCCTTTCTGTCGTGCAGGATTTGGAAGAACCGAACTTAATTTTTTTGGGAACTGACGTTGGACTGTATGCCAGCTTCGACGGCGGCGAAAATTGGAACAAATACAATGCGGGCGATTTTCCGTCCGTCCCCGTGACGGATATGAAAATTCACCCGCGCGACGGCGACCTCGTGCTTGCTACTTTTGGGCGCGCTATTTGGGTTTTGGACGATATTCGTCCGTTGCGCGAAATAGCCCGAAGTGGCGGAAAAACGATGTCACAAGATTTCAAATTATTTACTGCGCCCGACGCTTATCTCGCTAATTATCGCTCCTTCGACGGCATTCGTTTTCCTGCCGACGGCTATTTTCAGGGTGAAAATAAAGCAACTGCCGCTCGCATGACTATTTGGTTGAATCCAAAGGCGAATTTTTCTAAAAAGAAAGACGAAAAAACAACAGAGAAAAATGGAGGAAAAAAAGAAGAAAAAGGCAGCAAGAAATCTACCACGTCCGACGAAAAAAAGAAAGTAAAAATACAAATTTTTGCTCCGAATGGCGACACGCTGCGCACTTTTTCGACCGAAATTGATACTGGAATGAACCGCATCAACTGGAGTTTGGAGCGCAAGGGAATCCGCTATCCGTCTGCCTACGAACCGCCCAAAGAGGACGAAGAGCCGCGCGGACGCAGTGTTTTTCCGGGCATCTATAAGGTAGTCGTCACGTTGGACAGCCTTCGCAAAGACTCTACGACGGTAAAAGTAAACGCCGACCCCCGAAGTGCGACCGCGATAACCGACCTCGAAGCCCAAGAAAAAGCAATGCTCGACTACGAAAAAATAATCGGAAAAGCCACCGAAGCCGCCAAACGACTGCGCGAAGTAGAAAAAATAATCAAAATAGCCGATGACCAACTCAACAACGCGCCCGACAGCGTGAAGCAAGACATCAGCAAAAGCGGCAAAATATTGAAAGATTCTATCGCCGAAATCCGAAAAATTTACTTCGGACCAACCGAGCAAAAAGGCATCAACCACTCTCAATCTACCCTCGACGGCACTGTTTGGCGCGCCATTTCGTACCTCGATGCCTCCAACGGACGACCGACTCCGACGGCAGAAATCGCGGTTGCGCAAGCGCAAAAAGCACTTCGCAACTGGATAGAAAGCATTAATAAATTTTTTGAAAAAGATTGGGCGAGCTATCAGAAAAAAGTTGAAAAAGCACAATTTTCATTGTTCAAAAAATATGAATTGATAAAAACGGAATGAGAACTGTGTGTAGTTTTGTGTTATTCAGCTTCTTTCTTTCTTTCTTTACAAAAAAAAACGCCTCCAAAAAAATTGGAGGCGTTTTTTTTATACCTATTAATTCGGCTTTTTGTCCGATGAATATGGAGCGAATTTTTCTTTCAACTCTTTGGCATAATCCACGTCTTTGGCTTGCTCGACGAGTTTTATCATATCGTCTTTGGTGCGAGCCGACATTCCGTAGTCCTGCTCAAAGCCCGATTGTAAATCTTTTGGGTCGAGTGAATTGTAGAATTTAAACTGCTCCAAAAGTTCATTTTCCAAAATTTTTAAATGTGGTTTTGCCTTTTCGTAAGCGTCGGATTGCACATAAACGGTCAGCATATAAAACGCACTGTAATCGTAAGGAAAGTTTTTGTGCGGGAAAGACTCAAAATATTTATCAATCAAGTCCACCGCTTTCTTTTTGTCGCCTTCCAACGCTGCTTCGCGGGCGGTGCGCAAGATAATGAGGCGCATCGCTTGGATACTTGGCATATAGCTTTTATCTACATAGGTTTCCATTTTGTCAAAATTGCCCCATTTCCAACGGTTCATCACGATGTCGTAAGTCTTATCTACGTTTACTTTTCCGTTGCCCACCAAACCGTACTGTTGGTCGCTTGGGTTTTTGAACGGCACTAATTTGAGTCCCATTCCTTCGAGTTGCGTAAAATCCTGTAAGCCCATCATTTTTTCCTGACGGCAAGTAACCGCCCAATAAATCGGACGCTCGAATGCGTTGGTGGCTACAATATCCAAAATGGCGATGTCGTCTTTGATGACGCTGTTGCGCTTGCCGAGCGAAAAGCTGACTTTGGAAAGTACGCTGTCTTTCGCCGTCGCGTAGCCGTTGGCACGAGCTTTTGCTACATCTACAGGAATATACAAATCGGTAGAAGGCAAAAAACTTTCAAACTCAACTCCGCTGCCGCTCACTTTATTGTTGCCACCGATGAACTTGATAGCGTCCATAATGCTCATTTCGCGCTCGCCGTTGGGAGCGTAATACGGGATTTGGTCGCGGCGGAAGCCACGATACGCATCTTCGGGAATCGTCATTTTTATAGCTGGCGACTCGTTTATCTTGCGCCGAAGTTGGTTGATGTACCAATCCACTGCTATCAAACTCAAATTGACTACCCGCACGTCGGGACGAATATTTTCGACCTCTTGGGCGTACCAAAGTGGATAGGTATCGTTGTCGCCGTAGGTAAATATAATAGCGTCTTTGTCGCAAGAAACTAAAAAGTTGGCGGCGTAATCCCGTGTAGCATAGTGTCCGCGGCGGCTGTGGTCGTCGTAGTTCTGAAAGCCCATCACGATTGGAGCGGACAACGCCAGCGCTATCGCCAATATCGGCGAGGCAATATTGGTCAATTTTACACGATTCCAAAGGAAATCAAACACGGCGACTACTCCCAGACCAATCCAAATACAGAACGTAAAAAACGAACCTACCAAAACGTAGTCGCGCTCGCGCGGCTCGTTGGGCGGCTGATTGGAGTAAATGATAATTCCTATCCCCGTGATAATAAATAAACCGAGCAATCCTGCAAAATCTTCCTTGCTCTTTCGGAAGTGAAAAAACATACCCAACAAGCCAAAAATCAATGGAAGAAAATAATAAGTATTCCTCGCCTGATGTTTTTTCATCGTAGTCGTGATTTGGTCTTGGTTGTAAAGCATGGCATTATCTACCGCATTGATGCCCGAAAGCCAATGACCGTTTGCCAAATCCCACGGATAGTAGCCTTGCTCGCCATTCTGCCGACCTACGAAATTCCACATAAAATACCGCCAGTACATCCAGCCTAATTGATACTGGAAAAAAAAGTGCATATTATCGGCTTGTGTTGGCACGCCTTGTCGGTTGCCCATCCAAAGTCGGTGCTGCTGCGGTCTGCCCTGCTCGTAGTGACCGATGCGGGGAAACAACATTTTATCCTCATCTTTAAATTCGTAGTCCAATTTTCTGCCCGTCACTTCGTAGTGGTCGCCTGCCAAACCGTAGCGGTCGTCCATTTTCGTTCCGTTGGGTTTTGCATCAAAATGCGGACCAAAAAGCAATGGACGCTCGCCGTATTGCTCGCGATTGATGTAAGGCAACAAACTCATCGGGTTCGACGGATTGTTCATATTAATCGGTGTGTTTGCGTTGGCACGAATAACGACAATCCCAATCGTAGAAAAACCGATGACCAAAAGCAAAGCGGACATTAATATTTTTTGTAAAATAGCATTTTGTTTTTGCGCCGCATAGCGAAAGCCAAAGAAAAAACCACCTACCAAAACCATCAAAGTAGGCACTATACCGCTATTGACGGGCAAGCCGAATGTATTGACGGTCAGCATTTCCATCCAATACCAGAGCTTCGGAACGCCTGTGATGACCAAAACTTGGGTGCCAAGTATAAACGCTACGCCGATAGCAAACGCCACGCCGACCCCAATCAACGTATGATTTTTATATTTTTTGAAATAATAAAACAACGCCAACGCCGGAAAAGTAAGCAAACTCAACAAGTGAACGCCCGTAGAAAGTCCAGCCGCATAGACCGCAAAAAGCAACCAACGGTCGGAATTGGAGTTATCGGGCAAATTGTACCACTTCATTACCGCCCAAACCGTGAGTGCCGTAAAAAAAGTGGACATCGCATACACCTCGCCTTCTACCGCCGAAAACCAGATGGACGAACAAAAAGCGGTGCAAAGACCAGCTACCAAACCACCGCCCAAAACGGCGATACTTTGCGGCATATCCAACTCGCCGTCGCGACCCACCAAAGCAAGTTTGGCAAGAATAACGGCAGACCAACAGACAAACATAGCAGTTAGCGCATTGCACATTCCAGACATCAGATTGACGGAAAAAGCGATATTGGAAGGGTCTTTAGAAAATAACTCGGCGAACATCGTAAATATACGCCCTACCAACAGAAACAAAGGCGCGCCCGGCGGGTGCACCACTTGGAGCTTGAACGCCCCCGAAACAAACTCGCCGCAATCCCAAAGACTGCCCGACGACTCTACCGAAAAACACATTACGATAAAAGTGATTAAGAAAACCAATCCTCCCGTAAGATTGTTGAGTGTTTTAAAAGAATTCATTTAGATAAATTTGCGATGTAACTTATTCGTTGTCAAATAATTCAGTAATTACTTGAGCCGTTATTTATTTTACAAAATCATAGGAATGAGGAAAAAATGAGTAATTTATTTTAGATACATTCCATAACGGTTGCAAATGTAAAAAAATTATTTTCAACAACCGCTATGAATATAATAAAAACTCACTCACACTCCAAAAATCAAAAAAAAAGCAGCCCCCGAGCGAACTTGTCGGGGACTGCTTACACACTTTTATTATTAACTTTAATCTACTTTCCTGTGGAGCTTCGAAAACATTTCGATTGGTAGAAAAGGGAAAAGATTAATTTTGTTTCTTAAAGTTAAAAACTTTATTGGCGGTACAGAACAATGTTTCGCCGTCTGCGGTTATCAAGGCTTGCTCGATGGACAAGCGATTTGGGTCGGGCTGCTTCACTTTCGCTACCACAGTCGCGCCTTTTTCGCTGCGCATCGTCAAGTATTTTCCGTCTGGACTGATGTTCCATTCGCCGGTCGTCGCCCGCGCAGTCTGTGCTTTGCTGCCCGTCGTCTGTTGGTATTTACCGTTGCTGCGGAACTCGTAGTTCAAGAAAGAGCCGTCCATTTCCTTGGTTGTGCCGCAAGGCGCAAGGTCGCTGGATACTTGGAACGGATAGCCGATGTGCGCCCAACTGCCCGTCAAGTCAGCTTTCAACAAGTCTAATTCTTCTTCGGTTAGCGTCTGGACGCTGTTCAAAAACGTCTGTTGGCTGCTGCCATTTGGCGTGAGCATTAGGTTTCCGGTACGAGTTTCTTCCATTTTGAAAAGCTCTACGACTCCGCTTGATTTGACTTCGCTCAACACCAAATACATTGCATCTTTATTGCTTTCGATGCGCCATTTTTTGGTTTTATAAACGAGATTGTCATTTTCGGTAGCGGAAATCATTTCGACAGTTCCGAAATTATTGAAGAAAAAAGTAGTTGTACCCAAATTTTGTTCTGCCAAGTTCCAATCTGCTTTTTTCCAAGCATTACCTACCAGCTTCATTTCAAGTTGTTCGCGAGCCGATAGTTTAGATTCTGTGACATTACTTTTGGGGTTGTTTCCTTCTGGATTGATTGCATTAGCCATTGCAGAGAAAGAACTCAAAAACATAAAGGCGGCTAAAAAATAAGATTTCATATAATATTGATTTATTTTAAATTGATAATGTTTACTTGTATTTGTAAGGACAAATTTAATCGTTTGAAGTTGCATATTACAACTGAACTTCGACAAAACTTTGCGCTTTATAGACTGAATAACTACTTTGGGACTTTATTAGTTCAAACTTGTCACTTAATTTTTGTGACAGTATTTTTAGACCTAAAAATTTAATTTCATTCTTTTGTGAAATAGCAAATTTTATTCAAAAAAACCTTTTTAATCCTCAAAATTTGTCTTTTAAAATAAGTATTACAAAATTTAATTTTGTTTTGATTATTTATTTTATTCTAAAAACAAATTTAATACTGCAAAGATACGGTATTTTAAAGTCGCGTGCAAGTATTTTTTTAAGATTAGTCGTATTATTCTTAAAATTTAGATATTTTTTATTTGTAACTAACTCATTATCAGTATTTTATGACGTATATTAATTTTTTGCTACCGCAAAGTTAATTTTTAATTTATAAAAATATATAATTTGGTTAAAAACTGCACTCCGAACTGTTTGGGTACTGTTTGGAGTTGCCGCCGTCTTTTTTAGTCAAAAATTACTTTTTTCACGGTGCGAAAATTTTTTTTCATCTAAAAAAAACTCTACCTTTCAGTTTTATTATGCAATTCATAGAAACACTCGGCATCGTTTTTCGCAACATCAAGTATTCTGAAACCAGCGTAATCGTTGATATTTATACCGAACAGTGCGGCTTGCGCTCGTTCATAGTGTCTGGGGTGAGAAGTCCGCGCGCCACGATAAAAGCCAGTCTGCTGCAAGTAATGTCGCTCGTAGAACTCATCGCGCCCAACCGAAACGACACCACGCTGCACCGCCTGAAAGAACTGCGAATGGCGCACACCTATCAAAGTCTGCCGTTCAACGTCGCGAAAGGTGCAGTCGGGCTTTTTATGGCAGAGCTGGCGCGCAAAACCATCAAAGAAGAAGAACCAAACCCCGAACTGTTTGAGTTTGTGTGGCGAAGTTTTACCTATTTGGACAGCACGGGCGCGCCTTTCGGCAACGTCCACCTTTGGTTTATGGCTTCTCTATCGGGCTTTTTGGGATTTATGCCGCACGGCGATTGGAGCGAAAAAACTCCTTTTTTAGACTTGAAAACGGGTATTTTTGTCGCCGACGCGCCGACGCACACCTTATATATGGACGAAGAATCGAGCCAGTTGCTCCAGTTATTGCTTCACACCGAATTGGAGCAGTCCGCGACCATAAAAATGAATCGGACGCAGCGACAGATTTTGTTGGAAAAAATGCTTACTTTTTATAGTTTGCACATCGAAAATCTGTCACCGTTGCAGTCGCACAAGATTTTGCAGGAGATTATGGAATAGTCGGCGATGAGTTTTTTAATTACAAATTTTTACTTTTTTGTTGTGCAACTAATTGATAATCAATTATTTACAATATTATATAATCACAAATACTTTTAAAATAAAAAAATGGATATTGGCGTAAGAGAATTGAAAAATAGGCTTGCTGCGGGCGAGCAATTTGTATTTATTGACGTGCGAGAACCCGACGAATATGCGGAGTTCAATTTGGGTGCGCAGTTAATTCCGTTGAGTACTTTTGCTGCCGCCGTTGGGGACTTGGAAGCACACAAACAAGACGAAATCGTGCTGCATTGCCGCTCGGGAATGAGAAGTGCCAACGCTCAAAAATATTTACAACAGCTTGGTTTTGAGAATGTTAGGAACCTCGAAGGCGGTGTTTTGGCTTGGTTGAGCGAGTTCGGACGGTAGGAAAAAACTTTACTTTCGCCGCATAACTACGCCACGAGCGAAGCGTTTGACTTCCGTGTATTGGTCTTCCAATTTTTTACCATTTTCGGATTCGACGTAGATGAAGTCAAAATTATTATTTTTTATCCATGCAAGGTCGTTGTGGCTGCCGTCGTATTCTATATTTTCTAAATTTTGTAGGTCGCGATTTCTTTGATAAAACATAGAAGATGGTCCAAAAATCCAGCTTACACCATACTTTATTTTTTTTGTCATATTTTCTTGTTTATTTACAAAAAATACAGCTTCTCTGCTACTTTCGTCGTACCACCATTCGCTCGAAAAACGCAGATTGCTGCTTATCCAAAAATTCATTATCAGGAGCAATGTGACCATATTTGACCACAAAAATGCGTACTTGTAGCGTCCCTGAATATCCACCAAACTCAATAAAAATACAGTTGATAGCAGTGGATAAAATAAAATAGCGGTGCGACCAATCAGATAATTTGCTCCAATCAGATAGTGTTGAAAAACCGTGACGAGCATCGTGCCGATGGTGAGTGCGGTAGCAGAGAAAAGCATTTTATTATTTTTTATCCCTGTCACTTTTATTCTTTTTATAATATAAAAAAGCAACAATATCCCAAGTATCGTACCAGCTGTGACTGCGCTCGTTTTCCACCACCCGAAGCGTCCTTCGAGAGGATTGCAGATAAAATTTTGTATCAATACGCGCCAAGTTTCCGAAAACGAAGGCGGTCCCCACTCAAACTCTCCGACGCTTTGAATCCAGCGAATAGGCTTAAAAATGAGTGTCACCAGAACGAGCATTGGAAGCGTCGGCAGAGCTAACATTTTGAGCCAACCAAGCCAAGAACGCTCCTCGCTGCGGAGGAAAAAATACACCAAAGATACCGCGACAAAGAAAGCCGCCACCAAATCTAACAGCGTAAAGTTGGCTAAAACTCCCACTCCCAGCGCACAGCTCGCCTTGAACAAATCAAATCTACGAGCTTCTTTCACCCAACGAAAAAAGTAAAAAAGACCCATCATTGCGAAAGCAACACAAAGTCCGTATCCGCGACAAAGCGCAAAAAACTCTGTCACAAAAGGGTTGAGTGCCAAGCAGCAAAACGCCGTAAAAAAAAGCCACGAAGACGTAGAAATCCACAGCGAAACGGCGCGCCCAGCAAAAATCATAAAAAGCAGCCCGCCCAAAATACTTCCTACCCGCAACGCCCACTCTTGAGGTCCAAAAAGCTGAAAACCCAACTGCATAAATATAGAGTTGAGCAGGTGATTGTTGGCAGACCTCCAGTTTTGGGCGTTGAAAAATAAATCAAAGATGGGTTCTTTGACGAAACCGATGAAAGTCCAGCTTTCGTCGTGCGTAAATCCCACTTTTGCAGCTCTCAAAACTATATAGACAAGCAGCGAGACAGCTAACAAAACGGTGGCTGCGAGCGGCATTTTTTTGGTCCAAAGTGGCATATTATTCGTCATCGTCTTCTGATTTTGAGTGGTATTTTTTAGTCGCTTTTTCCTCTGGTTTGCCACCTACTACCACGACTATTTCGCCTTTCACGACTCCGCCGCCGCCGTCAAAGTAAGCGATGAGTTGCTCCAACGAACCCGTTTTTGTTTCTTCGTGCAGTTTGCTGATTTCGCGACAAACGGCTGCTGGGCGGTCTATGTCACAAAATTGCGCTAATTCTTGCAAACATTTGACCAAACGAAAAGGAGATTCGTAGAGAACAAACGTATTGGGTAGTTCGCAAAGGTATTTCAATCGGGTCTGTCTTCCTTTTTTGTGGGGCAAAAATCCCTCAAAATGAAAGGCATCGCAGGGCAGTCCAGCGTTGGCTAAAGCGGGAACGAATGCGGTTGCGCCGGGCAGACATTGTACTTTTAGGTTGGCTTTCAGGCAGGCGCGCACCAACAAAAACCCGGGGTCAGAAATGCCCGGAGTGCCAGCATCTGTTACCAAAGCGACGACTGCGCCGCCTTCTATTTTTGCCACGATTCCGCCCAACACCTGATGTTCGTTGTGAGCGTGATAGGCATAAAGCGGCGTTTCGATGTCGTAGTGTTGAAGTAATTTTTTGGACGTGCGCGTGTCTTCTGCCAATATCAAATCCACTTCTTTGAGCAATCGCAAGGCACGCAAAGTGATGTCTTCCAAATTGCCGATGGGCGTTGGGATAAGATAGAGCATAAAAAAATTAGTATTTGATGACTGTCACTAATTGACCGTAAATTCAAAATATTCCATAATTGGATTGGCGAGTAATTTGCTGCACGCCGTAGTTATTTTGGCGCGGGCATCGGCTTCCGAGTCGGCATCTACGGTCAGTTCGATGTGCTTGCCGATGCGGACATTCTCGATGCCCTGCAAATCCATATTTTTCAAATTTTTTCCAATCGTTTTGCCCTGCGGGTCGAGCAACTCCTTGTGAGGCATAACTTGGATAGATGCAGTAAATTTCATGCTATTTTCTTACTTTTTGTGACTTTTTTTAGTTCTAATTGTTTTGAATTTTCTTGCGTCTGCGACGGAAAAATATAACGTGTGTGTCTATATTTCTAAACCTATTTTGAGTCACTTTTTACACAATTATTTTTTTTAGAATATTCTGGAAAATTGACAGCGCAACATACCAAACTACTGCCAACGTCGGGAAACCTACTCGCGTAAAAATTAATATAAGAATCAATCCTACAAAGAAAATAAAACGAATTTCGTTGCCCACCCAATTCATATTTGCAAACCGAAAATTGAACATCGGTATCTCCGAAACCATCAAGAAACTCAAAATAATTACCAGCGAATATAGAAAAGTCGCATTGGTCATCGTTTCTCGAAATCCGCCTGCATTGTTGGTGTAAATAAGCAGCAAGCCCGCCGTAAAAGCCGTACAAGCGGGAGTCGCAAGCCCCAAAAATCCCGCCGTCTGGCGTTTGTCTATATTGAATTTCGCAAGACGATACGCCGCAAAAATAGTCAATAAAAAAGCTGGAACGGCTGCAAAAACCAATTCCGCCGCAGGCTTTGTGATGCCTTCCGAGCGCAAAAGCAGCGTATAAAAAATAGCACCCGGCACCACCCCAAACGACACCATATCCGCCAGCGAATCCAGCTGCGCACCCAATGGCGAACTGACCCCAAGCGAGCGAGCGACTTGACCGTCCAACGCGTCCGCCAAAAATCCCGCCGCCAACCACCAGACTACTTCTGGCAGTTGCCCAGCAAGCAAACTTACCAGAGCGCAGCAGCCACAGAACAGATTGAACAACGTGATTATATTCGGAATTTGATGCCTCATAAGTTGCGCAAAGGTAGAAAAAATTGAAACATCATTGAGTTATTAACTCATGTTACGCAAAATATTTTATTCAATGTTACTGTATTTTCAGACGTGCCTTGTAGAAATTCAAGTTTTTGCAAAAATATCGTCTGGCGAAGCGAAAACTGTTTGAAGTCTGG
>JAYUHK010000158.1:0-2673 GCA_043767025.1 Saprospiraceae bacterium | reverse complement strand
GTGCGGCGGTAAAAAGGTGGTTTTTTAGTAGTTATAAGTTTTTAGTTTTTAATTTTGAGTCGTCATAAACTATTGAAAATCAACGAATTATGTCGAATATTAAATGTCATCTATTCAAGTGTAAGAACTTATCTAAAATAAACTACTTGTTTTTTCTGCTAAATACTTGTGCATAATTACTTTCGTTTAAAAATCCTGAAGGGATTAAATGTTTATAAAAGACAAATACCCCATATCTGCGACCCCTTCGGGGTCGGACGCGATATACCCATATATTTTTCTATAAATGTTTGATGCCTTTGGCATCAGGTTGTTCTGCGACCCCTTCGGGGTCGGACGCGATGTACCCATATATTTTTCTATAAATGTTTGATGCCTTTGGCATCAGGTTGTAAAACTGTTTTTTTACTTAAATTACAAACAATCACTGCGTTATTTTTATCGTTACAAATGCTGCATTGCGCCTCAAAAATGCCTCACAGTTCGTCGCACTCCAAAAAGTCAGCTCTACGCGCTTACTTTTTCTTTTTGTTTTCGCTTTCGATGATGGTTTCCAACTGGTCGGTGTGTAGATTTTTTCCGATAATAATTCGGTCTTTGTTCAGGACGTACATTTCGGGCGTAATATCTACATAATATTTTCCATAGATAGAGCGGTTGGAGGGGTCGCGCACATTCGTCCACGTTTGTAATTGATTCTTTGCGATGTACTCCTTCCATTCTTCTTCGCTGCTTTCCAAGACGATAGAAAAAACCTCCACGCCTTTTGACTTCCATTCTTCGGCGAATTTTTTGAGCTTCGGCGTTTCTTTCATGCAGTGTTCGCAGTGCGTGTTGAACATATACACGACCACAAACGGCGACTGCAAGGCGTAAATCGATTTCGTCAGCCCGTTGTTGTCCAATGCGACTACGTCTTGCCCTTTTTTATTCATCAAGCTGCCTTCCATTTCCCAAGCGCGCTTTCGGATTTTTTCGATTTCGTCGCCACTCGTCCAAAACGCCAATTCTTTGGTAAAATATTTATTGACCACATGGACTTGCACCGCTTCGCCGTCCATGATCGTCGTTTTGGTCGGCTGATAATACACCGCAATCCAGTTGGAGATGAACTTAAACATTTCTTTATTGACCAATGATTTCTGAATCACGAAGTCCGCCGACTGAATCAAAGAGTCTGGATTGGGCGGCGTGAGTTCGGTCATAAACCGTTTCAACTTGTTGAATATCACGGGCGTATGCAGCAGCCGCACGTCCGAAAAGTCCACGTTGTCCCAAAATTTTTGGCGGTACGCAATCAACTGGCGAAGCGTGTCCAAGTCGCCGTTGGGCTTTTTGGGTTCCTCCAAATCGGGGTTTTGTCCAGCCGCTTTGAACTTCGTAAAAAACGCGTTGGGGTATTTCTGTTGATACATCAACACCTGATTTTTGTAGTCTGCGGACACTTGTTTGAGTTCTAACTGTGCCGTTTTGTAGTCGGCATCGGCTGGAGTTTTGCCCTCCATTTTTTTCCGAATCGCCTCATAGCGTGGCTCTTGCGCAGCTTGGAACATCAAATTTTGGTACAGCAATTCGTTTTCTTGGCAGTCTTTTATCTGCATCGTTTTTATCAAATCGCCTTTGGTGGTCGTCAGTTCGAACTTCTGGTCTGTGTCCAATAGCAACTGAAAATTGGAGTAGTCGGGCAAAATAACGAAAAAAAGACCCGATTTGTAAGGGTGCAGTTGTCTGAACTCAAACGTCCCGCCCGCCTGCACGATGGCAGAATCTGCGAAATAATTTTGCTCCGCAAACGAACCCAAAAGCCGAATAACGCCCGCGTCGAAACCCTTCACCGTGCCTTTTATCTGCACAGAATCCAAAAAACTCTGGGCAAAAAGCGACGAAAAATAAAAAGCAATACCAAGCAAGGATAAAATAATTTTTTTCATAATAATTTTCTAAAATAAAATCTGTTTTTTTCGATACTCAAAACGTCGAAATCTGGAAATTTGTTTTGAGGCACCCGCACAAAAGTAATGATTTTTATATTTCTACAAAAATATTCGACTACGTTTTGCATTACCGTCCTTCTACGACCGCTATCTCCGCCTCCGTCAAGTCATACAGTTCGTACACCATTCTGTCTATTTCCGCCTCCCAACGGCTGGTGTCTTCTCCTCTTTTTTTGCCTTCCAGTATCCATTCTACAAGGTTGATGAAGGGGTTTTGCGCTTCGGGGGAGATTTTGGGAATGGGAAAATTATTTACTTCGTAACCATTTACATTACTATTAGTATTGAAAAATTTAAAGAACCAGTTCAATAATTTAGAGTTTAATAGAGATAAAATATAGTTAAGATTATTTTCATCATTATCATTCATTAATATATAATTAACTGAATTTCCACAAAAAATTTCAGGTTCGATAATGGTCATTTTTAACCTTGTTTTTTCATCAACTCCAGTTATACCTTGCATAACAATTCGTCGTTGATTAAAATGAGAGCTTTTTTTGCTTTTATTTATTGATAAATACTCTTGCTTATCAATATACATCTCTTCACCTTGGCTCATTTTATTTTTTAACTCATATCGTTGAACTGCCGCTCCTTTAATCATTCTGGCAAACAGAAAATCAGGTTTTCTTAGGAAATTTTTGTGAAAAGTAAGATTTATTTCACCTTCATAACA
>JAYUHK010000157.1:0-2509 GCA_043767025.1 Saprospiraceae bacterium | reverse complement strand
GAATCCGGGAATTTACAAAGCGGCAGGTTTGGCGGACATCGAAAATATGCCCGAGAGCGTGTTGGAAGATGCCAAAATAATGGAAATGACAAAAATTACACAAAAAATTTACGAAGAAAAAAGTAAGGCGGAAGGAATAATCGAAGGCAAAGCGGAAGGCATAAAAGAAGGCATAAAAAAAGGCAAAGCGGAAGGTATAAAAGAAGGAAACTTAAAATCTGCTGCCGCGCTCAAAGAATTAGGTGTGAGCAACGAAATTATCCGCCAATATACGGGGCTGACGGACGAAGAAATTGATAAATTATAAAAAAAAATTATAACAATGACAAAGAAAGTTATTCAAGGAAAACCAGTGCAAGCTATTCAGCCGAAAAAAATATCACAAAAAGAGGTTTTTTTGAAAAAAGATAAGCCAAGTACCGAGCTTTCTTTTTGGCAGGACAGACAACTTTGGCTGCCTATTTTGTGCGTCTTAATAGTCACCGCCATCGTATTTATTCCTTCTCTCAACAACGCTTTTGTGAATTGGGACGACGACGACAATCTTATCAAAAACCCCAATTTGAAGGCTTTTGATTGGAGCAGTATTCGCGCGATGTTCACTACGCACGTCATCGGCAACTACAATCCGTTGCCTATTTTTAGCTTCGCATTGGAGAAAAAACTCTTCGGAATGTACGATAATCCACTCAAACCCAGCATCTTTCACATAGATAATTTACTCTTGCATTTGGTCTGTGTGTTCTTTTCTTACAGGATTTTACTGGAGTTGAAGCTCAGCCAATGGGCGGCGGTGCTGGCGGCTTTACTGTTTGGCTTACACCCGATGCGCGTCGAATCCGTCGCTTGGGTGACAGAGCGAAAAGACGTGCTTTTTGGTGCATTTTATTTGCCCGCCACTTATTTATACTTCCGTTGGTTGGACGCGGTCGGGAGCAAAAAAACTCAAATTTACTTGTTGATTACGGTGCTTTTTACGCTGGCTTTGTTCGCAAAGATACAAGCAGTAGTGCTGCCTCTTTCGATGCTGGCAATAGATTATTACCGTCGGCGACCATTGGGATTAAACCTAATTATTGAAAAAATACCATTTTTTGCCCTGTCACTTACAGTCGGATTATTGGGAATTTATTTCCTCCAATCTGCAAAATCTTTGGACGACCCTACACATTTTTCTTTTTTCCAACGCCTTTTTATCGGCTGCTACTCGTATTTTACTTATTGGGCAAAGTTCATTTTTCCCTACAAAATGTCCCCGCTTTATCCTTATACGTCCATTATTCAGCCCGAAGTTTACCTTTCTGCGCTGTTGCTGCTGCCTTTTGGCTTTTGGCTGTATTATGCTTGGAAAAAAGACGACCGAAAAACACTTTTTGGAGTCTTATTTTTTACCCTCAACGTGATGTTTTTACTCCAAATCGTCGGCGCAGGTCAAGGCTATTTGGCGGACAGATTCACCTATATCCCCTATCTCGGACTGTTCTTTTTGGTCGGCACGGTTTACGATTATTTTGTAAAAAATCGCCCAAGCAACGTCGGAATATTGCACGGTGGGCTGGGCTTGTACCTCGTGATATTGGCAGTAACAACTTGGAATCAGACAGGTATCTGGAAAAATGGCGGCACCCTTTGGACGCACGTTTTGAAATACTATCCCGACGATACGCCATTGGCTTGGGGCAATCTGGGCTTGTATTATCGCGACAATAAAGAGTATGAAAAAGCTCTTCCCAACCTCAACAAAGCCATCAGTTTGAAGCCAACTTCTGCGCTTCACAACAGTCGCGGAAAGCTATTTTTTGATACCGGAAGGTCGGCGCAGGCTATCGAAGAATACACGGCTGCTCTCCGACTTGGCGATAAGGAAAGCAACGTGGTAAAAGGTGAAATTTACATCAATCGCGGCGCGGCGCAGGCATCGGGCGGCAATTTGCAGGCAGCACTCGCCGACCTCTCGGCGGGCTTGGTATCTGACCCAAAAAATGCCAACGGCTATCTGAACCGTTCTTTGCTTTATTTTCAGACCCAACAATACGAAAAGGCGGTGCAAGACCAAACCAACTATCTGGCACTCAACCCGTACTATTACGAAATGTACTACGAGCGAGCCATCACAAAAGCCGCACTGAACCAACATTCGACTGCGTTGCCCGACTTCGATGTAGCTATCCAACACGCCAAAGCAAACGGATTGTTTTATGCCCAACGCGCTCGGACGCAACTCGCATTGGGTAATAAATCTGCCGCTCAACAAGATGTCAGGCAAGCTCAACAACTTGGTCAAACGATTGATCCCGCGCTTGTTCAGGCGGTTCAGTAAGCTCATTTTCTTAATTCGAGCCACAAAAAAACCGCAAGCGCCGAAGCGTTTGCGGTTTTTTTTATTTTTTAGAAATGTATGTAAGAAATGTAAGTAAGTAATAAGACAAATATAAACGAATTTTATTCATGGTATGACTAACCATAAGTTCCTAACTATCAAGGATTTATACTAAATTATACCATAAGT
>JAYUHK010000156.1:0-15058 GCA_043767025.1 Saprospiraceae bacterium | reverse complement strand
GTTACTTTTTTTCTTGATAAAAAAAGTAACCAAAAAAATCAAGTGCTCTGTAGAAATTCTAAAGTTTTTGCTTAAAAATCCCGTCGGCGCGCGAAAAATACTCGTCGGAACTCCGCCAGACTTCAAACAGTTTTCGCTTCGCCAGACAATATTTTTGCAAAAACTTGAATTTCTACAAGGCACGTCTGAAAATACAGTCATATTTAATGAAATGCTGCATTAAATTTTAGTGAAAAATATGTTGCGTAACATGAGTTAGATATATCAATGCACTCTGTCGCCGCGAAGTTCGAGCGTCACAATCATTTCTGCTTCGTAGTCGAGGTATTCTTTCCACCGCTTTTTAGTTTTTTCTTCGCCCGCATATTTTTTTGCCAAATCAAGAAACAAGCGATAATGCCCAGCTTCGGACACCATGAATTTGTGGTAAAAATCTCTCATTTTTTCGTCTTCCATATTGAGTGAAAGTATCCGAAAACGCTCACAACTGCGAGCTTCTATGAGCGCGCTGGTCAGCAATTTTTCCAAAAACATATCGTCGCGCGAGCCGCCTTTTTTCTGAAAATTGATTAGGTTGTTCACGTATTCGTCGCGGCGTTGCTTGCCAAGTTTTAGGTTTCGCTTGTCCAACTCCGCCAGCACCATTCGAAAATGTCCCCATTCTTCGGTGACGATGGGTGCTACTTCCCGCACCATTTCGATGTGTTCGGGGAACTGTTGGATAATAGAAATGCAGGTGGTGGCGGCTTTTTGCTCGCAAAAAGCGTGGTCTGTCAAAATATCTTCTAAACTTTTTTCTGCCAAGTTTGCCCATCGCGGGTCAGTGGGAAGTTGTAATCCGAGCATAATTGAATCAATATTTTTTATTATTTTTCAAACTTCTAATCTGATTGATAAGAAAATCCGTTTCCGTAATTTCGTACTCGTCGAAGCCAGTCGTCCAAACGACTACGATAGTGTCAATGAGTTCTTTGGCGAGTACTTTTTCGTCTTCGGGGTCAATCTGATACTGCCCCTTGTAAATCGTGCAGCCGTTTTTGGGGTCGGAGTTGCCGCCGTCAGTTCGGTTGTTGAGTAGGCGAATTTTTTCGCCGTTGAGCAGTTTGATATTCAGCGAGCTGCCTTTTTCTAATAGTCCGAACTGTCGCTGTGTGTTGTCGGAGGCAATATTGAAGTAAATATTCAGATAATTGTAGCCGCCGAACCTCGACAAATACGCCTCTCCTACGATGTAATCGCGCCCTTTGTCTTTCACATACGTTTTTAGAGCCTCGTCGGTGTGTGTAAAAAACAGACTTTTTTCAACCTCTTTTCTATTTTTTCCCGTAAAAGCATCAACGCCGTCGAAAGCAATTTTAAAATTTTGCGGCGGAATCGGAGCAGTCACATTTTTGGGCGACGGAGCTGGAGCGGTCGTATTTTTGGACGCAGTTGTTTTTTGAGGCAGTTCTTTTTTATCTTTTTCCTCGTTTTTGGGCTTTGCTTTTTCGACTACGTCTTTTTTGGATTCTTTTTTTATTTCCTTGTAAAGTCCTAACTTCGCCAATCCTTGTTTTTGTTTTTCGGCTGGAAGCAAGACGATTTTTTCTACATCTTTCCGCAAATCAACGGCTTGGTCGCGTTTTTTTTGAGCTATTTTTAGTTTTCTTTTTTGCTCTTGCAGAATATTATCCAAAGATTTGAGTTCATTTTTGTTCGCTTTTTCGGCTTTCGCAGCTTTCAAGTTGTTGTCTGCAATAAGAAAATTTTCGGATTCTTTTTCGTAATCTACAGAAGCTGATTTTTCATTGTCCGCCGCTTTTTGCAACTGCTCTACGGCTATTGATTTTATATTTTCGGAGTCCGTAGCTGGTGCAGCCGCAACATTGGGATTGAGGCTGTTGTTTTTTAGCGCAATATCCTCTGCACTGCTCGCATCAAAAACACGCCAAGTACCGTCAGGATAAGCAATGATAGCCTCTCCCGACGCACTTTCTTTGTACTGTTGTGCGTTCAGCGCGAGTGGAAAAAAACAAAAAATCGTCACAATAAAAACAAAAAACATCTTCATCTTGCGTGTATGTATTAATTTTGCGGAATATTATTTTTTGGAAAATGCAAATTTAGTCCATTGTTGTGAGATTATTACTTTTTGAACTAAAATGCTGTTTGTTTTTTCTACTAAAAATAATTTTGCGCAGTAAAAGTTATTGAGGATTGGAAAAATTAGAGTGCCATATTTTTTCCTCATTCCTTAAGTACTTGTGCATAATTACTTTCGTTTAAAAATCCCAAAGGGATTAAATGTTTATAAAACACAAACGCCCTATATCTGCGACCCCTTCGGGGTCGGACGCAATATACCTATATATTTTTCTATAAATGTTTGATGCTTATGGCATCAGGTTGTAAAACTGTTTTTTTACTTAGCCTAAATAAGTTGCCCATAGCGAGTATTTGGTTAATGCCAACATCAAATATTATCCATTGTCCGACAGCTAAAGCAGTCGGCTTTTAATGAAGACTAAATATGTTAGGGTACTTACCAAAAGATGAATGTGAAATATCCCAAAAAAATGCCTAATTTTGAATCTGAATCAACGATAAATAAATTATTTTGCAACGTAAGCAAACCTTATCAAAATTGACAATCATTTAGCTATTAAGTTCTTACACTTAAATAGATGACATTTAATATTCGGCATAATTCATTGATTTTCAATAGTTTATGATGACTCAAAATTAAAAACTAAAAACTTATAACTACTTATAAAATTGAATCCAAATATTGACCCTTCGGGGACGAATTTTAACACCGACGACAAAGTCATTGAGCGCGCGCTCAGACCCCTCGAACTCAGCGACTTCAGCGGGCAGCCAAAAATCGTAGAAAATCTTCAAATCTTCATCGCCGCCGCCAAACAACGCAGCGAAGCCCTCGACCATGTGCTGCTTCACGGTCCGCCCGGACTCGGAAAAACCACGCTTTCGCACATTATCTCCAACGAAATGGGCGCGAATATGAAACTTACATCTGGTCCAGTCCTCGAAAAACCCGGCGATTTGGCGGGTTTATTGACCAACCTTGACGCAGGAGATGTCTTGTTTATTGACGAAATACATCGCCTCAACACCGTCGTCGAAGAATATCTTTACTCCGCTATGGAGGATTATCGGATTGATATTATGATAGATTCGGGTCCCAACGCGCGCAGTATCCAACTGACGCTCAACCCTTTTACGCTCGTCGGGGCGACGACCAGAATGGGGCTTTTGACCGCTCCGATGCGCGCCCGGTTCGGTATTACTTGCCTGCTCGACTACTACGACGTGCCTACGCTCATCAAGATTTTGCACCGCTCGGCGAGTATCCTGAACCTTCCTTTGAGTGACGAGGGCGCAGCAGAAATCGCGCGCAGAAGTCGCGGCACTCCCCGAATCGCCAACGCTTTGCTCCGCCGAGTTCGTGATTTTGCACAAATAAAAGGCGACGGAACGATTGGGGTAGAGATTGCAAAATACGGATTGGCGGCTCTCAATGTGGACGAAAGCGGCTTGGACGAAATGGACAACCGCATACTTTCTACGATAGTTCACAAATTCAAGGGTGGTCCGGTCGGCATCAGCACCATAGCAACCGCCGTGGGCGAGGAAGCTGGTACGATTGAGGAAGTCCACGAGCCGTTTTTGATAATGGAAGGCTATCTCCAACGCACGGCGCGCGGGCGAGAAGCAACCGAAAAAACGTATATCCATCTCGGCGTAGTGCCGCCGAGCATCAACTTGAGTTTGTTTTGAAAGACTTTTACGAAGTCAAATTAACGCTATAAAAAAACCTCCACTTTGCGAAAGCAAAGTGGAGGTTTTTTTACAATAAAATCAATTTTTGTGACAATTTTATTTAATACTATTCAAGCCTTCTGTCGCATTGGCGTTGGCTGCATCTATCGCCAAAGTTTTCTGAAAATAATCGCGCGCTTTCACGGGGTCGGTGCTGCGTAGGTAGTAATAACCCAAATAATTATAGGCATCGGAGAGATATTTTTTATTTTTATCCTTGTCTTTTTCGCCGTATTCTATCACTTTTTCCTGAAAAGGCTTCGCAAGATTGGCAGTCGCTTCGGGGTCTAATACGTTGGCAATCCGCACTTTATACACATATCCGACCACATTGGGATAAAGCTCGACGTACTTCGTGAACGCAGAATCCGCCGCCGGATAATTTTTCAGCGTGTAGTGCGCTTGTCCCAAATAATAATAATCGTTGGCATTAGCTTTCACTTTTGAGAGCTTGGTGTTGTAGGCTTCGATGACTTTCGGATAGTCCTTTGCGTCCCGATAAGAGGTAGCCACAAAATCATAGACATCGGTGCGAGTGCTGTCCATTTCTAACAATTTTTTGTAGGAATTAATAGCTACATCGCGCTGGTTATTTTTGGCAGCAGACTTTGCAAAGTACTCATAATCAGACGAATACACTTTCCTATCTCCTACTACTTGGAAAAATTTTATCCACGCATCGTAGCCTTTTGGGTAGTCGCCTTTCTCGGTTTGCGACATTCCCAACCAACGGTGCATCGTGTATCTGCCCGTATCTTGTGACAGGACATTTTGAGCTTCCGCAATCGCCGCATCGTAATCTTTGGCATAATAACACAATACTTTTACCAATCTTTCGCGCGCTTCGATGTCTTTTCCAGACAACTCTGTATATTTTTTTAAGTACGGCAAGGCTTTGGTGTATTGATTTTGGGCAACATAGACCTCAATCATATCCTTATAAGCGGGCGCAAAAGTTGGGTCAATTTTTATACACTCTTCCAACGACAGCACAGCTTGGTCATACACTTTTGCGCGCGACCAAATTTTTGCTTTTTTGGTAAAATTCTTCGGATTTTTTTTGTCCTTATCCGTCGCAAAGTCATAATTTGTGACTGCTTTTCCTGCATCGCCTTTCTCGCGATACGCATCTCCGAGTGCCGAAAAAAGGTCAGCATTTTTAGGCTCTACACCCGTCCCAAGTGTCAGCGTTTCTATCGCTTTGTCCACATCTTTGTTGTCAGAAAGTAGATAAGCTCGACCGACTTCAAGAAAAGCGCGACCGCTTTTTTTGCCCAAACTCAACGCTCTGTCCAAATTTTTATTGGCATCTTTGGTATTTTTTGCGTCCAAAGCCAACTTCCCGAGTCCCGCATAATTGAGCGGTCCGCGCGAATTTACTTCAATTCCTTTGTTGTAAAAATAACGAGCAGAGTCGAGATTGTCATTTTCGTAAAAGGACTCGCCCAAGTAGTAATGCGCGTCGGCATCAGTAGGATTGGTTTGTATCAATTTCCTAAAAATTTGTCGCGCTGCGCTATAGTTTTCCTTTTCCATTTGCGCAATTCCTTCGCCCAATGTTTGCGCCGCCAACGGGCGAGCAAAACCGACGACTCCAAGCACCGCCAGAGCCATTCCAATTTGCACAGCTTTCATAGTTGATAAATTATAATTTTTTTGCAAAATTGCTTTTCTCATTTTCAAAAGTTAAAAGATTGAATATATGACATTTTCACTATTACCAATTAGACTGCCACAAAATATGTAAGATACATCTTGCGTGCGTGAATAACAAAACATTAACATTTAACGCAGTTTTTGAAATATTATTCGCTCGATTGCGCTTTTCCAAACATCAATTATTCCCGTTGATGTGGATAGTCCGCCCGGGCAACTGTTGTGGTGCAAGCCCCGCTTTCAAAAAAATCCGTTGTCCTTTGTCCGAGCCGATAAATGTCATCAGACCCGAACCCAAGCCACCCGACTGCCGACTCAACATATATACTTTGCGCGCAAGCGGATAAGTGCCGTCCACCAGATTGCCTTGCAAAGGTTGATAATATTTTTGATTGGTAGAGTCCGGGTGTGACAGGGCTAAAATCTTAATTTTTTGGGACAAAGATTTTTTTTCCGTTGCTCCCAAATCAATCACCCAACTCAAACCGATGATGCCCAACGCATTTTCGTGCTGCGCAACATAATCCATCACTTCTGTATTTTTTTTCAGTGCGTAAGAATTTTTGGGCAATTCGTTTTTCCCCAACATTTTTGTCATTTCAGAAACCGTCGAAGAGTTGGCATTGTCAAAAACTAAATTAATTGCTCCACTCTGGTTATTTGATTTAATATTTTTCCAATTCTCTATTTTACCGCTAAATATTTGTCGAATCTGCTCAAAGTTTATTAAAGTGTCTTTATTTTTAGCATTTACTATCAGCGCAATCGCATCAGAAGCGGCTGGAACAACGAAACAACTCGACTTCGCATCAGTCAAAAACTTCCTTTCGTCGTCCGACAAGTCACGGCTCGTAATAGCAATTTTGACCTCATCGTTCAAAAAATCTTCTATCACTTTGGACTGCGCTTTGTAGTCCGCCCGAAATTTTGCCTTCGGATAAATACTCACAAAAGCATCAATTTGTGACTCCATAATCGGCTGCACCGACTCGTCTATCGCAATCTTTATATCACCCGCAATCGGCGACTCGTCGGTAGGAGCAACCCGTTTGCCACCACAATTTTGAAAACAAACACTGCCGAGCAGCAGCAACACTCCAAAAATATTATTCTTGTTCATAGTTTTCTCGATAATAATTGTAGGCTCTATAAAGCCTAAAAACTCCATACGCAGTGCAAGCCACACCAAATATTATTTTGGCGTACGGCGGAATATTGCCCAAATATCCTCTTACAAACAGTACCGCCGACCCCAACACCACATAAAGCATCGCGATGGCGGCATAAAATATGGACGTAAGTGTGACACTCATATTTTCTTTATTCATAGCTTTGTTTTTTAGTTTAAGTAGTTACAAGTTTTTAGTTTTTAGTTTTTAATTTTAAGTCATCATAAACTATTGAAAATCAACGAATTATGTCGAATATTAAATGTTATATATTTAAGTATAAAAACTTGTCCATAATTACTTTCGTTTAAAAATCTCGAAGGGATTACATGTTTATAAAAGACAAATGCCCTATATCTGCGACCCCTTCGGGGTCGGACGTGATGAACCATATATTTTTCTACAAATGTTTGATGCCTGTGGCATCAGGTTGTAAAACTGTTTTTTTACTTAAAAACTTTAAAAAAAATAACCGCAGAGATAATCCACCGAATTTCATAGAATTGGTAAAAAACTCTGCGGTTATTGCTTAAAATCATTTATCATTTCATTCACAAAAAAAAATGACTACTCTAAACGAAACTGGACGGGCAGCGTAAATCTTACTTTTACTGCCTTGCCTCGTTGCTTGCCCGGCTTCCATTTCGGCATACTGCTTACCACTCGGAGTGCTTCCTCGTCGCAGCCGCCGCCGATGCCGCGGGCTACTTTTGCAGCACCGATATTTCCATCTTCGTCCACCACAAACTGTATGATAGACTTTCCTTGAATCCCGTTCTCACGAGCCAAAGCAGGATATTTGATGTTGCTCGCCAAATATTTTAGCAATGCCAAGTCGCCGTCTGGAAAAGTCGGCATCTGCTCCACGACCGTAAACACTTCTGGCTCTTTGGGCTTCGGCTCCTCAAAAGCCGGAGTAGGCGGAGCTTCTTTCACTTCCTCCACTACGTTGGCAGGTACATTTTTTACGCCCTCTTGTGTCTTGGTAGATACTTGCGCCTCCTTGAGTTCCTCCACTTTTGGTGGCGGAGCTTCTTCTGGCACCTCTTCGTCTTTCTTGACTACTGGCGGCACATACTTCACGGTCGCGGCTGGTGGCGGCGGCGTGGGAGGTGGCGGAGGCGGAGGTGGCGGAGGTGGCTTGGCGGGGTCGAGCGGTGGTGGTTCTTCCAGCGACACTTCGACTTTCACCTCTTTTTTCTTCGGTATCAAACCATCGGGAAAAAATTTGTCAATAATTCCGGGTGCTGCGATAGCCGTTGTAAAAATCAATCCTCCTGCCAGCATAGCTTTTCGCAAGTGAGAGTCGTACAAAAATCGGAGCAGATAAGCCCCGTAGGACTTATTTCGATACTCGAATATAATGTCGTCCACCCGCGATTGCATTACTTTTAGTGGTTCCATAATAATTTTTTTATCTTTTGAAAAGAATTTGTTAATGAGGAAAGTGTCTAAAATAAACTATTTATTTTTTCTTCATTCCTAACTGATAGATGCAAATTTTTAAAAAATGGTTGGTCGGATTTTTAAAAAATTGTTATTTTTTTATTTTTTCCTAAACCATTTTTATTTTGGCGCAGCCATCAGACCCTTCACGCTGTTGTTGATGAGAATGGAGTCGTTGTTCTCGAACTTCATAATCACATACCGCTTGGAGTCGGTGATGGACATTTCGTCCAGCACGTCCACCATATTTTTGTAGCGCGATTGTTTTTTTGGTTTTATCAATACGATAGCTTCGTCCTTCGACCCCCATTGGCGTTCGACTTCCACCTGGTGTTTTTGGATAATCGGACGAATATTTTTGGTACTCGTAAAATCCACACTGTCTATCGCCGTAAAGCCGTCTTTTGGGTCGCCTGTCCCTTTGAACCAATAGACTTTATCGTTTTCAGAAAGCACAAGTTGAAGCACTTTTGATGCTTTTACTTCTGGTTTTTCCTTTTCGTCTTTGTCTTCGGTTGGCATATTCAACTCCATCGCCTGCGGTTTGCTAAACGTGGTAGTGAGCATGAAAAAAGTAATCAGCAAAAACCCCAAATCTACCATCGGTGTCATGTCCACGCGCGTAGATATTTTTTTGGAGCGTTTCCCATTTTTATGTTTCCCCCCACCGGAGGACGTATCCATTTCTGCCATAGCTTTGGACTTTTTTAAATTGTGAAAAAAAATAAAGTTTAAAGGAAGCTCCCGAGATGATTTTTCAAAACTGGTGCATTTCCTTTGGTCACTCCCAAAACACTAATTCCCTGTGATGGCGGACACTTCGAGCATCGTAATCAAATTGAATTTATTAATTTTTTTGTCTGTAAGCGTGCCGACTACTTTACTCATCGTTTCGTAGCTGGTTTTTCCGTCGCCTTTCACGGAGATAGAAATTCCATCTGATACGATTTCGCTTTTGTTGCGCAGCTCGACATCTGCCAGACGAGCGTTCTGAATCCAGTCGCAAAGTTCGTTTCGATTGAATTTACTTGCAGTAGAATCTACGGGGATACCGCCCTGCCCTACTTTGGCTTGCTCGTCTTTTTCCATATCCAAAAGCTGTGGAAGTTGCTGTATCGGCACGCCGAACTCCTCCAAGTTTCTAAATTTGGCTTTTTGGCTATCCGTGAACGTCACGCCCGGATATTGAGCTATCATTTTATCGAGCGTCAGCAGGCGCACTTTGGCGTTGTCGATGCTGTAAAATATTCTTCCGTCTTTGTCCACCGTCAGAATCATAATGTTCTTTTCGGGAATTTTATATTCCGACCGCGACGAAGGCATATCCACAGACACCAATTCGGGTGGCTTGAACTTGGTCGTGAGCATGAAAAAAGTAAGAAGTAAGAAAGCCACGTCGCACATAGCGGTCATGTCTATCATCGTACTTTTTCTTGGTATTTTGACTTTTGGCATAATTTTTTTTTATTTTTTAGATACACGAAGCACCCACAAGAGATTACTCCTTTATGAGAGATGACAAAATACTGATTTTGGTTGTTTGCTTTGCAAAATAAATTTTACAAAAAAATTAGAAATGGAATAAAAATAAGATACTCAAACTTTTTTCATATAAATTCAATCCATAACAGGGCATGATTGCGGCGCAACGCAGCGCGTTGAAACGAAAAATAACGCAGTGATGGGTCTAATTTAGCAGAAAAAATATGTAGCTTATTTTAGACGCGTTCCTTACTTGTATTTTGCTGCAAATGTTTCTGCGATACTGAAACCCGCTTCGTCAATACCATACGTCAATTTGTCGATTTTCGTAGTGAAAACATTGTACATAATGATTGCGATAGCCGAAGTACTGATGCCCAAAGCTGTATTAATCAAGGCTTCAGAGATACCGTTCGAGAGTGCTGCTGCATCGGTGGCGCCGCCAGAATTTCCGAGTGCTGCAAACGAGCGTATCATACCAAACACCGTTCCCAACAGTCCCAAAAGGGTCGCTACGGACGCTAATGTGGCAAGAATAACCAAGTTTTTCTCCAACATCGGCAACTCCAATGAGGTAGATTCTTCGATTTCTTTGCGGATAGAGAGTACTTTTTGCTCTGTATCAAGCGAAGTATCTTTTTGCATTTCTTTGTATTTTTGTAGTCCTGAACGCACTACATTGGCTACCGAACCTTTTTGCTTGTCGCAGGCTGCGATGGCTCCGTCCACGTCATTGCTTTCGAGGTTGAACTTCACTTTGCGGACGAAGTCGGACACAGAACCCGAGCCACTCGCTTTGTTGATGGTCAAATAACGCTCGATACAAAAGATGAGAAGGGTCAAAAAGCAAGTCATCAAAATCGGTACGATGAAACCGCCTTTATAGACCATTCCGAAATAATCGCCCGTTTTGGGGTGTCCGTTGGCTTCAAAATGGCTGCCGTCACCGAGTACGAAAAGGTAAATACACAAACTGACTACAAAGGCTATCGGAATAACCAAAACGGAGAACAGGTTACTCGATTTTGGAGAAGCCGCAGCTTGAGATTTCGAGGAATTGGATTGTTGGCTCATAAATCTTTCTTGATTGATTAATAAAATCTGGTGAATAAATTGTTAATAAAATAATGATGACGCAATAATACGGTTTTTGTTTAATTCTACAAATTTTACCCTAAATATTTTTTCATATTTAATATTTTAACTGCCTTCAAAATGCTAAAAGTCCCCAAATAGCTCACTTTGGGCGAATACAAAATAATGAAATAAAATTATACTTTTTTTATATTTTGTGACGCTGGCTCGAAAAAACCGTTTCCTCGAGCGCAGTAGTCCGCAATTTTCTCACAAAAAAAAGCGGAATAGAAATCTGTGATTTCTATTCCGCTTCGCACTATTTTTTTAGTTAGAATATGCCGCAATTCGCCGCAAAATATCTTTGAAAATTTTATTTAAGGAATGAGGAAAAAATAAGATAAGTAGTTACAAGTTTTTAGTTTTTAATTTTGAGTCATCACAAACTATTGAAAATCAACGAATTATGTCGAATATTAAATGTCATCTATTTAAGTGTAGGAACATAGTTTATTTTAGATACATTCCTAATTCATCATCACAAGGTGCTTACTGATAGATTATTTTTACCAAATAAGACTGCTGTTCGTCGTAGATGCGAGCGAAATACACGCCTTTCGGATATTTGCTGATAGAAATAACGCTTTTCAAAGTGCTGTTGAAACGCGCAAGTTCGTCACGCAATATAAACTGTCCTGTGGCATCGAAGATACTGACTTTGAGCCAACTGACGCGCTCCGAAAGTCCATCTACTTTTAGCTCAAACATTCCGTCGGTCGGATTGGGTGAAACACTAACTACGGCTTTGCCAAATTGGAGTTCGCCGACAGCAGTAGCGAGTTCTACGATGGTGCTGACGGTATCTTTACAGTCGTTGGCATCTTTGACAAGCACCGTGTAGCTGCCTGCGGAGAGGTTGCTGAAAACTGGCGATGTCTGATAGGACGAGCCGTTGTCCAAGCTGTACTGCGCGTTCACTCCTCCGAGTGTAGTGACGATAATACTGCCGTTGTTGGCACCTGTGGCGGATTCTTGCGTAGCGGTAGCAGTGGCTTGCAAGATACATTTAAACACTCCGCAGAACGGACTTTGCTCGGTAGCACCGAAGTTGAGCGTCTTATATTTTGCCAAAACTCTGTTGGTTTCGTCCCGAATGACGTAAGGACTACCGCCGTTGAAACCGTTGGAGCCTGCATCAAAGATGTCAAATGTGTAACATTTTTCTTTGTTTAAACAAAATTTATGGACGTAAAACTCACTTTTTTTGGTGTACGGTCCGCCTGCATAAATGACCGCTCCAGTTTCGTCTTTGAGCGTCCAAGTTGTTTCTTCTGGTCGGCTATCGGTCAAAATTTTGAGTGTAATCTGTGCCAAAGTGCTGTCCCGAGAAAAATTCAAAGTAAGCGAATCGTTGGCATTTCTGCCATCTATTCCCGTCAGATTGGGTGCTTCGGTGTAGATTATGAGTTGGTTATTGCCTACCAGAATACTATCCAATGAGATAGTTTGCGCATTTATTTGGTCGGTTTTGAGCGGTTGCCCGCTTGTGGCTACCCAGTTTTTAAGTTTTAGGCTTCCGCTGTTGAGTTTATATCTCAATTTTAGAGAAGTCAATGGCTGAAAACCTACATTTTTGAAAGTTACTTTGATGTCGGTCTTCGAGGCGCAAAGCGTATTTTCCAAACCCGTTACTTTTAGCAGCGCAGCGTCCACGTCAGGACGGCGAAGGATTTTTTGGATAATCGTGTCATTTCGTCTATTTTGGTCGTTGGCGGCGGTCGTAAATACTTTGAGCGAGTAGTCGCCCCAAGCAGACAGGTTGAGCGTAGGTACGAAGGTATGTATATAAATGCTATCGGGTTGGAGTGTGTGATTGACCAACTCCGAAACCACTCCGCCGCCGTCTAATTTATAACCTACTTTGAATTGGGTTTGAGCGGCGTAGCCTATATTTTTTACCTGAATTTTGACGACTTCGTTTGCACCCAAAGTGCTGGACGAAACAGGCGTTAAGATTCGAGTAGGTGCGATGTCAAAAGTGTCGCGACTGATGCCGAAAGCTGCAATTTTGGTCGCCCAAGTCGCTACCTGCGGAATGTATTCGCCTACAAACCAAAATTTTAAGTCGTCGGTAGGGTCCACCGTCATCTGGCTATAATCACCGAATCGGTTGCCCGAATTGTTCTTTTTTCCATTGGCTACTTCATATTCTTCAATAGTCATCTCGCCGAGTGGGTCGCTCACTCGCCGTCCTGTAAAGCGAGCGGACGCATAGGTCGGAACTCCGTTTTGCATTCCCATAGTGGCAAAGCCAAGCCCGATGTTGCCTTTTCCGTCCATAGCGATGCTTCCCATCCAACGGTTGCGGCTGTCGGGCGAGTAAGTTCCTTGCTGATAAATCGACCAGTCTTGACCCGCCGTGCGGCGAAGTTCGTACCAGCGAATACCAGCTAAATTATTGCCATTCACATCAACGACGTGGTTGCAAACCATCGCCTCATAGTTTCCAAAATTTCGATATTGCACCCGATACATCAAGATTTGCTCCAAAGCGTCAATCGGCAGACCTCCATTGGGCTGCGCAATACAATCCATCCAACCGTTACAGACTTGACTTTCAAACGGTGCGGTTGGCAAATCGAGCGGTCCGTCGAGAAAGGAGTTAATCGGCTGCTCCCAATCCACATGAAGCGACCATATTTCCAAGTGGTCCACCCCGCCGTCCCAAGAGTCGTCATACATTCGCATAATTTGTGCAGGCGCACCAACGGGCGGCGGATTAATGCCGTCCCAATCTGCGCCAGTTGCAATCTGAAACCCAACATTGTTAAAACGCGGCAACCCAAACTCTTGCATACCAGCAGTGGCAGCACCGTTGAGCATTGCGTTGCGGTCAAGCGCATATACGGGGACGGTATTTTGTGAGTTGTACTCATTGGTAGTCACATAATATGCGTCATTCCAAATAAAATATTTAGGATAATCAGGGAATGTTGGCGTTTCAAATTGGTACGCGTTCCACTGCCCAAGCGGGTCGGAAGTCGCCGAAACAGCTACCAATAATTTATTGAAGCTTAAATCCGCAAATTCGGTCAATATCCATCTGTCCGCCGCTTGGTCGTACAAAATTACGGGGTCGCCAAAACCTGTCAAGCCAAACGGTATCCAAAAAGTATTCATTGCTGCTGGACCAAAAACGCTAACACCGCTCTTATCAAATATTTGAAATTTGGCACCATTGGCGGCATTTACCGTCATAATGTAGTGGTCTTTTCCGACTTCTCCCGAAGGGTCTGGCGGCATCACTCCCCCACTCGCATCAGCATTGATACCCTCCACATTCACGTCGGGTTCTACGATAATTCCATTCCGACTGCTAGAGCTAATCTGTCGAATTGGGTCTGCTCCGTGCGGCAGCGAGTGTGGATTTTTAGAAATATTATGCCCAAAATGATTGGGAACTTCTTTGGCGTGTTTCTTTTTTGGTGTTTCGGGATTTTCGGGTTCGTCACCAATGATGGTCATATCGCGAAGTGCAGGCGTTTTGCCGAGCAGTTTTGCGCTTGACACGCTCATCGGCTGTGCGACTTTGGGCGCATAAGTTTGGGCAAATACAAAATTTACTGTTAAAAACAATCCCCAAATTGTAGAGAAAAACAATCTTTTCATTTGTAAAAATTTATCTGATGCTAATATTACGAAGTAAAAACTTTAAATTCCGTAATTTGGTTGCAAGAAAAGCACAATTTAACTAATTTACGTAAATTAATACAGAAATTATTAAGTTAAAATATTTAACGTAGAATATTACCACACCAAATAACCCAGAAAAACGTCGGATTTATTTTTTCTTGAATGACTTTCGGAAGGATTTTACAGTTCGCAGACTGCGAAAAAAGATTGGGTGGAGGATACGGGATTCGAACCCGTGACCTCTTGCATGCCATGCAAGCGCGCTACCAACTGCGCCAATCCCCCTTTTCTAAAAAACCGATCGCAAAACTACAATTTATTTCTAATTCGACAAATATTTTGAAGAATTAAAGTTTCAAACTTCCCCAAAAAAACAAACGCCTCCGACTGTTTCCAGTCGGAGGCGTTTTGTTTTTTGCTTTCGCAATATAGATACTTTATTTCTCGTATCTTTTAGGAACACTTCTGAAATGAATTACTCATTTTTTCTTCATTCCTTACTACGTTTTTACTCCGTAATTATCATCTTCTTCACTGCAAAGTTGTCGCTCGTCTCCAAACGGTACTGCATTACGCCCGCCGCTTTCAACTCGCTTTCTTCGATGCTTATCTCGTTGTAACCTTTCACATAATCGCCTTCGATTACTTTCAACAACCTGCCCGACGCATCAAATATGCTCATCTTCGCATGGTCGCTCTTCGGTAAATTGAACCCGATT